>JBEEJZ010000273.1:0-2985 GCA_041168905.1 Pseudomonadota bacterium | reverse complement strand
GGGCGGTCAACCACCCGCGCAATGCCCACGCGCCATAGTTTTTACTGCTGATCGTGAGTACTGCTTTGGTAGCCATGGGGTCTCCTTGAACGGGCTTGTCCCCTCAGCTACGCAAGGGTTGTGCCTAACTTCACTGGGGATGGCCTCTCTGCGAGGTGGCCCGTAACTTGCCTGCAGTCAAGTGACCAAGCCACCTGATGCACCGTATTAGGCACAAGGCGTGCCCATTTTTCGATAGGAAACCTATGCTGTACCAGGCCTACCAATTGCAAAGCGACCTGATGTCGCCCTTCCGGCTGCTGGCCCAAGGCAGCAGCGCAGCCCTGTGGATTCAGAACACCGAAAACAGCCTGCTGCGCAAACTGTCGGCGTCCATGGACGTGTTCTCCCGCTTGCGACTCACGCACAGCCGCCCGCCTTACGCCATCGGCAGCATCACCGTAGGCGAACGTGATTACGCCGTCAGCGAAGAGACGGTACTGAGCCTGCCCTTTGGCACGCTGCTGCGCTTCAAAAAAGAAGGGGCTGACGACCTGCCCTACCAGCCCCCCGTGCTGCTGGTCGCCCCCTTGTCAGGTCACTTTGCCACCTTGCTGCGGGAAACTGCCAAAACGCTGCTGCGAGACCATGACGTGTACATCACGGACTGGCACAACGCGCGCGATGTGTCGCTGCGGCATGGAGCGTTTGGGTTGGACGATTACATCGACCACATGATCCGCTTCACCCAGACCATTGGCCCCGGCGCGCATCTAGTGGCGGTGTGCCAGCCCTGTGTGGCGGCCCTGGCGGCCACGGCCATCATGGCCGAAGACGATGACGCGGCGCAGCCTCGCAGCCTGACGCTGATGGCCGGCCCGGTGGACTGCCGCGTCAACCCCACCGAGGTCAACAAACTGGCCACCAGCAAGCCGATTGCATGGTTTGAAAAAAACCTGATCAGCCATGTGCCCTTGCCACACAAGGGCTTCATGCGCCGCGTGTACCCGGGCTTTGTGCAGGTGAGTGCCTTCATGGCCATGAACCCGGACCGCCACAAGCAGTCGTTCAAAGACATGTACCGCCACCTGGTGGACGGCGATGTGGCGCAGGCCGACACCATCCGCACGTTTTACGACGAATACCTGGCGGTCAACGACCTGCCCGCCGAGTTCTATCTGGAGACGGTCGAGAAGGTGTTCCAGACCTACGACCTGCCGTTGGGCAAGTTGCAGTACCGTGGCCGAACCGTGAACCCCGCCGCCATCCGCCGCACCGCGCTGATGACCGTAGAAGGCGAACGCGACGACATCTGTGCCGTGGGCCAGACCGTCGCCGCCCAGGACCTGTGCAGCAGCATCCGCCCCTACATGAAGACCCACCATATCCAGACCGGCGTGGGGCACTACGGTGTGTTCAGCGGCAGGCGCTGGAACCAGCAGATTTACCCCCGCGTGCGGGACATGATTCACGCCAGCTTGGGTTGAGCTCGCTGGGTAACCAACTAAATTGCTATAGTTTTTATAGCTGCTTACGCAAGTACACCAAGGGCTAGAAGCCTTTTTCGCATACAAAGTATGGCTTTGTCCTTGCTCAACAGCTGGGCACGGTGGGCCACAGCCAGATCGATAAAGCGCTGGTCATCGGGGTCTTTGCACGTCACGCTGGCTTTGGGGGCCACGTCACACCAATGCACCTGGGCGTCAAACTGCGCCAGCACTTGGGCTGGTTCCACGCGGTGGTGCGCCAGGCTTTTGACGATTTGCGGATAGGCCAGCACGCGCTCCAACTCGTCGCGCATGGGACGGGTGGCAATCCAGCGCAAAGTGCCGCTGGCCAACTGGTCACGCAGCGGCTGCACCGCGGGGTCGCTAAACACCAGCAAGTCCAACACCACATTGGTGTCGATCACAATCACGCGGCGCTGCCTCCGGTGGCGTCACCCGCCTTGCCCTTGGGCGCCATGCGCCCGGCCACCATGTCGAACTTGAACAAGCGGCACTCAATCGGGCCGTTCCACATGGGCACACGGCGCGACTCTTTGAGGCGCATCTTGCCAGGCAGCTTGAGGTCGGGCGTGAGCATCCAGGCGGTCCAGCCGGAGAAGTTTTTCTTCCAGTGGCTGGCCAGTTGGCTGAAGAACTCGCCGCCGTCTTCGGTGTGGGCCAGTTCGCGTGCGCCAAATTTTCCTTCCGGCTCGCCATCCGATTCGGCGTTGAAGCCGCCCCTGTTGGCCCCAGCCACACCCCCCACCGCAATACGCTCGCCATACGGGGGGTTGAGCAACATCACACCGCCGCCTTCAATCGGGGGCATGCGTTGCAGCGCGTCGCCACCGCGGAACTCGATCACATCGGCCACACCCGCGCGCTCGGCGTTGCGCTGCGCAAAGTCCACCATGCGGTGCGACACATCGCTGCCATAAATCAAGGCCTTTTGGCCTTGCTCCGGCTTGAACACTGCGTCAGCAGCTTCTTTTTTGATAGCAGCCCAGACGTGCGGCTGGAACGGTACAAACTTCTCAAACGCAAATTTGCGCAACGAGCCGGGCGCAATGTTGCAGGCGATTTGCGCCGCTTCAATGGCAATGGTGCCGCTGCCGCAGCAGGGGTCGTACAGCGGCATCAGGTCGTCGTCGCCGTCGGCCCAACCGCTGGCTGCCAGCATGGCGGCAGCCAGGGTTTCTTTCAGGGGCGCATCGCCCTTGTCCACACGCCAGCCGCGCTTGAACAGCGGCTCACCCGAGGTGTCGATGTACAGCGAGCAGCTGTCGGTGGTCAGGTGGGCATAAATGCGCACATCGGGCCACTGCGTGTCCACGTTGGGACGTACGCCGTGGGCCTTGTCGCGGAATCGGTCGCACACTGCGTCCTTGATTTTCAGGGCCGCAAAGTTCAGCGAGGTGAGCGGGCTGTGCTGCGCGGTCACTTCCACCTTGATGCTTTGCTTGGGCGTGAACCAAATCTCCCATGCCACCTCACTGGCAGCGCGGTACAGGTCTTGCTC
>JBEEJZ010000272.1:0-15444 GCA_041168905.1 Pseudomonadota bacterium | reverse complement strand
AAGCCCAGCTGATCACCAAGGTCAAGATGTACCTGCACGAGCACAACACCGCCGGTCTGGACATCCAGATCATGAGCCAGGTGCGTGCGATGCGTTACACCCTGGAGCGCGTGGTGCGCGGCCTGGACACGATCAGCGCCACAGGCAACATCCTGCGCGACTACCTGACCGACCTGTTCCCGATCATGGAACTGGGCACCTCGGCCAAGATGCTGTCGGTCGTGCCTCTGATGGCCGGCGGCGGCATGTACGAAACTGGTGCCGGTGGCTCTGCGCCCAAGCACGTGCAGCAGCTGGTCGAAGAAAACCACCTGCGCTGGGACTCGCTGGGTGAATTCCTGGCGCTGGCCGTGTCGCTTGAAGACCTGGGTCTGAAGAAGGGCAACAGCAAGGCCAAGGTGTTGGCGAAAACGCTGGATGCCGCAACCGGCAAATTGCTGGACAACAACAAGAACCCATCGCCCAAGACCGGTCAGCTCGACAACCGTGGCAGCCAGTTTTATCTGGCCATGTACTGGGCGCAAGAACTGGCAGCCCAGACCGACGATGTCGAACTGCAGGCCCACTTCGCGCCGCTGGCCAAATCGCTGACCGAGAACGAGCAGGCCATCGTGGCTGAACTCAACGCGGTGCAGGGCCATCCGGTGGACATCGGTGGCTACTACATGCCCGACCCCAAGAAGGTGAGCGCAGTGATGCGTCCGAGCGCAACCCTCAACGCCGCCCTGGAAGCCTCGCTGGCCTGAAGCGGTCTTCGTTGACTAGGGCCCCACGTTGGCAGCGACCCTGCTGGCGTGGGGCCTTTTTTATGGCCATTTTGTTGCTGGCCTTAGAATTCGCGCCTCACCGGGGGTGTCCGCTGCTAGCGGACTGAGAAATACCCCACTCACCTGATCTGGGTCATGCCAGCGTAGGGAGCGTGATTGCCTGGGTCTGCCCTTTGACGAGAAGCGGTGGTCCCTGTGCCTTCAGGCGCTCTGTGCTGGCGCATTGAAAGGCAAACATGAAGCGTCGCAACTTGTCCCGGCTGGCTCTCGCCGGCATTCTCTCCACGACCGTTTTCTTGCATCTGAACACCTGGGCCGCAGCGCCTGTGTTGCGGGTGATGGTGCATGACTCCTTTGACTTGCCCAAGCCCTTGCTCGCTCAGTTCGAGAAGGACGCTGGCGTCAAGTTGAGCCTCATCAAGGGCGGCGACGCCGGAGAAATGCTGAACAAATTGATTCTGACCAAGTCCAGGCCTGTGGCCGATGTGGTCTACGGCATAGACAACACCTTGGCAGCCAAAGCCAGTGCGGCCGGCGTGTTGGCACCCAGCCAGGCTGCTGCCGGCCCTTTGGGCGCGGCTCTGACGGCAGTGGACTATGGTTATGTGACTCTCAATTTTGACAAGGCTGCCCTGGCCAAGAAAGGGGTAGCCTTGCCCCAGTCTTTGCAAGACCTGACCCAACCGGCCTACAAAAAATGGTTGGTGGTCGAAAACCCAGCGACCTCTAGTCCTGGCTTTGCGTTCTTGCTGGCCACCATTGCCGGGATGGGCGAGGAGCAGGCCTTTGAATGGTGGGGTCGCATGCGTGCCAACGGCCTCAAAGTCTCCAAGGGCTGGACGGAAGCCTACTACACCCACTTCAGTCGTAATGGCGGCGCCTACCCGCTCGTTGTCAGCTACGCCAGCAGCCCTGCGGCGGAGGTGTTTTACAGCAAGGAAAAACTCACCGAGTCGCCCACCGGCAACCTTTTTCTGAAAGGCGGCGTGTATCGCCAGATGGAAGGCGTGGGTTTGATCGCCGGTGGCAAACAGCCTGAGGCAGCGAAAAAGTTTGCCGCCTTCATGACCAGCGTGCCGGTACAGGAAGCCTTGCAGACCACCATGTGGATGTTCCCGACCCAGGCTGGCGTTGCGCGTGCCGAGGTGATGCGCCATGCGCCTGAGCCAGCCAGCTTTGAAAGCCTGCCCTCCGAGCAGATCGCTGAGAAGTCTGCCCAGTGGATTGCGCGCTGGACCAAGGTGGTTTTGAAGTAAATCCATGAGGCTGCCTGTGCGCTGGCTGCTGGCCTTGGTGCCCGCCGCCACACTGGTCTTGCTGCTGATCGGGCCGATGGGGCGACTGGCCTGGGAAGGCTTTGCTGGTGACGGGCAGGCGGTGCACGCATCAGCCGCCGGCATCTGGACCCTGTGGCAGGACGACTACCTGCGCTGGCGCCTGGCCTGGTCTTTGATACAAGCCGCTTTGACTTGCGTGGCCGCGCTAGCCGTGGGTTTGCCGGTCGCCTGGGTTCTGGCCCGGTTTGAATTTGTGGGGCGCTCCTGGGTGCTGCGTTTGCTGATGTTGCCGTTTGTGGTGCCAACGCTGGTGGCTGCCATGGGGGTGCTGACCTTGTGGGGGCCCAACGGCCTGCTTGGGGCAGATTTGGAGGACAGCCCCTGGCTGCTGCTGTACGGCAATCTGTTTTTCAATTTGTGTCTGGTCGTACGAGCCGGCGTGGATGCCTTGTCTCAAGTGAGTCGGCAGCGCGTGGATGCCGCCCGTACCCTGGGTGCCACCCCCTGGCGTGCCTTCTGGCGGGTAGAGTGGCCCACCATCCTGCCCTGGCTTGCCTCCAGCCTGTGTCTGGTGTTTTTGTATTGCTTCTCTGGCTTTGGTCTGGCTCTGGTGCTGGGGGGGCAGCGCTACGCGACCATCGAGGTGGAGATTTACACCCTGGTCGCCCATGAACTCAAGCTGGCGCAGGCCAGCGTGTTGGGCCTGTGGATGCTGTTGCTGACGGGGCTGGTTGCGCTCGCATATGCGGCCATTGAGCGTCGCTTGTCGACCCCGATGCGACCTGACCCGGTGCCGCGTGTGCCGCCGTGTGGCCTGGCCGGCTGGGGGGCAATCTTTGCGGCCTTGCTGGTCTTGTTTGTTTTTTGTGCAGCGCCCTTGCTGGCGATCGGATGGAGCGCCCTACAGGCAGGTGAGGCCGCTTGGGCTCAGGTGCTGGAGGCTGATGCACTGGATGCCTTGTTCAATACCTTGCGTTTTTCGGCTGTCGCGCTGCTTATGGCCACGGTGGTGGGCCTGGCCCATGCCCTGGTGGCGCAGCACTCTTTGTGGTGGCGCACCGCTGCGTTTTTGCCCTTGGTCGCTTCGCCCGTCACGGTGGCTTTCGGGTTGCTGTTGCTCTACCCCGAAGCCTCGGCCAGCATGGGCTTGCTTTTGGCGGCCTACGCCTTGCTAGCCTATCCCTTTGTCGCCAAGTCGGTGGCGGCTGGTCTGGACGGAATGCCCACTTCCTGGCACATGGCCGCAAGAACCCTGGGGGCGAGCCCCTGGCGCACTTTCTGGCGGGTCACGCTGCCGCTGCTGCGGCCCGCTTTGCGCCGGGGCATGGCGTTTGCGGCAGCCACCGCCTTGGGTGAGTTTGCGGTGACGCTCTTTTTGTCCCGCCCGGAGTGGGTCACGCTCACGACCTTGATCTACCAGCACCTGGGCCGCCCTGGTCAGGCCCACCATGATGCCGCCTTGGTGCTGTCGTGTGTGCTGATGGCACTGGCGCTGCTGGCGTTTCTGTTGATCGAATGGCAGGGCCAACCAGGCCATGAAGGGCTGCACCATGCTTGAGCTGCAGCACCTGCGCAAGACCCTGGACCAACGCGTGCTGCTGGACGACATCAGCCTGACCCTGATGCCCGGTGAGTTTGTGGCCTTGCTGGGTCCGTCCGGCTGTGGCAAAAGCACTTTGCTGCGCATCCTGGCAGGGCTGGAGGCGCCCGACTCAGGGCGCGTACTGTTGGACGGCGGGGACATCACCATGCAGCCACCCGAGCGCCGCCGCTTTGCGTTGATGTTTCAGGACTACGCCTTGTTTCCGCATCTGGATGTGCAAGACAACGTGGCCTTCGGGCTGGTGGAGCAGGGCGTGAAAAAGCGTGATGCTCGTGGGCAGGCCCAGACCATGTTGGCTCGTTTTGGCCTTGCAGCGCAGGCGCGCCAGCGGGTATGGACGCTTTCAGGTGGTGAACAGCAGCGTGTGGCCCTGGCTCGGGCGCTCATTACCCAGCCGCGTGTCTTGTTGCTCGATGAGCCCTTTGCGGCACTGGATGCCGACCTGCGCGCCAGCCTGCGTGAGGAATTTCGTCAGCGCATTAGCAACGCTGGCATGGCCACACTGATGGTGACCCATGACGAGGTCGAGGCCCGCGCCATGGCCAAGCACGGGGTTCGGCTAGAGGCAGGACGGTTGATTTCGCTGTGGTGACCGGGCCTGTCAGGCCAGAAATTGCTTGATGGCCTGCAACAGTTCTTCGGGTGCTTCGGTCATCTGATGGTGCCCCACAGGCAGGGTCGCGACCTGCACCCGTGCTGACGTCTGCCGCTGTCGTGCAATCTCGATCAGCGTCTTAGCTGCCCTGGGTGGCGTCATCTGGTCTTGAGCGCCTAACGCAAACAGCACCGGACAGCTGACTTTCGCCATCGCCGCCGCACCGCCAGCGTAACTGTTGCAGGCGACAAAGCCCCGGTGAAACACATTTGCCTGGGTATTGCCGGCCAACACCCGGCGGCCCAGTGCCAGGCTGGCGCCATAGACCCAGGTGCCCGGCCCCAAGGCCGAAGGCGGTGCTGCCAGCGTGCTGCGCGAAAACACGTTGACTAGCTTCAGCGCTTTTTCAGGTTCGTTCAAGGAGGCGTCCAGCAAAGCCGGCGTCACCGGCATCGGGAAGGCCGTACCGACCAGCACCAGGTGACTGACGCGGTCCTTCAGCCGGGCTGCGGCTTCCAGCGCAATCAGAGAACCCCAGCTATGGCCGATCAGCGCAGCGGTTTGCACGCCGGCGGCATCGAGCAGGGCGCCCACAAAATCGGCCGCCTCTTCCACGCTGGAGGGCGCCTCGCCGCCACTGCGGCCGTGACCGGGCAAATCGACCGCCAGCACGTTCCAGCCATGGTGGGCCAGGTAGCGGCTTTGCAAAATCCAGACGCTGTGGTCGTTGAGCACGCCGTGGATGAACACCACCGTGGGCAAGGCAGCGCTGTGGGCTTTGCCGCCGGTGTAGCAGTAAGTGGGGGCGTTGTTGACGCTCAGGTACATGGCTTGACTCCAATGACGCGTATCAGACGGCTTTTTCGGCGGCGCGCAGGGCGCGTTTGAGGTCTTCTATCAGATCGTCCGGGTCTTCCAGCCCGATGGACAGCCGGATGGTGCCAGGGCCGATGCCGGCGCTGGCCAGTGCGTCATCGCTCATGCGAAAGTGCGTGGTGCTGGCCGGGTGTATCACCAGACTGCGACAGTCGCCGACATTGGCCAGATGACTGAAAACCTGCAGGCTCTCGATGAAGCGTTGGCCCTGCGCGCGGTTGCCACGGATGTCGAAGCTGAATACCGAGCCAGCACCACGCGGCAAGAGCTTTTGCGCAAGTGCGTGGCTGGGGTGGCTTTCAAGCAGCGGGTGACCAACGCGGCTGACCCAGGGGTGGGCTGCCAGAAACTGCACCACCCGCTCGGTATTGCTCATGTGCCGGGCCATGCGCAGCCCTAATGTTTCGATGCCTTGCAAGATCAGCCAGGCGGTGTGTGGGCTCATGCAGGCGCCGAAGTCGCGCAGACCCTCGCGCCTGGCCCTCAGCAAAAAAGCGCCTACCGTGCTTTCCTCGCTGAACACCATGTTGTGAAAGCCTTCGTAAGGCGCTGCCAGCTCCGCAAACTGGCCGGTACTGGCATGCGCGCCGGCCCAGTCAAAACTGCCGCCATCCACCACCACACCGCCAATGACCGTGCCGTGCCCGCTCAAGAATTTCGTAGCCGAGTGGTACACCAGATCAGCCCCCAGGGACAAGGGCTGCATCAGCCAGGGTGACGTCAGCGTCGAGTCCACCAGCAGCGGGATGTGGGCCTCGTGCGCCAGGCCGGCCAGGGTCGGAATGTCCAGCACGTCCAGCCCTGGGTTGCCCACGGTCTCGCCGAACAAAAGTCGAGTGTTGGGCTGGATGGCGGCCCGCCAAGCATCGATGTCGTGCGGGTTGACGAAAGTGGTCTCGATTCCAAAGCGCCTCAGGGTGTAGTGCAGCAGGTTATGGGAGCCCCCATACAGCGCCGTGCTGGCGACGATGTGTGCACCCGTACCCATCAGCGTGGCAATGCTCAGGTGCAAGGCGGCCTGGCCACTAGAAGTGGTGATCGCGCCGATGCCACCTTCCAGCGCTGCCACCCGCTGTTCCAGCACGGCATTGGCGGGGTTGCTGATGCGGCTATACACATGGCCGGCACGCTCCAGGTTAAACAGCGATTGGGCATGCTCGCTGGACTCGAACACGAAAGATGTCGTGAGGTGAATGGGCACTGCCCGTGCGCCTGTAGCAGGGTCCGGCTGCGCCCCTGCGTGCAGGGCCAGCGTGTCAAAACCGGGATCTGAGTAACCAGGCATGTTTTCCTCGCAATCTTGGTGCCTTACCCGGGCATTTACGGGGGTGAATCCGGGCAATTGTGGGCTATATTGCACCAAAGATTTGTCTCAACCCGGCCGAGAGGAGAACACCATGAAAGTCAGCGATATTCTGCGCGTGAAGGGCAACACCTTGTACACCGCCAACCCCGACGAGTCCCTGTCACGCGCGCTGGACCTGATGGCCGAAAAAGACATCGGCTCTCTGGTGGTCATGTCCCAGGGCGAACTCGCTGGCATGCTCACCTTTCGCGAAGTGATTCAGTTGATCGTCAAAAATGGTGGCACGGTGGGCGACTCCACCGTTGGCGTTGCCATGGACAAGAGCCCGATGACCTGCAGTTCGGAGACCGAACTCGACGACGTACGCCGCCTGATGCTGGAGCACCACACCCGCTACATGCCTGTGATGGACGAGCGCATGCTCATGGGCGTGATCAGTTTCTACGATGTGGCCAAGGCGGTGGTGGATAGCCAGAACTTCGAGAACAAGATGCTCAAGGCCTACATTCGCGACTGGCCGGAAGAAGAACAGGGCGCTGCCTCCTGAGGCAGGCTCTCGTCATCGCTTCGTTGTGTACTGCCGCGGATCAGCGGCAGGCGGCTCAGGGATAATTACCTTCATGAGCGGAAACACCTTCGGACACCTTTTTTGCGTCACCAATTTTGGTGAATCCCACGGCCCGGCCATCGGCTGCGTGATTGATGGTTGCCCACCGGGCATGGCCTTGAGTGAGGCAGACATTCAGGGTGATCTGGATCGTCGCCGTCCCGGCACCAGCAGGCACGTCACCCAGCGCAACGAGCCCGATGCCGTCGAAATTTTGAGTGGTGTGTATGAGGGTAGAACCACTGGCACGCCGATTTGCCTGCTGATCAAGAACACTGACCAGCGCAGCAAGGACTACGGCAACATCTTGCAGAGTTTTCGACCCGGTCATGCCGACTACAGCTACACCCACAAGTACGGGCTGCGCGATCCACGCGGTGGAGGTCGATCCTCGGCGCGCCTGACAGCGCCCATGGTGGCCGCCGGCGCCGTGGCAAAAAAATGGTTGTTCGAGAAGTACGGCACCACTTTCAAGGGTTGCATGACCCAGATCGGGGAAGCCGTGATCCCATTTGAGTCCTGGGACCATGTGCCCAACAACCCGTTTTTTGCACCGGTGGCCGACGTGCAGTCACTCGAAGACTACATGGACGCCTTGCGTAAGTCCGGTGATTCTTGCGGTGCGCGCATCCGTGTGACGGCGTCTGGCGTGCCCGTAGGCCTGGGCGAGCCGCTGTTTGACAAGCTCGATGCCGACATTGCCTACGCCATGATGGGCATCAACGCGGTCAAGGGGGTGGAGATCGGTGCCGGTTTTGCCAGCGTGGCGCAGCGGGGCACGACGCATGGCGATTCCCTGACGCCCCAGGGCTTCAGGACCAACAACGCCGGCGGTGTACTGGGGGGTATCAGCACCGGGCAGGATCTGGAGGTGAGCATTGCCATCAAGCCGACCAGTTCGATCATCACGCCACGAGACTCCATTGATGTCTCGGGTCAGCCGGTGGAGGTGGTGACCAAGGGCCGCCACGACCCCTGTGTGGGCATACGTGCCACGCCGATTGCCGAGGCCATGCTGGCCCTGGTGCTGATGGACCACGCCTTGCGCCATCGGGCCCAGTGTGCCGACGTGCAGGTGGCCACGCCCGATATTGAGTCCTTGCGCCGGTCTTGATAGCCTGGCCCCGGGATCGGTCCCCAGCGATCATGGATACTGCCCATCAATCAAGGCATCCTGGAGTGCATAGCATGACGAATACCCAAACAATCGCAACCGGTTTGAGTGCAGTTGCCGGAATGACCGACCGCGAATCCCTGCTGGAAGAACGCAACCCGCTCGGCATGGATGGCATTGAGTTCATCGAGTACGCAACCTCCAAGCCGCAGGCGCTGGGACAGGTGCTGGAGGCCATGGGGTTCAGGCCGATTGCTCGCCACCGCTCGCGCGAAGTCTTGCTGTACCGCCAAGGTGAACTCAACGTCATCGTGAACGCGCACGGCACGGGTGTCTCTTCGCGCACCCCGCTGTCGGACAAACCCGTCATTGCTGCGGTGGCTTTGCGCGTGCGCGACGCTGCCGCCGCTTACAAGCGCGCTCTGGATTTGGGAGCCTGGGCGGTTCCAGCGCAAGTCGAAGTGATGGAACTCAACATTCCGGCTGTCCATGGCGTGGGTACCAGTCGTATTTACTTTGTGGACCGTTACCGGGATTTTTCGATTTACGACGTGGACTTCACGCCCATCCCAACGGTAGATCAGCATCCGCCTGCGCTGACCGGCCTGCATTTTTTTGGTTGGGTGCAGTACATCGGCAACGACCGTACCGAAGACTGGACCGAGTTCTACAGCGCCTTGTTCGGATTCACCGCACTCGATGCGGGAGAGCGCTTTGGCATCTTGCACAAAGGGCGTATTTTGCGCAGCCCGTGTCAGTCCTTTTATCTGCAGCTGATTGAGCCCGAGCCGGGCGTTCTGGACGTGGAAGATGACGAATGCCTGCAACGCATGGGTCTGGGCACGCCCGATGTCATGGCCACGGTGGCCGAGCTGCGCCAGCGTGGCGTGGAGTTTGTCGAGTCGCGCGGGGTTCAGACCGATGCGCGAGGTGCCCTGACCCGCACCCGGCTTGGGAGCGTGATGTTTGAACTGGTGCTGCACCAGGCAGCATCCGGAGCCCAGGCATGAGCCACTTCGAAGGCAATATCGACGACTTCGGGATGGACACCATCTCGCTGGCCGGGCCGCTGGAGGCCAAACTGAAAGCTATGCGTGCGGCGGGCTTCAGTCAGGTGATGCTGGCCGCCCGTGACCTCGTGGGGCACCCGGAGGGCTGGGAGGCGGCGGTGCAGGCGGTCAAGGAAAGCGGCCTGCGTGTCACGGGTTTTCAGGTTCTGCGGGATTTTGAGGGCCTGTCTGGACACCTGCACGACTACAAGGTAGACATTGCCAAGTCGATGCTGGAGATGTGCCACGCCCTGGACTGCCGCGTCATGTTGGCTTGCTCCAGTACGTCTGTGCATGCCACCAGTGACCCCGATGCTCTTGCGCGCGATCTGCGCAAATTGGCCATGTTGGCCATTCCCATGGATATCAAAATTGCCTATGAGGCCTTGTCCTGGGGCCGTAGCGTCAATGAGTTTCCGCAGGCCTGGGATGTGATTTGCCAGGCCGACATGCCCAACCTGGGCCTGGGCTTCGACTCTTTTCATCTGTTCGCCACCAACACGCCGCTGGACGATCTGGAAATGCTGGACCCGGACAGGATCTACCTGGTGCAGTTGGCGGACTTCATGTGGAACGAGATCAAGTCGGTTGAGGAGCGTATTGCCACTGCCAGGCATTTTCGGGTGTTTCCGGGCGAGGGTGTGCACAGCGAGGCATTGGCGGCGCTCACACTCAAGCTTCATCAGCTGGGGTACCGGGGTGACTACAGCTTCGAGGTGTTCAACGACGACTATCAGCAGCTGCCCCTGGCGACCGTGGCCCAGCGCGCGCGCCGTTCCGCCCTGTGGCTGGGCGAGGGTGTGTTGCAGCGTTCTGTGCCCTTGCCCAATCAAATCCGGCTCAAGCGCTGAAGCTGCGCTCACCCCAACAGAGCCCCGCATGCGGGGCTTTTTTCATGGCCGTTGTCAACTCATTGGGTGACATTCCTGGCCCGGCAGTGCGCGGTTGATCCGTCGCAAGGCAAGCGCTCTGTGCTTGCTGGATAGTTGCGGAAATCTCCGCAATATACTGTAGGGGGTATATACTACGGGGGAGTATCCAAGGAAATCCCATGAACCCTCGCCGAATTCACCGCATGACACCTCAGACCACGCTCCTTCGTTTGGCCCTGGCACTTTCAGCGAGCCTCGCTTTTCAGGGTTTGCACGCAGCCACGCCCGTTGCCGCCATTGACGTACCTGTGATCAAGATGGGGGCCCAGGCGGTTCCTACGGGTTTTGAGTTGGATGGTGTCGTGCAGCCGGTGCGACAAAGCACGGTCTCTGCCCAGGCCTCTGGTCGCTTGGCAACCCTGTTGGTGAAGGCCGGAGATCGGGTGCGTGCCGGCCAGGTGCTGGCCACCATTGATGACCGTGAAACCCAGACTGGCGTGCAGCGTAGTGCGGCCCAGGTGGCACAGGCCGATGCCGAGTTGCGCAATGCGAGCGCTCATGCCCAGCGCACCCGCGAGCTGCAAACCCAGGGCTTTGTCAGCAAAGCTGCCTTGGATATGGCGGACAACCAGCTGAGCGCAGCAAAGGCTGGGCGTGAGCAGGCTACTGCTGGTGCCCGTCAATCGGCCTTGGCCCAGGGTTACACCCGGGTGACAGCGCCGTTTGATGGTTGGGTGCTCGAAACCCACAGCGAGGCCGGTGACCTGGCCATGCCCGGCAAGCCCATTTTGACCCTCTACGCGCCGACGCCTCTACGTGCTGTCGTGCAGGTTCCTGCATCGCGCGGCGAGCTGGCCCGCAGCGCCAGCCGAGTGGAGGTGCAGGTGCCAAGCGCCCAGGGAGCCTCACAGTGGGTGGCTCCTGCTGCGCGCAATGCCTTGCCGGCTGCCGACCCCGTATCTCAAACCATTGAATGGCGTCTGGATCTGACGCCCGCCGCAGCACAAGGTGTGGTGCCAGGCCAGCAGCTGCGGGTGCGGTTTGTGGGTGGCAGTGCCGACCGCATGGTCTTGCCATCGTCGGCGGTGGTGCGCCGTGGCGAACTCACCGGCGTTTATGTGGCGTCGCAAGGTGCCTTTGTCTTGAAGGCGGTGCGTTTGGGTACAGATCATGGTGCCAGTGGCGTTGAAATTCTGGCGGGCCTGAAGGCGGGTGATCAGGTTGCCGCAGACCCTGTGCGTGCTGGCCTGGCCGGTGCGCGTCCTACCGGCGCGGCGCAATAAGGGACCTACAGGCATGACCACCGAATCTTCCACGCCCCGCTTGGGCGCCTCCGGTCGCATTGCTGCGGCTTTCCAGTCCAACGCCATCACGCCTTTGCTGGCGCTGGTTGCCTTGTTGTTGGGCCTGTTTGCAGTGATGGTGACCCCCCGCGAGGAGGAGCCCCAGATCAACGTCACCATGGCCAATGTGCTGATTCCCTTCCCTGGGGCCAGCAGTGAGGATGTTCAGAACATGGTGGCTCGGCCCGCCGAGCAGGTACTGAGCCAGATTGCCGGCATCGAACACACGTATTCCGTGGCGCGACCCGGAATTGCCGTTTTGACGGTGCAGTTCAAGGTGGGTGTGCCGCGTACCGATGCACTGGTGCGCTTGTACGACGTGCTTAATGCCAACCAGGATTGGCTGCCCCGCGACCTGGGCACCCTGACCCCCATCGTCAAGCCCAAGGGCATCGACGATGTGCCCGTGCTGGCTGTCACCATGTGGAGCCGCGATGCGACCGCCGCCAGTGAGCTGGAGCGCGTGGCTCGGTCTCTGGAGCTGGAGCTCAAGAGTGTGCCTGGTACCCGCGAAGTACAGGTCATCGGCGGCCCCGGCCGATCAGTGCAGGTCTGGCTGGACCCTGTGCGCTTGCGCGAGCGCGGGGTGGATGTACTGAGCCTGAAAGCCACCCTGGCTGCCGCCAACTTCGGCATGCCGTCAGGTGCGGTGCTGGAGGTCAATGGCAAGGCACCCCAGATGCTGAGCGTCGAAACCGGCGAATTCTTGACCTCGGCGGACGACATTGGTTCGCTGGTGGTGGGCGTGAGCAAAGGCAAGCCGGTGTACCTGCGGGAAGTGGCCCGTATCGAAGCCGGTGCCCAGCTGCCCCAGCGCTATGTGTGGTTCACCCCCGGCGCGGCCATGGCTGGTCATGATGTTTCACCAGGTGCTGACGGCGCGGCGGTATCGGCAGGTCAAACCTTCCCTGCTGTGACGTTGACAGTCACCAAGAAGCCTGGTGAAAACGCGGTTGATGTGGCCCGCGCGGCTCGTGCCCGCCTGGAGACCCTGCGCAACACCTTGATCCCCGCCAACATCGAAACCACTGTGAGCCGCGACTACGGCGAAACAGCGGCAGAAAAAGCCAACAAGCTGATCCAGAAGCTGGCCTTTGCCACGGGTTCCGTGATTTTGCTGGTGGGCTTTGCCTTGGGCCGGCGCGAAGCTGTGATTGTGGGTGGTGCAGTCATTTTGACGCTGACGGCGACGCTGTTTGCCAGCTGGGCCTGGGGCTTCACGCTCAACCGTGTGAGTCTGTTTGCGCTGATTTTCTCGATCGGCATCCTGGTGGATGACGCCATCGTGGTGGTGGAAAACATCCACCGCCATCAGCAGCTGTTCCCGGGTAAGCCCTTGGCCCAGATCATTCCTGCGGCGGTGGACGAGGTGGGTGGCCCCACGATTCTGGCCACACTGACCGTGATTGCTGCCTTGCTGCCCATGGCGTTTGTCAGCGGCCTGATGGGCCCATACATGAGCCCGATCCCTATCAATTCCAGCCTGGGCATGGCTTTGTCACTGGCGATTGCGTTCACGGTGACGCCCTGGCTGTCGCTCAAGCTCATGAAGAGCCACAGTGCGCATGGTGCTGACGGACACGCAGCAAGCGCTGAGCCGGCCAGCAAAGGCTTGGGCCCGCTGCTGCAGCGTGTATTTACCCGCTTGTTGACACCTTTGCTGGACAGTGCCCGCAAACGCTGGTTGCTGCTCGGTGGCATTCTGGCGGCCTTGATGTTGTCGGTGGGCTTGACGCTGGTGCAGTGGGTGGTTCTCAAGATGCTGCCTTTTGACAACAAGAGCGAGTTCCAAGTGGTGGTGGACATGCCTGCGGGCACACCCCTCGAAAACACCGCTGCCGCCTTGCAGGACTTGGGTGCCTACCTGGCTCAACAGCCGGAGGTGCGCGACCTGCAAGCCTATGCCGGCACCGCCAGTCCCATCACCTTCAATGGCCTGGTGCGTCAGTATTACTTGCGTGCAGACGCCGAGCAGGGCGACCTGCAGGTCAATCTGGTGGACAAAAAGCATCGTGATGACAAGAGCCACGTGATAGCGCAGCGCCTGCGGCCTGAGCTGGAAAAAATTGGTGAGCACCACAACGCCCGTGTCAAGGTGGTGGAAGTGCCACCCGGCCCACCCGTGATGAGCCCCTTGGTTGCCGAGGTGTATGGGCCTGAAGAGGCTGGTCGTCAGGCGCTGGCCCAGCGCGTGGCACAGGCTTTTGGCGGCACGCCCGACATCGTGGGCATCGACACCACTTTGAAGGAAGACGCCCCTCGCGCCCATCTGACCGTGCAGCGCCAGCGTGCCGAGTCCTTGGGCATTCCGGTCGCTGCTATTGCCCAAGCTGTGCATGGAGCGCTGTCGGGGGCTGATGCCGCCTACCTGCATGATGGCCAGAGCAAGCTGCCGGTGCCGGTGCGCCTGCAGTTGCCGCGCGAGTCGCAGGTGGGGCTGGATGCCTTGCTCGCCCTGCCCATGCGTGCAGCCAATGGCCAGATGGTGCCTTTGTCGGAACTGGTGCGTGTGGATCGAGGCGTGATCGACAAGCCCTTGTTCACCAAAGACCTGATGCCCCTGAGCTATGTGTTTGGCGATATGGTCGGCAAGCTCGATTCACCCTTGTACGGCTTGTTTGCGATTCGTCCCAAGCTGGCGGAAGCGGCCTTGCCCAACACTGGCGAGCTGGGCGAGTACTGGATACACCAACCCACCGACCCCTATCGCCAATACGCCATCAAGTGGGATGGTGAGTGGCAAATCACCTATGAGACCTTCCGGGACATGGGCGCCGCCTATGGTGTGGGCCTGATCCTGATTTACTTGCTGGTGGTAGCACAGTTCCGCAGCTATCTGACACCGCTGGTGATCATGGCGCCCATCCCTTTGACCATCATCGGTGTGATGCCAGGTCATGCCTTGCTGGGTGCTCAATTCACCGCCACCAGCATGATCGGCATGATTGCACTGGCGGGCATCATCGTGCGCAATTCCATCTTGCTGGTGGATTTCATCGAGTTGCAGGTGCGCCAGGGCATGGCTTTCAAGGACGCGGTGGTGAGCTCGGCTGCCGTGCGCGCCCAGCCCATTGCCCTGACGGGGCTGGCCGCCATGATCGGCGCCTTCTTCATCCTGGACGATCCGATCTTCAATGGCCTGGCTATCTCGCTGATCTTCGGCATTCTGGTGTCCACGCTGCTGACGCTGGTCGTGATACCGGTGCTGTACTACGCGTTCTACCGCAAGAGCCAGGAAGCCCTGGCCACCGGTCAGAACCCTGATGTTTCGATTTCTTCCACCCCCTGATTTTTTAAGGAGCTACTTTCATGACTATCGAACGCTACATTCGCATCTTTGCTGGTTTGTTCATTCTTGTTTCGCTTGCCCTCGGTGTTGAAGGCAGCCCCCTGTTTGTGAGCAAGTGGGCCCTGGCCTTTACCGCCTTTGTCGGCTTGAACCTGTTTCAGTTTGGCTTTAGCAACTTCTGCCCCATGGGGGTCATCCTCAGGAAACTGGGTGTGCCCGAGTCCCGGGGCGGCACCTGCAGCTAAGTCGCACGTCTTTTTTACTGAGTTGATCTGAGCCAAGGACATCGCCATGAGCCAAGGAAATATCACTGTTGTGCTGACCCAGCAGCAGGACTACCAGTTCTCGATTGACTTTGGCGCTGGCGTGCCCAAGCTGTTGGGTGATGAGCCCGCGCCTTTGGGCCTGGGCCAGGGGCCCTCTCCAGTCCAGCTGCTGTGTGCGGCGGTTGGCAACTGCCTGAGCGACTCCTTGCTATTTGCGCTGCGCAAATACAAGCAATCGCCGGAGCCCATCAGCTGCACCGTGCAGGCGGAGGTTGGGCGCAATCCCGAGGGGCGCATGCGGGTGCTGTCCATGCACGCCACACTCACCTTGGGCGTGGCTGCAGCCGCTCTGCAACATCTGGAACGAGTGCTGGCACAGTTTGAGAGTTTTTGCACCGTCACCCAAAGCGTGGGGCAGGGCATCCCCATCACGACCTACGTGAAGGATGCCAACGGACTGCAAGTAAACTGATTCACGCG
>JBEEJZ010000271.1:0-24931 GCA_041168905.1 Pseudomonadota bacterium | reverse complement strand
ACCCAGGACCACGGTCTGGCCAAGGCCCTCGACAACGTGCTGATCGCCAAGAGCCGTCCTGCCATCGACAAGGGTGAAAAAGTCCAGTTCATGGAAACCGCACGCAACGTGAACCGCTCGGTCGGTGCCATGTTGTCTGGTGCCGTGACCAAAGTGCATCCAGGAGGCTTGCCTGACGACACCATTCGCATCCAGCTCGAAGGCACGGGTGGTCAATCCTTTGGCGCATTCCTGACCAAGGGCATCACGCTGTACCTCATTGGTGAGGCCAATGACTACACCGGCAAGGGCTTGTCGGGTGGCCGCGTGGTGGTGCGCCCCAGCCTGGAGTTCCGTGGTGTGGCGGCACAGAACATCATCGTGGGCAACACCGTGATGTACGGCGCGACCTCGGGCGAGGCCTTCTTTGCCGGTGTGGCCGGCGAGCGCTTCGCGGTGCGTCTGTCGGGCGCCACCGCAGTGGTCGAAGGCACGGGGGATCATGGCTGCGAATACATGACCGGCGGCACGGTCGCCGTGCTGGGCAAGACGGGCCGCAACTTTGGCGCTGGCATGAGCGGCGGTGTGGCCTATGTCTTTGATGAAGATGGTCAGTTCGCCGCCCGCTGCAACACCGCCATGGTCAGCATAGAAAAAGTGCTGACTGTGGCCGAGCAGGAGGCTCAGATTGACCGTAAGGTGTGGCACCGTGACCAGGCGGATGAAGCGCAGCTGAAGAAGCTGTTGGAAGACCACCACAAGTGGACCGGCAGCCAGCGCGCACGTGAGCTGTTGGACAACTGGGCAACAGCTCGCAGCAAGTTCGTCAAGGTCTTCCCGAACGAATACAAGCGCGCCCTGGGCGAAATCAACGCCAAGAAGGCGGCCAAATCGGCCCAAGCTGCAGTGGCTGCCTAAGCTGAACGTCAAGATCGAAGGAAAGCATCATGGGAAAAGTTACTGGCTTCATGGAGTATGAGCGCATCGAAGAAGGCTACAAGCCTGTCGCCGAGCGTTTGAAGCATTACAAGGAGTTTGTGGTTGGTCTGACGCCCGAGCAGTCTCAAAAGCAGGCGGCCCGTTGCATGGACTGTGGCACGCCGTTTTGCAACAACGGTTGCCCGGTCAACAACATCATCCCGGACTTCAACGACCTGGTTTACCAAGGTGACTGGAAGAACGCGATCGAAGTGCTGCACAGCACCAACAACTTCCCTGAGTTCACTGGCCGTATCTGCCCCGCGCCTTGCGAGGCGGCCTGCGTGGTCAACGTGAATGATGCGGCAGTCGGCATCAAGTCCATCGAGCACGCCATCATCGACCGCGCCTGGGACGAGGGCTGGGTCACTGCCCGTCCGGCCAAGCACAAGACGGGTAAAAAAGTGGCGGTGGTGGGGTCGGGTCCCGCTGGCCTTGCCGCTTCGCAGCAACTCGCACGTGCTGGTCATGATGTGACCCTGTTCGAAAAGAACGACCGCGTGGGTGGCTTGTTGCGCTACGGGATTCCTGACTTCAAGATGGAAAAGTCGCACATCGACCGGCGCGTCAAGCAGCTCGAAGCCGAAGGCGTGACCATTCGCACCGGCGTGCTGGTAGGCAGCTGGCCCGACGGCTCCAAAGTGACCAACTGGTCCAAGGACACCGTGACGGCTGAACAGCTCAAAAAAGAGTTCGATGCCGTGCTGCTGACCGGTGGCTCTGAACAATCGCGTGACCTGCCCGTGCCAGGTCGTGATCTCGATGGCATCCATTTCGCCATGGAATTTCTGCCCCAGCAAAACAAGGTCAATGCAGGCGACAAGCTCAAGGGCCAGTTGCGCGCTGATGGCAAGCATGTGATTGTGATTGGCGGTGGCGACACTGGTTCTGACTGTGTCGGTACATCCAACCGCCATGGTGCGGTGAGCGTGACCCAGTTTGAGGTGATGCCCCAACCGCCCAAGGAAGAGAACCGTCCTCTGACCTGGCCCTATTGGCCCATGAAGCTGCGTACCAGCTCCAGTCACGATGAGGGTTGCACCCGCGAGTTTGCGATTTCCACCAAGGAATTCACCGGTGAAAAGGGCAAAGTCACGGGTCTGACCACGGTGCATGTCGAATTCAAGGACGGCAAACTGGTCGAGATTGCTGGCACCGAAAAAACTTACAAGGCCGATCTGGTGTTGCTCGCCATGGGCTTTGTGAATCCGGTCGCCACCGTACTTGAAGCCTTTGGCGTGGACAAGGACGCCCGGGGCAACGCCAAGGCCAGCACCGACTTCAATGGCGGCTACGCTACCAACGCCGCCAAGGTGTTTGCCGCAGGCGACATGCGCAGGGGGCAAAGTCTGGTCGTGTGGGCGATCCGTGAAGGTCGTCAGGCAGCTCGTGCAGTTGATGAATTCCTGATGGGCCACAGCGATCTGCCGCGATGATGGTGCACTAAGCCTCAGGTTTACCCGGGGTTTACACTGCCCTCGTATGATGCAAAAGCCGGGCAATACCGGCTTTTGTATTTTGATGACCACCCCCATGTCCAACTCCCTTGTCGAACTGAGTCACCTGAGCTTTGGCTACGGGGAGCGTCTCATCCTGGACGACGTTTCTCTGAGTGTGCCTCGTGGCAAGGTCACCGCTCTGATGGGGGCCTCTGGCGGGGGTAAAACGACCATTTTGCGTTTGATCGGGGGGCAAAACCGGGCTCAGCGGGGGCAGTTGCTGTTTGATGGGCAAGACGTTACCCGGATGGATCAATCCCAGCTCTATGCGGCTCGTCGTCGCATGGGCATGCTGTTTCAGTTTGGCGCCCTTTTTGCGGACCTGAGTGTGTTTGATAACGTGGCGTTTCCGCTGCGCGAGCACACCCAGCTGCCTGAACCCCTGATACGCGATATCGTGCTGATGAAGCTCAATGCCGTGGGTCTGCGCGGCGCGCGTGACCTCATGCCCAGCGAAGTGTCTGGTGGCATGGCGAGGCGGATTGCTCTGGCGCGGGCTATCGCTCTGGACCCTGAGTTGGTGATGTATGACGAGCCTTTCTCTGGCCTGGACCCGATTTCCCTGGGCACTGCCGCCCGCCTGATTCGGGAGCTGAACGATGCCATGGGCCTGACCAGCATCTTCGTGTCCCATGAGCTGGAACAAACCTTTGGAATTGCCGATCACGTGATCATTCTGGCCAACGGCAAGATTGCTGCCCAAGGGACGCCAGATGAAGTCCGTGAGAGTACCGACCCACTGGTCTACCAATACGTGCATGCCTTGCCGGATGGCCCAGTGCGCTTTCATTACCCCTGCGTTCCAGTGGCAGATGACTTCGGGGTCGGGATGGCTCGGCAGATAGCTGCTGTCGGGGGTGCCGCATGAGGGGGTTCAAGCCTGCTGACGTGGGTTTTGCAAGCCGTCGCCATCTGGCCGCTCTGGGCCTGGGTGCCCGTCTGTTTGTCCGCTTGCTCGGAACCCTGGGCAGCAATCTGCGTCGGTTTTCACTGGTGCGGGATCAGATTCATTTTTTGGGCAACTACTCGCTAGCCATCATTGCGGTGTCCGGACTGTTTGTGGGTTTTGTGTTTGGCCTGCAGGGCTACTACACGCTACAGCGCTACGGTTCGTCCGAGGCGCTGGGTTTGCTGGTGACACTCAGCCTGGTGCGTGAGCTTGGGCCGGTGGTCACGGCGCTGTTGTTTGCCGGGCGGGCGGGTACATCCCTGACGGCCGAGATTGGCCTGATGAAGGCCGGTGAGCAAATCAGTGTCATGGAAATGATGGCGGTGGACCCCATCAAACGGGTACTCGCCCCCCGCTTCTGGGGTGGTGTGATTGCCATGCCCCTGCTGGCCGCAGTCTTCAGTGCCATGGGCATCATCGGCGGCTGGGTTGTGGGTGTCTTGATGATCGGCGTGGACGCCGGCTCGTTCTGGAGTCAGATCCAGGGGGGCGTGGACGTGTGGCAGGACGTGGGCAACGGTGTGATCAAGAGCATCGTGTTCGGCTTCACCGTCACCTTCATTGCCCTGTTGCAGGGTTTCGAAGCCCAGCCGACCCCCGAGGGTGTTGCCAGTGCGACGACGCGCACGGTGGTCATGGCTTCGTTGTCGGTGCTGGGTCTGGATTTTGTCCTGACGGCCATGATGTTCACAATTTAAGGAGGGGCTCGTGCAACGCTCTAAGAACGATGTGTGGGTGGGTTTGTTTGTGCTGATCGGTGCTGCCGCGATCCTGTTTTTGGCTTTGCAGTCGGCCAACCTGCTCACGCTGAATTTCCAGCCCACATACCGGGTGACTGCCAAGTTTGACAACGTCGGAGGGCTCAAACCCAAGGCGGCGGTGCGCAGTGCAGGCGTGGTGGTGGGCCGTGTGGAGGCCATCGCCTTTGATGACAAATCCTTTCAGGCCAGGGTGACCCTGTCGATGGAAGGGCGTTACGGATTTCCTGCCGACAGTTCCCTCAAAATTTTGACCAGTGGTTTACTGGGTGAGCAATACATCGGCATTGAAGCCGGTGCGGCAGAAAAAAATCTGGTGGCAGGTGACCACATCAGCGCCACCCAGTCTGCGGTGGTCCTGGAGAACCTAATCGGGCAGTTTTTGTACAGCAAGGCTGCTGAAGGCCCTGCAGCGCCGTCGGGCAAATAAAAAGAGGGAGTGTTTGTGTTTACTGTGATGTTGGGTGAACGATGGCGGCGGTGGCTGATAGCACCTTTGCTGCTGGTAACACTGAGTGCCTGCTCAAGCCTGCCGGGCGGTCATCCGGCGGATCCGCTAGAAACGGTCAATCGGGGGACCTACGCTTTCAACGATGCGGTGGACCGGGTTGTGCTCAAGCCAGTGGCCACGGCCTATCAGGAGATCACGCCCCGTCCCATTCGAAGTGGCGTGCGCAACTTTTTCAGTAACCTGGATGATCTTTGGTCCGCGGCCAACAACCTTTTGCAGTTCAAGGGGGCGGCGGCGGGTGACAACCTGGCCAGGTTTGGCGTCAATACCTTTTTGGGGCTCGGGGGTATCTTCGATATCGCCTCCGACCTGGGCATAGAGCGCCACCCCGAGGACTTTGGACAGACCTTGGGGAGCTGGGGCATGGGGCCAGGGCCTTATGTGGTCTTACCTCTGTTGGGCTCGTCCACCCTGCGGGACACGGCGGCCCTGCCTGTGGATTACAAGTTTGATCCGCTCGAAGGTCTGGACAATCAGGGAGTCCGCACTTCTCTGGATGTGCTGAACCTCGTGGATCTGAGGGCGCGCTTGCTGCGCGCTGGTGACCTGATCGACGGCGCTGCGCTGGACCCGTACAGCTTTACCCGTGATGTTTATTTGCAGCGTCGTCGCAGTCTCGTTTATGACGGCAATCCCCCGGAAGATGCACCCACACCCGTGCCTTGAGGGCAGACACAAAGATTGAAAGTGATGCAGGCCATGAATCGTCGTGACATGTACAAGTTGCTGGCCGGACTGGCGTTTGCCGGTGTAGCTCTCATCGGGGCAGCCGCCCGCGCGGCCGATGAGGCACCCGATCAGATGATCAAACGCCTGTCGAGCGAGATGCTGGAAACCATCCGCACCGACAAAACGCTTCAGTCGGGAGACATCAACCGCGTCATTGCCGTGGTGGATAGCCGGGTCATTCCGCATGTCAACTTCCAGCGAATGACGGCGTCTGCCGTTGGGCCAGCCTGGCGTCAGGCTACACCGGAGCAGCAAAAGCGACTGCAAGAAGAGTTCAAGATTTTGCTGGTACGCACCTACTCCGGAGCTTTGTCCCAGGTGGGTGATCAGACCATTTCCATGAAGCCTTTGCGCGCTTCTGCAGACGACAAAGAGCTGGTGGTGCGCACGGAAATCCGGGGTCGGGGCGAGCCGGTGAGTCTGGATTACCGCCTGGAAAAAACGGCCGGGCAGGGCCTGGGCTGGAAAATTTACGACATCAATGTCCTGGGTGTGTGGTTGGTGGACACCTACCGCAACCAGTTTGCCCAGCAGATCAATGCCAAGGGTGTGGACGGCTTGATCAATATGCTGGCTGAGCGCAACAAATCCAACAGCGCTAACAAGGGCTGAGATGCTGGCATTGCCCAAAGAGCTGACCCATGCCCAGGCAACAGATTGCCTGCGCTATTTGGTGGCGGGTTTGCGGACCTCAACGGTTGACGTGATCGCGCTGGACGCCACCCCATTGGAGAGGTTTGATTCCTCTGCGCTGGCGGTTTTGTTGGCTTGCCAACGCGCGGGTCGAGAGCACGGTAAAAACGTGATGATCCACGGCATGCCCGGTCATTTGCATGATCTTGCCCAGCTTTATGGCATTGCCGAACTGCTCCCCACATCTGCGCTCAAGTCCCCGTTAGCCACGGCCGCTTAAAATTCGCGGCTCATGTCAGCAATATCGTTTCAATCGGTCTCCAAGGCCTACCCCTCGTCACGCGGCACCACGGGAGGCACATTTCTAGCGCTTGACGATGTCACCCTGGACATTCGGGAGGGCGACTTCTTTGGCCTGCTCGGCCCCAACGGTGCCGGTAAAACCACCTTGATCAGCATACTGGCGGGTCTGACGCGCGCCAGCAGCGGCAAGGTGTCGGTGCTGGGCAGTGACGTGCAAGGCGACTATGCCCAGGCGCGCCGCAAACTGGGTGTGGTGCCCCAAGAGCTGGTGTTTGACCCGTTTTTCAATGTTCGCGAGGCACTACGCATTCAGTCGGGCTACTTCGGTGTCAAAAACAACGACGACTGGATTGACGAACTCCTGGGCAGCCTGGGACTGGCCGACAAGGCCAACGCCAACATGCGCCAACTCTCCGGTGGCATGAAGCGGCGGGTGCTGGTGGCCCAGGCCCTGGTTCATCGCCCGCCAGTGATCGTGCTGGACGAGCCCACGGCGGGCGTGGACGTGGAGTTGCGCCAAACCCTGTGGCAGTTCATTGCCAAACTCAACAAACAGGGCCACACCGTGCTGCTGACCACCCACTATCTCGAAGAGGCCGAGGCCTTGTGCGGGCGCATTGCCATGCTCAAGTCGGGCCGCATCGTGGCCCATGACAGCACTTCCGAATTGCTCAAGGCCTCGTCGAGCAATGTGCTGCGCTTCAAGGTCGACGGTGAATTGC
Source organism: Pseudomonadota bacterium (assembly GCA_041168905.1). GTDB lineage: Bacteria > Pseudomonadota > Gammaproteobacteria > Burkholderiales > Burkholderiaceae_C > JBEEJZ01. Next base: position 17,870 of record JBEEJZ010000271.1, on the reverse strand, counting down.
CCGAGGCCCTGGCCGGCCGGGCCCGCGTCACTGGGCGCATCGTGCAGTTTCCTGCTCACGATGCCCTTGAAATTGAAAACTACCTGGCCGCCGTGCGCCAAGCGGGTTTGCAAGCCCAGGACATCGAGATCCGTCGGGCTGACCTGGAAGACGTTTTTCTGGATGTGATGAGCGGGAAAGCTGGAGCTAGGACCGTGGCCGCGGCCCAGGCAGGAGCTTCGGCATGACCGGCTGGCAAACCCTGTTTTACAAGGAAGTGCTGCGTTTCTGGAAGGTGAGCTTCCAGACGATTGCGGCACCTGTGCTCACGGCCATTTTGTACCTCATGATCTTCGGCCATGTGCTTGAAGAGCACGTCAAGGTCTATGACAGCATCAGTTACACCGTGTTTTTGTTGCCCGGTCTCGTGATGATGAGCGTGCTGCAAAACGCCTTTGCCAACAGCTCTTCGTCCCTGATCCAGAGCAAGATCATGGGCAATATCGTGTTTTTGCTGCTGACGCCCTTGTCCCACTGGGCCTGGTTTTTTGCCTATGTGGGCTCCAGCATCGCCCGTGGCTTGCTGGTGGGGTTAGGGGTGTTTGCGGCCACTGCCTGGTTTGCCCGGCCAGAGTTTGTTTCGCCGGCCTGGATCGTGGTGTTTGCGGTACTCGGAGCTGCGCTGATGGGAACACTGGGCGTTATCGCCGGCCTTTGGGCTGAAAAATTTGATCAGCTGGCTGCCTTTCAGAACTTCATCATCATGCCGATGACATTTTTGAGTGGTGTGTTCTATTCCATCCACTCCTTGCCAGCCTTCTGGCAATCGTTGAGCCATATCAATCCGTTTTTTTACATGATCGATGGCTTTCGCTACGGCTTCTTCGGGGTGAGCGATGTCTCTCCCTGGCTCAGCTTGGGCGTGGTGGGTAGTGCATGGCTGGGGGTGAGCGCCTTCACGGTGCACTTGCTGCGCACCGGTTACAAGATACGCAGCTGAAGGGCCGCACACCTGTTTTTGAGATGACTGCAGAAGAACTTCAATCCATCATCACCGCGAACCTGAATTGTGCGCACTGCGCGCTGGATGGCGACGGCCGTCACTGGTACGCCACCATCGTGTCCTCTGAGTTCGAGGGCAAGCGTGCCATTCAGCGTCACCAGCGGGTGTATGCCACGCTGGGCGCCAAGATGCACACCGATGAGGTGCATGCGCTGTCCATGAAAACCTACACCCCTGCAGAATGGGCCGCTTTGGCCGCCTGATACCGTCGATCCATGGACAAATTACTGATACGCGGCGGCCGAACGCTGCAAGGTGAGGTGCTGATTTCTGGTGCCAAGAATGCTGCTCTGCCTGAGCTGTGTGCGGCGCTCTTGACCGCAGACGCCGTGACTCTCTCCAATGTGCCGCGTTTGCAGGATGTGCAAACCATGCTCAAGTTGCTGCGCAACATGGGTGTACGGGCTGACCACGGTGACGATGGTTCCGTGCGACTGGATGCGGGGCCTTTGCACAGCCCCGAGGCGCCTTATGAGCTGGTCAAGACCATGCGTGCCTCGGTGTTGGCGCTGGGACCTTTGTTGGCCCGCTTTGGTCAGGCACGTGTGTCTTTACCGGGTGGGTGTGCCATCGGTTCACGTCCGGTGGACCAGCACATCAAGGGTCTGCAGGCCATGGGTGCCGACATCGTGGTGGAACATGGTTACATGATTGCACGCTTGCCCGAGGGGCGGACCCGCCTTCGAGGGGCCCGCATTGCCACAGACATGGTGACCGTCACCGGTACCGAGAACTTCCTGATGGCAGCGACCCTGGCCGAAGGGGAGACCATTCTGGAGAACGCGGCGCAAGAACCGGAAATTCCCGATCTGGCCGAAATGCTCATCAAGATGGGTGCCAGGATTGAAGGCCATGGCACCAGCCGCATACGCATCCAGGGCGTTGAAAAACTGCATGGCTGCGAGCACCAGGTCGTGGCAGACCGCATCGAGGCGGGCACTTTCCTGTGTGCGGTGGCTGCTACCGGAGGCGACGTTGTGTTGCGCCACGGCCGGGCCGACCATCTGGAGGCCGTGATCGACAAGCTCAAGGAGGCGGGCGCACAGGTCTCTGCCATCGATGGCGGTATCCGCGTGCAGTCTCAAGGACGCCTGAAGGCTCAAAGTTTCCGCACCACCGAGTACCCCGGCTTTCCTACCGACATGCAGGCGCAGTTCATGGCGCTCAATTGCATTTCCAGCGGTACGGCCAAAGTAACCGAGACGATCTTCGAAAACCGGTTCATGCATGTCAATGAACTGGTACGTTTGGGCGCCCATATCCAGATCGATGGCAAGGTGGCGCTGGTGGAGGGGACAGAGCGTTTGTCTGGCGCTACCGTGATGGCCACCGACCTGCGTGCGTCTGCCAGTCTGGTGATTGCCGGACTGGTGGCCGATGGGCAGACCGAAGTCGACCGTATCTACCACCTGGACCGCGGCTACGACCGCATGGAAGCCAAGTTGCGCGGCCTGGGTGCCGACATCGAAAGGGTGAAAGCATGATCACGCTCGCACTGTCCAAAGGCAGAATTTTTGAAGACACCTTGCCGCTGCTGCGTGCCGCCGGCATCGAGGTGCTGGATGACCCCGAAAAGTCACGCAAGCTGATACTGGACACCAACCAGCCTGACGTGCGTGTGCTGGTGGTGCGTGCCACCGATGTCCCCACCTATGTGCAATACGGGGGTGCTGATCTGGGCATTACCGGTAAAGATACCTTGATTGAGCACGACATGGAATGGGGTGGTGCGGCTGGCAGTTCTGGCCTCTACCAGCCGCTGGACCTGCAGATTGCCAAGTGCCGCATCAGCGTGGCCGTGCGCGCCGATTTCGACTACGCCAGCGCGGTGCGCAAGGGGTCGCGTCTGCGGGTCGCGACCAAATATGTGGCTATCGCGCGCGAGTTTTTTGCCACCAAGGGTGTGCACGTGGACTTGATCAAACTCTATGGCAGCATGGAATTGGCGCCACTCACCGGCTTGGCAGACGCCATCGTCGATCTGGTATCCACCGGCAACACCCTGAAGGCCAATCACCTGGTCGAGGTCGAGCACATCATGGACATCAGCTCGCGTCTGGTGGTCAACCAGGCGTCGCTCAAGCTCAAGCAAGCGCCCATCCGTCGTCTGATTGATGCTTTTGCCCAGGCCGTGAGTGACCGGAGCTGAGTCATTTTTTAAGAGATCTCTGCCGATATGACGCTAGTTGCTGCTCCCTTGCTGTTGTCGACCGCAGACGCGGACTTTGAGGCCTCGTTTCAGGCCCGGTTGCACTGGTCAGACCAGACAGACGCAGCGATTGAGGGCGTGGTGGCCGGCATCCTGGCAGACGTGCAAGGGCGTGGTGATGAGGCCGTGCTGGACTACACCCGCCGGTTTGATGGCCTCGAAGTCAGCAGCCTCGCCGCGCTGGAGCTGCGCAAAGATGAGCTGAAGGCGGCTTTTGACGGCCTCCCGGCTGCACAGCGCCTGGCGCTTGAAGCAGCGGCCCGGCGGGTACGCAGTTACCACGAGGCCCAGAAAAAGGCCAACGGCGAGAGCTGGGCCTACCGCGACGAAGATGGCACCTTGCTGGGTCAAAAAGTCACACCGCTGGACCGCGTGGGTATTTATGTGCCCGGTGGCAAGGCTGCCTATCCGTCGAGCGTGCTGATGAACGCCATACCGGCCCAGGTGGCGGGTGTGGGTGAAATCATCATGGTGGTGCCCACACCGCGGGGCGAGAAAAACCCGCTGGTTCTGGCGGCAGCCTACGTGGCGGGCGTGACACGGGCCTTCACCATCGGTGGTGCGCAGGCAGTAGCTGCGCTGGCTTTCGGCACGGCAACCATTCCCAAGGTGGACAAGATCACCGGGCCGGGTAACGCCTATGTGGCCAGCGCCAAAAAGCGCGTTTTCGGCACGGTGGGCATCGACATGATTGCCGGGCCCAGTGAGATTTTGGTGTTGGCCGATGGCAGCACGCCGCCCGAGTGGGTTGCCATGGATCTGTTCAGCCAAGCTGAACACGACGAACTGGCCCAGAGCATTTTGCTGTGTCCAGATGCCGCATACATCGCCGCCGTTCAAACCGCGATTGACCGCTTGCTGCCGACTATGCCGCGTGCGGCCATCATCGCCAAAAGTTTGAATGATCGCGGCGCCCTGATCCACACCCGCAGCATGGAAGAGGCGTGCGCCATTAGCAACCGCATTGCGCCAGAACACCTGGAGGTGTCCAGTCGCGATCCGCACCGCTGGGAGCCACTGTTGCGGCATGCGGGCGCCATTTTCCTGGGGGCCTACACCAGCGAGAGCCTGGGCGACTATTGCGCGGGGCCCAACCATGTGCTGCCCACCAGCGGCACCGCCCGTTTCAGTTCACCGCTGGGCGTATATGACTTTCAAAAACGCAGCAGCCTGATCGAGGTCAGTGAAGCCGGGGCCCAAGTTCTGGGGCCTATTGCCGCTGAGTTGGCGTATGGCGAGGGCTTGCAGGCCCATGCCCGTGCAGCTGAATTGCGACTGGCCGACGTGCCCCCGATGCGTTAATTCCAAAGACAAGATGACGGCTACAAACTCAAACTTCATGCAGCGCATCCGTCAGGATGTGCAGTCCATGCACGCCTATGCCATTCAGGATTCGGCGGGCATGATCAAGCTGGATGCCATGGAGAACCCGCATCGCCTGTCGCCTGAGTTGCAGGCGGAATTGGGGCGCCGCTTGGGCACGCTGGCCCTTAACCGCTACCCGGATGGGCGCGTCAACGACCTGCGCACTGCGCTGGCCCACCACGCCGGTATGCCTGACGGCTTTGACCTCATGCTGGGCAACGGCTCGGATGAAATCATCAGCTTGCTGGCCTTGGCCTGTGATGTGCCGGGGGCCAGCATCCTGGCACCGGTGCCAGGTTTCGTGATGTACGCCATGAGCGCGCAGTTGCAAGGTCTAGCCTTTCACGGCGTGCCGCTGACGGCGGATTTCGAGCTGGACGAAGCTGCCATGTTGGCTGCCATCGCACAGTATCGGCCGGCCATTGTCTATCTGGCCTATCCCAACAATCCCACGGGCAACCTATGGAACGACGATGTGGTCGAAAGCATCATTCAGGCGCAAGCGGCCCAGGGTGGCTTGATCGTGATGGACGAGGCCTACCAGCCTTTTGCCAGCAGAAGTTACATCGATCGCATCACTCGGCATAGCCATGTGTTGCTGGTTCGGACCTTGTCCAAATTCGGTTTGGCAGGCATCCGCTTGGGTTACATGATGGGCCCACGAGCCCTGATCGCAGAGATCGACAAAGTACGACCACCCTACAACATCAGCGTGCTGAACTACGAGTGCGCTTTGTTTGCCCTGGAACATGCGGACGTGTTCGCACAACAGGCCCGCGAGTTGCGTGAACAGCGCGGCTGGCTTCTATCTGCGTTGGCCGAGTTGCCCGGCGTGAATCCTTTCCCGAGTGAGGCCAACATGATCCTGGTTCGGGTGCCAGACGCTCAGAAGGCTTTTGAGGGGCTGCGTGCGCGCAAGGTTCTGGTGAAGAACGTTTCTAAAATGCATCCTTTGTTGGGCAATTGCCTGCGTTTGACCGTGGGCACCGCCAGCGAAAATGCCCAAATGATGGCTGCCCTGAAGGAAACCCTATGACCGCCCGCACTGCCGACGTCAGCCGCCAGACGGCCGAGACCCAGATCACCGTCAAACTCAATCTCGACGGTTCGGGATATGCGCGCCTGTCGACGGGCATCGGCTTTTTTGACCACATGCTGGACCAGATTGCCCGCCACGGGATGATGGATCTCGATATTGAAGCCAAGGGTGATTTGCACATCGATGGACATCACACGGTCGAAGACGTAGGCATCACCTTGGGCCAAGCCGTTGCCAGGGCCGTGGGTGACAAAAAAGGCATTCGGCGCTATGGCCATGCTTATGTGCCACTGGATGAGGCCTTGAGCCGGGTCGTGATCGACTTTTCCGGCCGCCCCGGTCTGGTCCTCAATATTCCCTACACCAGCGGCATGATCGGAGGCTTTGACACTCAGCTGACGCACGAATTCTTTCAAGGCTTCGTGAACCATGCGGGTGTAACCTTGCACATCGACAATTTGCGGGGCACGAACGCCCATCACCAGTGCGAGACCGTCTTCAAGGCCTTTGCACGAGCCCTGCGCAGCGCTCTCGAGCTGGACCCCCGCGCTGCGGGAATGATTCCCTCTACCAAGGGATCCCTGTAACGATGACGAGCAATGTGACTTCTGCTGCCGGCCGTAAAACCGTCGCCGTGGTGGACTATGGCATGGGCAACCTGCGCTCCGTGTCCCAGGCGGTCCAGGCTGTGGCGCAAGACACCGGCCACCGGGTGTTGATCACTTCTAATCCCGATGTGGTTCGGTCTGCCGAGCGCGTGGTCTTGCCCGGTCAGGGGGCTATGCCGGACTGCATGCATGAGCTGCAAGCGTCGGGCTTGCTAGCGTCTGTGCTGGAGGCAGCTGCCAACAAGCCGCTGTTTGGTGTGTGCGTGGGTATGCAGATGTTGCTGGATCACAGCACGGAAAGCCGGCATCCTGAATACACCACGCCGGGCCTGGGCCTGTTTGCGGGCGAGGTTGTCAAGTTTGACCTTGCTGGGCGCACCCAGGCCGATGGCAGTCGTTTCAAGGTGCCCCAGATGGGCTGGAACCAGGTGCATCAAAATCGCCACGGTGGTGCAGTGCACCCCATCTGGGCCGGCGTGCCCGATGGCAGTTATTTTTACTTTGTGCACAGTTTTTATGCCTGGCCGGCTAGCAAGGTGCATCACGCTGGTGAAGCAGATTACGGCGGGCGCTTTGCGGCAGCGATTGCCCGCGACAACATTTTTGCGACCCAATTCCATCCCGAAAAGAGCGCTGATCATGGTTTGGCTCTTTTCCGGAATTTCCTACACTGGGCGCCTTGACACTATTTCCGCTTCAGACCCTGGTACGCGGCTTGCTTCTTTCCTCTTACTTATCCTCCTGATTTCGTCACCATGCTTCTCATTCCCGCAATTGATTTGAAAGACGGCCACTGCGTTCGACTCAAGCAGGGCGATATGGATCAATCCACGACCTTCGGCGAGGATCCTGCCGTGATGGCGCGCAGCTGGGTGGACAAGGGTGCGCGTCGGCTTCATCTGGTGGATTTGAACGGGGCGTTTGCTGGTTCACCCAAGAACGAGATGGCGATTCGCAAGATATTGAAAGAGGTGGGCGGCGAAATTGATGTGCAGCTGGGCGGCGGCATTCGTGACCTTGACACCATCGAACGCTACCTGGATGCCGGTTTGCGCTACGTCATCATCGGCACGGCGGCGGTCAAAAACCCGGGTTTTCTGCAAGACGCCTGCACGGCATTCGGCGGACACATCATCGTGGGTCTGGATGCGCGCGATGGCAAGGTGGCCACTGACGGCTGGAGCAAGCTGACCCGCCATGATGTGGTGGACCTGGGCAAAAAATTTGAAGACTACGGCGTGGAGTCCATCATCTACACCGACATCGGGCGCGACGGCATGCTCACCGGCATCAATATTGATGCGACCGTCAAGCTCGCGCAGGCCTTGTCAATACCCGTGATTGCCTCCGGTGGCCTGAGCAATCTGGCTGACATCGAGGCCCTGTGCGAGGTGGAGGATGAGGGCGTAGAGGGCGTCATCTGTGGCCGCGCCATTTACACCGGCGATCTGGATTTTGCTGCGGGCCAGGCGCGCGCTGACGAACTCAACGGCGCCTGAGCATGCTGGCCAAGCGCATCATTCCTTGCCTGGACGTGACCGGTGGTCGCGTGGTCAAAGGGGTGAACTTTGTTGAGCTGCGTGATGCGGGTGATCCTGTGGAGATTGCCGCCCGTTACAACGAGCAGGGCGCAGACGAGTTGACCTTTCTGGACATCACCGCCACCAGCGATGGTCGCGACCTGATCTTGCACATCATTGAGGCAGTGGCCAGCCAGGTCTTCATTCCCTTGACGGTAGGCGGAGGTGTACGCACGGTGGACGATGTGCGCCGCTTGCTCAACGCCGGGGCGGACAAGACCAGCTTCAATTCGGCCGCCTTGGCCAACCCCCAGGTGATCGAAGATGCATCGGCTAAATATGGTGCCCAGTGCATTGTGGTAGCGATCGATGCCAAGCGGCGCACGGCCGAAGATGCGCTGTCGCGTGGCGATGGCTGGGATGTTTACAGCCATGGTGGGCGCAAGAACACCGGACTGGACGCAGTGGCCTGGGCCGCTGAAATGGCCCGACGAGGCGCTGGCGAAATTTTGCTGACCAGCATGGATCGGGATGGGACCAAGTCGGGTTTCGATCTCGCCCTGACCCGTGCAGTGAGTGATGCCGTCAGTGTCCCTGTGATTGCCTCGGGTGGCGTGGGCCGCCTTGAAGATTTGGCCGATGGCGTGCAGCGAGGCGGTGCCGATGCGGTGTTGGCAGCAAGCATCTTTCACTATGGTGAGTACACCATTCAACAAGCCAAGGCCTGCATGGCCGCGCGCGGCATTCCCGTGCGACTGTGAGGACGTCATGAACTGGCTCGACAAAGTGAAATGGGATGCCCAAGGCCTGGTGCCTGTCATTGCCCAGGAAGCATCCACTGGCGACGTGCTCATGTTCGCCTGGATGAACCGTGAGGCCCTGACAAAAACTGCCGAACTGGGTCGAGCCGTGTATTTCAGTCGCTCCCGCGGGCGTCTTTGGGCCAAGGGCGAAGAGTCCGGGCATGTGCAGAAGGTGCACGAAATGCGTCTGGACTGCGATCAGGATGTGATTTTGCTGAAAGTCACCCAACTGGGGCATGAGCCCGGTATCGCATGCCATACGGGCCGGCACAGCTGCTTCTACAGTGTCTTTGAAGCCGGTGACAATGGGGCTGAAGGTGTTTGGCGTGAGCTGGACCCGGTCTTGAAAGACCCCGCGACCATCTACAACTCATAACTATGTCTGAGTCTTTTCCCACTGTGCATCCTGCTGATTCCGTTAACGCCGTGGATGCATTGAACCGCCTGGCTACTGTCATCGAGTCAAGATTGCCCCAGCGTGGCGGTAACCCTGAAGCCAGCTACGTTGCTCGCCTGCTGGCGAAGGGACCAGATGCTTTTCTCAAGAAGATTGGCGAGGAAGCGACCGAAGTCGTCATGGCGGCGAAAGACGTAGATCATGGTGCGGACAAAGCCCCTCTGGTGGGCGAGGTGGCCGACCTCTGGTTTCACTGCATGATTGCGCTGGCGCACTACGGCTTGAACCCCGGGCATGTGGTGGCCGAGCTGGAGCGCCGTGCCGGTGTCAGTGGTATCGAAGAAAAAGCGCTGCGCAAGGCGGTGGCCCGAGAGGCTTCCTGAATGAGTCGTGACATGACCGACCTGGAGCGACTGCAGGCGCTCAACACGGTGGGCCTGATCAGTTACGTCCTGCACCTGATCGTGGCTGTGGGCGCACTCATACCCGGTGGGCAGCTAGGCCCCGTGCTCCTCATTGCTGCGCTGATTCTGGACATGGTGAAGCGTCCGGATGCAGAGGGCACCTGGCACGCGTCCCACTTTCGCTGGCGCATACGCACGGTCGTGATGGCGGCTCTGTTGTATGTCGTGACGGTCCCCTTGTGGATGATGTTTGTCCTGCCGGGGTGGCTGGCATGGGCCCTGATTTCCCTGTGGTTTTTGTACCGCATCCTGACCGGCCTGATGCGCATGAACAAGGGCTTACCCATGGAGCTTGAGCTGTGAGCATGACCGATCCCGATTGCCTTTTTTGCAAGATCGTTGCGGGAAAAATTCCATCCAGGCTCGTATATCAGGATGATGAAATCTATGCCTTCCACGACATTCACCCCTGGGCACCGGTCCATTTTTTGATGATTCCCAAGATGCACATCTCATCTCTGGCTCAGGTGGAAGGCGATCACGCCGCACTGATGGGGCGGATGATGGCGTTGGCGCCTCGTCTGGCCTTGCAGGAGGGTTGCAGGCCCTACCCCGAGGGTGGATTTCGGATCGTCAGTAACACCGGCAAAGAAGGTGGCCAGGAAGTGCACCACCTGCACTTTCACGTCATGGGTGGGCCGCGTCCCTGGTTGCGGGGTTGAGCGCTGATTTGTTACACCCATTGGGTCTATTGCTGTACTCGGGTAGGCCGGGCCGGCGTCTAAAATTCAGGCATTGTTAAGGAGTAAGTCATGGGTTCATTTTCTATTTGGCACTGGCTGATCGTGCTGCTGATTGTCGTGATGGTGTTCGGCACCAAGAAACTCAAAAACCTGGGTGGTGACTTGGGTGGTGCGGTCAAAGGTTTCAAAGATGGCATGAAGGACGGACAGGCCGATGCGCCGGCGGGCCAGGCTACCGACGCTGCCAAGACCACCATTGACGTCGAAGCCAAACAAAAGTCCTGATGCCTGCGCATGATTGATCTCGGCATTTCCAAAATGGCCCTGATCGGCGCTGTGGCGTTGATCGTGATTGGCCCTGAAAAATTGCCGGGGGTGGCACGCACGGTGGGTACTTTGCTGGGCAAGGCAAGGCGCTACGTGGCGGATGTCAAGGCGGAAGTCAATCGTTCGATGGAGCTTGATGAGCTTCGTAAGATGAAAGACTCTGTGGAAGGCGCTGCTCGGGAGGTGGAGCAGTCCGTACAGACCAGCGCCAGTGAGTTTGAAAAAAGTTGGGAAGAAGCTACAGGCTTGGCGGGACAAACTCTTGAGCTTCCGCCCTCGGTTCCCACTTATCAGCACCCCAAAAAGAACTGGCGCTTGAAGCAGGGGGCAATGCCCAACTGGTACAAAGCCCGCGCGGGCGTGAGGACCAAAGCCTTGTCGGGCGCTGCAAGGGTGTCGCGTTTCAGACCGCCCAAACCACTTTGATGGTCAGGGTTTCTCCCGCGGCGTTACTTCTTTACCATTTCATCACTTACTTCCTTACCCATCGGTTTCGCTATTGCCAGTCGGGCACGGGGTCACAACTTCTATAACAGCATGTCCCAAGACTCTTCTTCGAGAGACGAACTCGCAGGCTCCGAACAGCCCTTCGTCCAACACCTGGTAGAGCTGCGCGATCGATTGATCCGCGCCATGATTGCGGTTGGGGTAGCGGCAGCTGTGCTCGCGCTCTTCCCGGGGCCTGGGGAGCTTTACGATTGGCTGGCTGCGCCTTTGGTGGCCAATTTACCCAAGGGTGCCACCTTGATTGCCACCTCGGTGATCTCGCCGTTCATGGTGCCGATCAAAATTTTGTTCATGGCGGCTTTTTTGCTGGCTTTGCCTGTGGTCCTTTGGCAAGTGTGGGCGTTCGTGGCACCTGGGCTGTACGCACACGAGAAAAAGCTGGTCCTGCCGCTCGTCATCTCCAGCACCTTGCTGTTTTTTGTGGGCGTGGCTTTTTGCTATTTCTTCGTGTTTGGCCAGGTCTTCAAGTTCATCCAGGGCTTTGCACCCAAAAGCATCACGGCGGCACCTGACATTGAGGCCTATCTCAGCTTCGTACTGACGATGTTCCTCGCCTTTGGTCTGGCCTTTGAGGTGCCGATCGTGGTGGTTGTTCTGGCACGCATGGGTATCGTCAGTATCCAGAAGCTCAAAGACTTCCGGGGTTATTTTGTGGTGCTTGCCTTCATCATTGCCGCCATCGTTACCCCCCCAGATGTTGTTTCGCAGCTGGCTTTGGCCATTCCCATGTGCCTGTTGTACGAGTTGGGCATTTGGGCGGCGCAGCTATTTATCAAGCACACCAAGGCACCTGAAGAGGCCGCAACCTGAGCAGCTTTAGCGCTCTGTGGGGCGCTGACGCGGTCTTTGGCCCGGCGTGACGTTCAGCGAGCGCTGACTGTCCCCGCGTTCGATGATGAAGTCAGCGGTCTTTCCTGGCTTCAGCGCCGCCACACGGCTCAGCAGTTCGGCAACATTGCTCACTGGGCTGCCTGCCACGTTCACGATCACATCGCCGGGACGGATGCCCGCTTGTGAGGCGGGTCCATTTTGTAACACCCCAGTGATCACCACTCCCTGCTTGGCTGTGATGCCGAAGCTGCGAGCCAATTCCGGCGAAAGGTCATTGGGTTCTACGCCGATCCATCCACGAGAGACGCGGCCCTCCTTGACGATTCCTTCAAGGACCTGCTGAGCTGTGGATGTCGGAATGGCAAAACCTATCCCCATGCTGCCGCCAGAGCGTGAATAAATGGCTGTGTTGATGCCCAGCAGTCGCCCGTTGATGTCAACGAGTGCGCCGCCTGAATTGCCGGGGTTGATGGCGGCGTCGGTCTGAATGAAATTTTCGAATGTGTTGATACCCAGCTGATTTCGCCCCAGTGCACTCACAATGCCGCTGGTCACGGTTTGCCCTACACCGAAGGGATTACCTATGGCAAGCACCTGGTCGCCTACCTGCACTTGCTCGGAGTTGCCCAAAACAATCACGGGCAAGCGTTCCAGGTCAATTTTCAATACCGCCAGATCGGATTCCGGATCCGTCCCCATGACACGTGCCCTGGCCTTTCGGCCATCATTGAGGATGGCCTCGATTTCATCGGCTCCCTCGACGACATGATTGTTGGTGAGGATGAAACCATCGCCACTGACGATGACGCCGCTACCCAGGCCGACTTGCGGTTCATCACCTTGTTCACCAAAAAAATATTTGAACCAGGGATCCCGACTGCGTGGGTCGTTTTGCACAGCTTTGCTGGTGTTGATGCTGACCACGGCGGCGGACGCGCTTTTGGCCGCAAGCCGGAAGCTGCCTGCTGGAATTTCCCCAGGGTCGCCAACTGGTGCCTGAACCCATCCCGCATGACCGGCGGTAGGTTGGCGAGACACCCAATCCGGTTTGAGCGTTGCAACCACAAAATAACCAGCCAGGAGAATCGTGACGGTTTGGGAAAAAGTCAGCCAAAAGCGTTTCATGACGATAATTTTAGGTGGCGGATCTGGATTGCAAGGGGTCCGCTGATATTCACGTGACGCTCTTGCAAGAGCATCTGGCACAACGTTCGCATATTCATGAAAGCCATCAAACGCACCATACATATCAGGGCTGAAGCACCCCGCAAGCCAGATGCTGGTGCGGCTTGCAACGGATGTGGCGTCTGCTGCCTGACGCAGCCGTGTCCGCTGGGAATGCTGCTAACCCGGCGGCGTGCGGGGCCTTGTGCGGTGTTGCGTTGGAACGCCCCGGACCGGAGGTACCGCTGCGGGGCGATGTCCTCTGCCCTCGCCCTGATCAGAAAGTCGCTGCCTTGGGCACCCAGGACATGGCGTCCTCTGCTTGGGCACGGGCTGCGTCGCCTGGCGTTTCGGTGGGTCGCAGCTGGCCAAGGGTGCGATTGTGATTTGGTGGTTGAATGCCGTCACAACTCCTCGTCACCCATCGACAATTTGCCATGATCGAAAGAAAAGACCTGCTTGGAACGCTCAACGTTCTGCTGCAACCGGAACGATACCGAGACTATGGGCCTAACGGTCTGCAAGTGGAGGGGCGCGGTCACATACGCAAGTTGGTGTCTGGTGTAACGGCTAGTTTGGCCCTGATCGATGCCGCCATTGCTGAGGGGGCTGATGCCATCCTGGTACATCACGGCCTTTTTTGGCGTGGCCAGGACGGATGCGTGACTGGCTGGATGAAACGGCGCCTCTCTCGTCTGTTAGCGCACGACATCAATTTGTTTGCCTATCACCTGCCTCTGGATGCTCACCCCACCTTGGGCAACAACGCTCAGCTGGGCCTGCGGCTGGGGCTCAGTGCCTACGAGGACGCCAGGGGGCGCTTCGGCGAGCAGAGCCTGGGTTTCATGGGCGAGTTGGTGCAAACAGGTGCTTTTGAAAATGCCTCGCAATTGGCTGCGCACGTCAAACAGGTGCTTGGCCGCGACGTCACCTGGGTCTGCCCTCATCAGCGTCCTATCAAAGCGGTGGCTTGGTGTACAGGAGGCGCACAGAGCTATTTTGAGGCTGCTATCGCTGCGGGTGCGGACGCATTCATCACAGGTGAGATATCGGAGCCGCAAGCCCACTATGCCAGAGAGTGCGGCGTGGCTTACCTCGCATGTGGGCACCATGCGACGGAGCGTTATGGTGCCTCGGCGGTGGGCGCGCATGTGGCGGTTGACCTGGGCCTGGAGCACCTCTTTATTGACATGCCAAACCCGGCTTGATTCCCATGAAAATCACAGACTCAGTGTCGTTTGATGACCGAGCACCGATCGTCCTGACGATGGGGGACCCTGCGGGGATAGGCCCGGAGATCATCGTCAAGGCCTACATGCAGGCACCCCATCTGACCAAGAACTGCCTGATTGCGGGCGATGTGGCCTGCATCAGACGCGCCGCTGCAAGCTTGGCCGTTGATCGGCCACAGTGGCCCGTGGCGGTGGTGGAAAGCCCGTCACAGTTTCAACGTCTCCCACCCCGTTGCCTGCCGGTGATTCAGGTCACAGATAAGCTGCCCGTGCCTGAATTGGGCAAAGTCAGTGCAGATGCGGGCCGGATGGCTGCACAAAGCGTGCTGTGGGCAGCCCAGGCGGCTCTGACGGGCGAGGCACTTGCGATCGTCACCGCTCCTTTGAACAAGGAAGCTTTGTCGGCATCCAGGCTTGAAGATGCCATGTACCCCGGGCACACCGAAATGCTGCAGGCCCAAGCTGCCCGTCACTTGGGTCGGGCCATGTCCGAAGTGCCGGTGCGGATGATGCTTGCCAATAACGAGCTCCGAACCGTTCTGGTCAGCATTCACCTGTCTCTACGTGAGGCCATCGAGGCCGTGACTATTGATGCTGTTCTGGAGACTTTGCACATCACGGATCAGGCGTTGCGACACAGTTTGGGGCGCGCGCCACGCATGGCTGTGGCTGGATTGAACCCCCATGCAGGCGAGGGCGGTCTCTTTGGTCGCGAAGAACTGGACATCATCGGCCCAGCGATTCGAGCGGCTCGATCCCAAGGCATGAACGCCAGCGGGCCGTACTCTCCAGACACCATCTTCATGCGAGCCAGACAGGCACCTGGCATGTCGTCAGAGTTTGATGTGGTTGTGGCGATGTACCATGACCAAGGCTTGATCCCGGTCAAATACCTAGGCGTTGAACAAGGGGTCAACGTGACGCTGGGCCTGCCTTTGGTGCGCACAAGTCCTGATCATGGAACGGCTTTTGACATCGCGGGCAAGGGCGTTGCCGACCCGTCCAGCCTGCTGGCTGCCATTCGAATGGCCAAGGCGATGATCGGTAAGCCAGCGGACAATTGATCTTGTGCTCGGCCGGCTCGACATGATCACTTCTTCAGGCTGTCCCTGATCTCGCGTAACAGCAGAACGTCTTCAGGCGTTACCTCAACGGCAGGTGGAGCTGTGGGGGCTTCCTTTTTGAGTCGATTCATCTGTTTGACCATCAGAAAAATGATGAAGGCCAAGATCACAAAGTTGACGCCGACAGTGATGAAATTACCGTAGGCAAAGACGGGTACGCCGGCTTTTTTGAGCTCCACCAAGTTACGACCAACGCCGCCTGGTATCTCGCCCAGCACCCAAAACAGATTGGAGAAGTCGAGTTTCCCCACCACGGCGCCGACGATAGGCATGATGAGGTCTGAGACGACCGAGTCCACAATCTTGCCGAATGCACCTCCAATGATGACGCCTACGGCGAGATCCATCACATTGCCCTTGACTGCAAATTCCTTGAATTCCTGAATCATTCCCATGGCAAATAAGCTCCGTTAAAAGAGTGATAGTCTAAAACCCGCATCCAATAGTGCCTTGATCATGGACGGTGGATCCGTCCAGACACCTGGAAAGGGTCAGCTACAATCGAAAGCTGACCCTGATTGTGATGTTTTCATTGAGGATTCCCATGAGTGACGCTCCTGTCGACAACGGAAAAATCGACTCCAGCAAGCGCACGTGGCTGATTGCTTCCGGCTGTGCCGGTGCTGTCGGTGGTGTGGCCGTTGCTGTTCCCTTCGTTAGCACCTTCCAGCCTTCGGAGCGAGCCAAGGCCGCTGGCGCTGCCGTGGAGGTTGATATCTCAGCCCTCAAGCCGGGCGAAAAGATGACAGTTGAGTGGCGTGGGAAGCCTGTCTGGATTGTGAAACGCACGCCGGAGCAATTGGCGACCCTCAAGGGGCTGGATTCGCAGCTGGCCGACCCCAAGTCTGAGCGCAAGCCGTCAGAGCTGACGCCCGAGTACGCGCGCAATGAAGCTCGTTCGATCAAGCCGGAAATTCTGGTGGCCGTCGGTATTTGTTCGCACTTGGGCTGTTCCCCTTCGGATAAGTTCCAGATGGGTGCTCAACCTTCGCTGCCAGATGATTGGAAGGGGGGATTCTTGTGCCCCTGCCACGGGTCTACCTTTGATATTGCTGGCCGAGTTTTCAAAAACAAGCCCGCTCCCGATAATTTGGAAGTGCCTCCTCACATGTATCTGTCCGATAGCCGTTTGGTGATCGGTGAAGATAAAAAGGCCTGAGCAGAAGCATTACGGAGTCCATCATGGCTGAAATGAAAGAAATCTCTCCCAATGCGCCGGCAGCGGCCAAGTTGTTGAACTGGGTTGACAACCGTTTCCCGGCTTCCAAGCTCTTCAAGGAGCACATGAGCGAGTATTACGCTCCCAAGAATTTCAATTTTTGGTACATCTTTGGTTCCCTGGCATTGCTGGTTCTGGTGATCCAGATCGTGACCGGTATTTTTCTGGTGATGCACTACAAGCCGGATGCGGCGCTGGCATTTGGATCAGTTGAATACATCATGCGAGATGTGCCGTGGGGTTGGCTGATTCGCTACATGCACTCCACAGGGGCATCAGCCTTCTTTGTAGTGGTCTATCTGCACATGTTCCGCGGCCTGATCTACGGAAGCTATCGCAAGCCGCGCGAGTTGATCTGGGTCTTTGGTTGCGCGATCTTCCTGTGCCTGATGGCTGAAGCCTTCATGGGTTATTTGTTGCCCTGGGGTCAGATGAGCTACTGGGGTGCTCAGGTGATCGTGAACCTGTTTGCTGCCATTCCCTTTGTAGGTCCTGATCTGGCTTTGCTGATTCGTGGCGACTATGTGGTGGGTGATGCCACTTTGAATCGGTTCTTCAGCTTCCACGTCATTGCCGTGCCCTTGGTTTTGCTCGGTCTGGTGGTTGCTCACATCATCGCCCTGCATGAAGTGGGTTCCAACAATCCTGATGGGGTTGAGATCAAGGCAACCAAAGGTCCTGATGGACACCCCTTGGATGGCATTCCTTTTCATCCCTACTACTCCGTACACGACATTTTTGGTGTGAGCATGTTCTTGATGGTGTTCACAGCCATCATCTTCTTCGCGCCTGAATTTGGTGGTTACTTCCTGGAGTACAACAACTTTATTCCTGCAGATCCGCTGAAGACACCTGCACACATTGCGCCAGTCTGGTACTTCACGCCTTTCTATTCCATGTTGCGTGCCATCACCAGCGAGATGATGTACGCACTGATCGCTTGCGTGCTGGGCGGCGCTTTGCTGTCGGTCTACAAGTTCAAGATGCCGGCCTTGTTCAAGGCAATCATCCTGGGTGCAGCTGCGGTAGTTTCGGTGTTGATGCTGTCCATTGATGCCAAATTCTGGGGTGTTGTGGTGATGGGGGGTGCGGTGGTGATCCTGTTCTTCCTGCCGTGGCTGGACTACAGTGCTGTCAAGTCGATCCGCTATCGTCCTAGCTGGAATAAGTACCTGTACGGTGTGTTCGTGATCAACTTCGTGATCCTGGCCTACCTGGGGGTGCAGCCGCCTTCTCCTATCGGCGAGCGCGTGTCCCAAGTGGGTACCTTGTTCTACTTTGGCTTCTTTATCCTGATGCCTTGGTGGAGTCGTTTGGGTACGCCCAAACAGGTGCC
>JBEEJZ010000270.1:0-3494 GCA_041168905.1 Pseudomonadota bacterium | reverse complement strand
GATGATTTCGGTGTAACGGCGATCATCTAGGACCTGCGTCAGTCCGGCAGCCAAGGCCATCAGTGTCTTGCCAGTGCCCGCTGTTCCCGTCAAAGTGACGAAATCGACCTCCGGATCCATGAGCAAATTCATAGCGAAATTCTGTTCGCGATTACGGGTGGTAATGCCCCACACCGCATTTTTGAGGTGGTTGTAATCCTTCAGGGTTTTAAAAACTGCCGTTTCACCGCGGATCTCAGTTACTCTGGCATACAAGCTGGGCTCGCCGGGTGCTTCGAAGAACACGAACTGGTTGATCATCATCTGGGGGACGACAGGGCCACTCACCCGATAAAACGTGTGAGCGTTTTGCTGCCAGCTTTCCACGGTCTGTCCGTGGGTACCCCAGAAATCGGCAGGCAGTGCCAGGGCACCCGAATAAAGCAGGTCGCCATCTTCCAGTGTCTTGTCGTTTTGATAGTCCTCAGTCAATAGACCCAGTGCGCGCGCCTTGACCCGCATATTGATGTCTTTTGAAACAAGCACTACTTCTCGCGGCGCATAGACCGCCCGCAATGCGTCCACCACTCCCAAGATCTGGTTATCAGCTTTGCCCTGGGGCAAACTCGTGGGTAGGGTGTAGTTCAGAGGTTGCGTTTGGAAAAACAGCTTGCCCTCGGCCTCCCTGTGGCCTGTGGTGTCCAGCTTGAGTCCCAGGCTGATATCGGTTCCGTTCGTTGCTGCCAGTGCGTCTAGCGTTCGACTGGTTTGCCGGGCATTTCTGGCGACCTCAGTCATGCCCTTTTTATGGGCATCCAGTTCCTCAAGCACGATCATGGGCAAATAAATGTCGTGCTCTTCAAAACGGAATAAACACATGGGGTCGTGCAACAGCACGTTGGTGTCCAGCACAAACAGTTTTGCCAATCCACTGCGTTTGCTCTTTGGGCTCTTGACCGGAGTAGCCTGGGATTGTGTGTGGGGCACTGCTTGAGGTGCCCGGGCCCTGGTTGTTCGGGAATTCTCCGCAACCGGTTTTGCCCGGCCTGTTTCTTTGCGGGCTTGGTTCTTTCCCGTTTGTGCTGGTCCCGTGCGTTTATCGGTGGAGCGATCCACCGACGTTATCGGTGCAGGTGCTTGCAAGGACTCTTGTACCTTTGCAGCATCCATACTCACATTTACCTTACGTGCAGGGCGGCTGCTGCTTTTGGTGGTCTCTTTGAAGGCATCTTGTGACAGTAACGCTGCGCGCTTGGTGGGAGCAGGTGGCAAAGGCATGGCTGAACTAACTCCTTCGTGTGGCACTTAGATCACTGGTTGGCGATCCAAAAATTGAATGTGTTGAGATCGGAACACAAGCCGGCTCCAAACAAAAAAGCCGCCCGTTACCGAGGCGGCTTTTTTGTTGAGGATCGACGCCTGCACAGTGCATCGAACCATTATGCATGAGCCCTATTGGGCTTTTCATGACAAATATGGCGATGTTCAGTCAGCGTTCTTTAGCGCTTTGACGGCTGCCAGAACATCATCCACATGGCCTGGGACTTTCAGTCCGCGCCATTCTTCTTTCAAGGTTCCGTCCGCACCCACCAAAAAGGTGCTGCGTTCTATGCCTTTCACTTTTTTGCCGTACATGATCTTGTTTTTGACTACGCCAAACATGTGACACATCTTTTCTTCGGTGTCCGCAATCAGTTCGAAGGGGAGCTCAAGCTTGGTCTTGAAGTCGTCGTGCGATTTCATGTTGTCGCGTGACACGCCAAACACGGTTGCGCCAGCCTTCACGAAATCCTTGTACTTATCTCGGAACTGCATCGCTTCGGTGGTGCAACCGGGCGTATTGTCCTTAGGATAAAAGTAAAGAATGAGAACTTTTCCGAGGTGCGAGGTGTTGGAAACCTTGATGCCGCCAGTGGCGATTGCTTCGAATTCGGGGAGGGGTTTGTTCACGACGATCGCCATGGTTGCTTGAAGTCTCGTGTGCGGGGTCGGCCTACACCTGAGCCCAACGTCCGTAAGTAGACTTTAGGCCCCGGCAAAACCGACGATTTTACTCTAATGCATCGGCTTTACCGTGAGCCCGGGCTCACGGTTGGTCAGGTTCGATAAGGACAGCGAGGGCCACTTGGCGCCCCTCGGCCGCCAAAATGTTGAACGTGCGGCATGCCGCTGGGGTGTCCATGGATTCCAGCCCCATTCTTTTCCTCATCAGTGGCCCAAGCCATTCGGGGTTCGGGAAGCGAAGTCGATGTCCGGAGCCAAAAATCACAAGCTCACAGGCCAGGTCTGCGAGTTGCGCAAAGTGACTGGGCTGCAAGTCCTCAAATGACGCCGCATCCCATGGCAACCGTTCCCCCCTGGAGCCGAGGACCACGCTTGAACTGAGTTTTTCACCATTGACCGCAATCCAGCCTGGGCCATAGCCGGTAATGGTTTGCACGTCTGACTTGTCGGGCTGTAGCTTCATCTGTGGTCAAATTATAGGTTTCGCTTTCACGCTGACCCGTCACTGCTCGGAGCGCCCTTGAGAACCATACAAAAATCCGCCAAGCTAGCCAACGTTTGTTATGACATACGAGGGCCAATCATGGATCGCGCCCGCCAGATGGAGGAGGACGGACACAAGGTCATCAAGCTGAATATTGGCAATCTGGCTGTTTTTGGCTTTGATTCGCCCGAGGAAATTCAGCAGGACATGATCCGCAATCTGCCCAACTCTGCCGGCTATTCCGACAGCAAGGGCATATTTGCCGCGCGCAAGGCTGTGATGCATTCCACCCAGCAGCAGGGCGTCAAAGGCGTCACGCTGGACGACATTTACCTGGGTAATGGTGCCAGTGAGCTGATCGTAATGGCGACCAACGGTTTACTGGATGCGGGCGATGAGCTCCTCATTCCGGCGCCGGACTATCCGCTGTGGACAGCAGCGGTCAGCCTATCGGGCGGCAAGCCTGTGCACTATCTCTGTGACGAGGCCAACGGATGGATGCCCAATCTGGATGACATCAGGGCCAAGATCACCCCGGCCACCAAAGGTATCGTGGTGATCAACCCCAACAATCCCACGGGTGCCTTGTATTCCGACGAGCTGCTCCGTTCGATTGTTGCCATTGCCCGTGAACACAATTTGGTCATATTTGCAGACGAGGTGTACGACAAGGTTCTGTATGACGGTGTGAGTCACACGGCCATAGCTTCGCTCAGCACCGACGTCCTGACGCTGACCTTCAATTCCCTGAGCAAGAGTTATCGGTCCTGCGGTTATCGGGCAGGGTGGATGGTGGTATCGGGTGACAAAAAGCCGGCCCGCGACTACATCGAGGGACTCAACATGCTGTCGAATATGCGTCTGTGCTCCAACGTCCCGGGGCAATGGGCGATTCAGACCGCACTGGGTGGCTATCAGAGCATCCAGGAGTTGGTGGGCGAGGGCGGCCGGCTGCGTCGTCAACGTGATCTGGCGTATGAGTTGATTACCGCGATTCCGGGTGTCACCTGCGTCAAACCCAGCGCGG
>JBEEJZ010000269.1:0-3677 GCA_041168905.1 Pseudomonadota bacterium | reverse complement strand
GCCTTGGCATGTGCGCGTGCGATCACCCGCCGTCCCCACGCGTCAGGTTCGGTATCGGCCAAAGCCAAGAAAAAGCACGTGTCGTTCTTGGTGGGGGGCTTGCGAAGTTGGTAGCCGCTTTGGCGGATGAGGTCGGGTGAGACATCAAAGAACTGCGCATCTGCCAGCCATTCGTCGCTGTAGGCGAATTGAGAAAACTCCCGCTGACCGTCCTTGACGAAGATGAGCCGCCCCAGCGGCTTTTCTGCCTTGCCCAGAAAGACATCCATCTGGGTGCGCGTTGGAGCCGGTCTGGCGGTGGGTTTGGCAGCAGGTTTTGTGGCCATCAGAACGCTCCAGATTCGGGTGATTTGCGGGACTTGCGCACGCGCTGGGGCAATTTTTCATCCATCAGCGTCAGGCCGATGGTGTCTTGAGGCGTGTCGAGCAACTGATTGAGCTTGTCCAGATCCCCGAACACCTGCAAGGCCCTGGCAAGGTGAACCATGGCGGTCCCTGGGTGGCCAGCTTCCATTCGCCGCACGGTATGGGCAGACGCGCCGATCCGTTCAGCAAGATCTTCCTGTGTCAGGTGTCTGCGCCGACGTGCAAGCGAAATCGCCTGACCGAGTCGGGTCAGGCTGCGTGCAACTGGCAATGGTGGTGGGGATAGAGATTTCATTTAAGGCGCATTTTATGGCGCTTTAAAAATTTTAGCAACGCATATACGAGTGTTTATTTCCGTGAATGCAGAAATTTACTTTGGTATTGGTCGGAAATTTACTTTGCTTTTGCAGGTGCTCCACGCAAAGCGCCAAGCTGATCAGACACCTGGTCAGGATTAAGGAACTGGAGATTTCGCCAAAGTTCCTTGATCAGTTCCTTATCAGTTCCCCATTGATTTTCTGAAATAGCAGCGTTGTCCCTCAACTCTCTGAAAGGAGTGACCAATGCTGCTAGCAACACCAGCGCTTTCAACGCTCAACCCTTTGAGCGTCATGGCTCCAGAGCCACACATGCCCCCACGGCAAGTCCTGAGCGAAGCCGATTTGGCCTCGCGCTGGGGCATGAGCCCCAAGACCCTGCAACGTTGGCGAATGGAAGGGCGTGGGCCCCATTACTTGAAGCTGGGCAAGCGGGTGAACTATCCCCTCAATGCCGTGATCGCCTTCGAGAACTGTGTCCAGCACGTCTCCACCTCTCAACGAGCAACTGCTTAAGGAGCCACCCCATGAATCACCTTCAATTACAACAGGCGGCCTTGCCTGACCTCTCCGAGAGCCAGATCAGCCGTCTGCCCAAAGACCAGCTGGCTCATTTCAGCAACGCGGTGCAGCAGCTCCATGACTGGACGCTGCAAATGCGTGGCCGGATCAATCGGGGCATGGAAACCCGCTATGCCGACCAGATCCGTCATGCCGCAACCCTGGGCCAGGAGGAAGCGGCCAGGTTCCGGATCGACGACGGTGACTTGCAGATCGATGTTTCTCAGCCCAAAGAAATCGTCTGGGATCAGAAGCACTTGTCCGAGATCGCCGAGCGGATGGTCGTTGCCGGTGACCGCGTACAGGACTTCATGCAGGTTCAGTTCTCTGTGGCTGAGCAGGACTACGCCCGCTGGCATCCACTGCTGCGCGCGGCATTTCAGCCCGCCCGCAAGGAACTCATCACCGAGCCCACCTTTCAGATCCGCTGGGTAGGTGATGTCCAGCTCTGAGCGCCCAAAGCATTCATCTTCACCCAAACACCACCAATCAAAGGAGATTTCTCAATGAACCACGACAACCACCACCAGGCCGCATGGTCTGATTTCAATGACGCCGATGCCCAGCAAGGCGAGTTCAACTTGATCCCAAAAGGCACCCAGGCCCTGGTACGTATGGCAATCAAACCCGGCGGCCATGACGACGCCAGCAAGGGCTGGACGGGTGGCTATGCCACGGCATCGGATGAAACGGGGGCAGTGTTCCTGTCCTGCGAATTCGTGCTGCTCACTGGCCCGTTTGCCAAGCGCAAGATCTGGAGCAATGTAGGCCTGCATTCCAACAAGGGGCCAACCTGGGCGCAGATGGGTCGCAGCTTCATCAAGGCGGTGCTCAACAGTTCGCGCAACATTCACCCCGATGACAACTCACCCGAAGCACAGCGCGCACGCCAGATCCGCAGCTTTGGTGACCTCGATGGTGCTGAATTTGCCGCGCGCATCGGTATTGAAAAAGATGGCCAAGGCGAGTACCGCAACATCATTCGGCTGGTGATTGAGCCTGACCACAAGGAGTACGCCGACCTGATGCAGGCCAAGCTGCAACGTGATGGAGGTACGGGTGGGAGCTCTGGTGGGGCCCCAGCGACTGCCGTACCCACATTAGCGGCGCAAGCCCCCCAGTCGGGGGCCAGCTATACCCCCCGTCCCGGCAACGGGCAGGGCCGACCTGCATGGGCTCAGTGATGGCGAGGCTGCATGAAGTGCTGGGTGTGTTCCCGTCAGGCAAGAGGATTTGGCCATGTGGATCTGCGCTTCAAGGTGGGGCATCCCAAGCGATATCCCATCGACTGGATCTTCTGCTCAAGGCGCTGCCAAGACTGTTTTCACCGGCTGTATGCGGCTGGTGTTCGATCCCTGGAGCGCCAGGGTTCGTTGCAGACAGGGGTTGGAGTGATCGATCCCACTGAAGCAGAACTGACCGCCATGCAGCAGTGCCTCAAACCTTTGGGCGAAGCCGCCAGCGCGATCGGGATGGATCGGTCGCTGTCGAGCTACACCCAGCAAGAGGCCCTGCAGCTGATCAACGCCGTGGTCACGACCTATGTCGAGGCCATGGTTCAAGAACACGAACGCAGCAAGTACCCAAGCGTTCGCATGCAACTGGATGCCCAGCCAATCAACTGAGCTGAGCGTACTTACAACCTTTACCAACCAATTGATGCAGACGGCGAAAGCCGTCTGCAGGGATGACTGTTTTCATGAAAAAAAGCAAACCAATGATTTCTCCAAAGAGGCAGCCAGCACATATGGCGGCTGACTTCGCGGAGGACTTTCTCGTCACGGCCGAGCAGGCTTCGGCAGCGCTGAATTTGCCGCTGTACTACTTCATCGACGCTCGCAAGCGCACTGAGCTGGGAATCCCGTACTACTCCATCAATCGCATGGTGCGCTATCGAATCCGGGAACTTCACAAATGGCAAGTGAGGTACGCAGCCGAGCAGGTCAAGCACCCAGATGCATCTCCAGTGGGAGGTGCGCATGCTTGATTTCAACGATGTCCCCATCGGGGGCGCGCGCAAGGTAGCAGAGGGCAGCACGGACACGGCGCGCGAGAAGGATGAAATCCGCTCAGCCCTAAACGAACAACTGGCCTTGCTGGTACTGGATATCTGGCCATCGGGCAAACGTCGACAGAACAAGTACCTGGTGGGCGATGTGATGGGCGGCCCAGGCGACAGTTTGGAACTCCTGCTTTCTGGCCCTAAGGCGGGCCTGTGGACCGACCGCGCTACGGGTGAAGGCGGTGACATCCTCGACCTCATTGCCCGTTACTACAGCCTCGATGTGCAGGCCCAATTCCCCCAGGTGCTCGAGCGGGCCAAGGGCTGGCTTGGTCGAGCCTCAGCCATGCCCGCAAGCAGCGTGGCAGCCAGCAAAGCCAAAGCACCCGCCGTCGATGAGCTCGGCCCTGCAACGGCCAAGTGGGATTACC
>JBEEJZ010000268.1:0-39739 GCA_041168905.1 Pseudomonadota bacterium | reverse complement strand
CGGTTGCAGCGCGCCACCACCGCCTTGCCACATGATGTCCTTGGGCTCGCAAGCGCTGAGACGGTGCCCCCGCATCTGCAATTCACGCATCATGGTGAAGGTGCTGTCTTTGTAAATCTTGAAAGACTCAAGCGGGTCGGCAACAAAAAGAATGTTCATGTTTGGGAGGCGGAGGTCTCGAATCTGGCCGGTGGTACCGGGCGACCCGAGCGAGCGCCGTACTGTTGGATGAAAAGTGCCAGGGCGCCGGCAACCACGCCCCAGAAAGCCGAGCCCACGCCGGCGATCACCACACCCGACAAGGTGACCAAGAAGGTGATGAGCGCGGCCTCACGGTGGGCATCGTCCTTGACCGCGGCAGCCAGTCCGCTGCCAATGGTGCCCAGCAGGGCCAGGCCGGCAATCACAGCCACCAGCTCTTTGGGCATGGCGGTCAGAATCCCCATGATGGCAGCACCAAACACGCCCATCAGGACATAGATCAATCCGCAAGAGACGGCAGCGGTATAGCGCTTGGAGGGATCGGTGTGCGCCTCGGGGCCCATGCAGATGGCCGCTGTGATGGCGCTCAGGTTCAAGGCGAAAGCTCCCAAAGGGGCCAATACCAGCGTGACCAGCCCGGTCAGCGTGATGACTTTGGAGATGGGGATGCCGCCACCGGCACTGTCCGGGCCATAGCCAGAGGCGCGTATAGCCGCCACACCCGGCAGGTTTTGAGACGCCATGGTGACCACAAACAAGGGCAGTGCCAGACTGACCAGCGCAGCCCAAGTGAACTGTGGCACTACCCACACCGGCGCCGCCAGCGCCAGCGTCAAGCCGCCCAGTGCCAGTTGGCCCCGCATCACCACGTAGGTCAAGGCAAGCACCAGAGTCAGCACCACTGCGTAACGAGGCCACCAGCGCTTGGCCACCAGATAAACCCCGAGCATCAAAAGCACCAGCGGCAGCGCAGTTTGGGCAGACGTAAATGCCTGCAAGCCAAACCGGGCCAGTACCCCTGCCAACAAGGCGGATGCCAAAGCAAGGGGGACCCGGTTCATGATGCGCTCAAACCAGCCGGTCATACCCACCAGCGTGACCAAAGCCGCGCTGGCCATGAAAGCCGCCACCGCCTCGCCCATGGAAAAACCACCTGCGACACCGGCTGTGGCCAGCACCGCTGCACCGGGTGTGGACCAGGCCACCATCACCGGCTTTTTGAGCCACAGCGAAGGCAGGGCCGAGCACAGCCCCATGCCCAAACCCAGCGCCCACATCCAGGAGGCCAGTTGTTCGGGCGTAGCCTGAAATGCCTGTGCTGCCTGAAACACGATAGCGACCGAACTGGTAAAACCCACCAGCACGGCCACAAAGCCAGCCGTGAAGGCACTGACACTGATATCTTTGAAAAAGGACACTGCAGGTTGGCGTCAGATCTCGATCTTGGAGCCCAGCTCCACCACGGCATTGTTGGGCAACATCAGGAAGTCGGCAGCGCCGCTGGCGTTGTGGTGCATCTGGGAAAACAGCTTCTCGCGCCACGGCAACATGCCACCACCTATGGTGGGAATCACGGAATCACGAGACAGGAAATAGCTGGTGTTCATGTCGTCGAGTTCACAGCCCCGGCCCTTGATCTGCTGCAAGGCCTTGGGCACATCAGGATCGTTCTTGAAGCCGTAATGAATCACCACTTGCCAACAGTCATGGCCCAGTGACTCGATCGACAAACGCTTGTTCATGCCGATCCAGGGCACCTCGTGGTTGCAGACCGTGACAAACAGGTTGTTGTTGTGCAGCACCTTGTTGTGCTTGAGGTTGTGCAAGAGCGCATTGGGCACCGTACCAGGCTCGGCGGTCAGGAACACGGCCGTGCCCTCCACCCGGGCAGGCGGGCTGACAAACACCGCGTCCAGAAAGCTTGGCAAGTCAATGGCATCTGCCTTCAGTGACTGGTTGAGCAGGGCACGCCCGTCTTTCCAGGTCGTCATCAAGGCAAAGATGGCGCCGCCGATCACCAGCGGGAACCAGCCTCCATCAAACAGCTTGAGCAGGTTGGAGGCAAAAAAGGCAAGATCCACCACGAAGAAAAAACCCGTGGCGGCAAAGCACAGCACCAACGGGTATTTCCAGCTGTAGCGTATGACGAAGAACGTCAGGACGGTGGTGATCAACATGTCCAGCGTCACGGCAATGCCGTAGGCTGAAGCCAGGTTGCTGGACGAGCGGAACATCAGCACTGCCAGCACGATGGTCACAAACAAGCCCCAGTTCACAAAGGGAATGTAAATCTGGCCGGTGTCACGCACACTGGTGTGCTGGATGTTCAAACGGGGCAGGTAGCCCAATTGCACGACCTGCTTGGTCACACTGAAGGCCCCGGAGATGAGCGCCTGGGATGCAATCACCGTGGCCAGGGTCGCCATCACGACCAAGGGCAAGAGCGCCCAGTCGGGCGCCATCAGGAAAAACGGGTTCTTGACCGCCTCTGGGTGCTCCAGCAGCAGGGCCCCCTGGCCGAAGTAGTTCAAGGTAAGCGCCGGCATGACCACGGCAAACCAGGCCAGACGGATAGGCTTTTTGCCGAAGTGCCCCAAGTCGGCGTACAGCGCCTCGGCCCCTGTGACACACAACACCACGGCACCCAAAATCACAAAGGTCACACCCGGGTTCTCGAACATGAAACCCAGCGCGTAGTGAGGACTGATCGCCAGCAAAATGGCCGGGTGCGCCAAAATTTGCCAGACCCCCAGCAAGCCAATCACCCCGAACCACACCAGGGTGATAGGACCAAAAAACTTGCCTATGCCGGCCGTGCCTCGCTTTTGCACGGCGAACAGGCAAAACAGGATCACCAATGTCAGGGGGATCACAAAACGCCGGAATGCAGGTGAAATGACCTCCAGGCCTTCCATGGCAGACAACACCGAGATCGCCGGCGTGATGACACCATCACCATAAAACAGCGAGGTTCCAAAAATACCCACGATCAGCAACACGCTGCGTAGCCGGGGCTTGTCCTTGACGGCCTGCGAGGCCAGCGCCAGCATGGCCACCAGCCCCCCCTCACCGTGGTTGTCGGCTCGCAGCACCAGCAGCACATACTTGATGGAAACAATGACCGTCAGGGTCCAGAAAAAGATGGACAGCACGCCATAGACGTTGTCGGGCGTGAAGTCCACATGGCCGGAGTTGAACACCTCCTTCACCGCATACAGCACACTGGTGCCGATGTCCCCGTACACCACGCCTATGGCGCCGAGGGTCAATGCTGCAAGAGACGATTTCGATGCTGACACACATTAAGGCCCAGGCGCGCGGTCATGGGCTCCGTTCTTTGAGGGAACGCCATTTTGCGCCCGCCCACGCGCCTTGTGCCTAAGGTCCACGCTCTAAATCAGGCGTTTTGACGAAATGTTGCAGCGCGGCAACTACACCCAAGCCGTCACGCGTCGGTTTCGGCCTCTGGGTCAGTGGCTTCCAGCTCGTAACTCGCCGCCAGCATGGCGAGCCGGCCAATGACCCCATACATGTAAAAACGGTTCGGCGCACTGGCTCCAGGCTTGACGCCAGGCTGCGGCAAACGGGTGCTCTCGGCAAAGGCCAGGGGCACAAAGCTGGCCCCTGGGGCATTCAGGTTTTCGTCCACGCCACGCTCGGCATGGATGCGATAGAACCCGCCCACCACGTAACGGTCCATCATGTAAACCACAGGCTCAGCCACCGCGTCGTTCATGCGCTCGTTGGTCAGCACCCCTTCCTGGATGATGACCTCGGTCACGGCCTGACCGTCTTTCACCACCCCCATCTTGTTGCGGGTCTTGCGGTTCAGGGTGTCGAGCTCCTTGACATCACGCACCGTCATGATGCCCATGCCATAGGTGCCGTTATCGGCTTTCACCACCACAAAGGGCTTCTCGTTGATGCCGTATTCCTTGTACTTGCGGCGCACCTTGGTCAGCACCGCATCCACATGGGTGCGCAGGCAATCCATGCCGGTTTCCTCGGCAAAATTGACTTCACCACACCGGTTGAACAAAGGGTTGATCAGCCAGGGATCCACACCCAGCAGCTTGCCAAAGCGCTTGGATACTTCCTCGTAAATCTTGAAGTGCGTGCTCTTGCGACGGGTCGTCCAGCCTGCATGCAAGGGGGGCAAGAGGTACTGCTCGTGCAGGTCTTCCAGAATGCCAGGCACACCCGCGCTGAGGTCGTTGTTAAGCAGAATCGTGCAGGGGTCGAAGTCTTTCACGCCGATGCGTCTGGGCGTGCGGATGACCGGGTCCAGGGTCACGGTCTGACCATCCGGCAGTTCGATCGAGGTGGTCTTCTTGATTTCGGGGTTGATGGAGCCGATGCGCACATTGAGCCCGGCCATGTGAAAGATACGCTGCAACTGCGCCACATTGCTCAGGTAAAAGGTGTTGCGCGTGTGGTTCTCTGGGATCAGCAGCAGGTTGCGTGCTTCGGGGCAGATCTTTTCGATGGCCGCCATGGCTGCCTGTACGGCCAGCGGCAGCATTTCAGGCGTGAGGTTGTTCCAGCCGCCGGGGAACAGATTGGTGTCGACCGGTGCGAGCTTGAAGCCCGCGTTGCGCACATCCACGGAGCTGTAAAACGGCGGCGTGTGCTCCATCCACTCCAGCCGGAACCAGCGTTCAATGGCGGGCATGGAGTCCAGCACGCGCTGCTCCAGCTCATTGATCGGTCCGGTCAGGGCAGTGATGAGATGTGGAACCATGCAAGCCTCAGGAGGTTAGGGTGGAAATACCGGCAAATTCTAGGTCTGCCGCTTCAGCATGGGGCTTGCGGGGTCACAAGCCCGGGGTGGGTCAGCCTCGCAGCTCGCCCTCGCCCAGCACCACGTACTTCAGCGAGGTCAGCCCCTCTATGCCCACCGGGCCCCGGGCGTGGAACTTGTCGGTACTGATGCCAATCTCTGCACCCAGCCCGTATTCAAAGCCGTCGGCAAAGCGGGTGCTGGCATTCACCATCACGCTGCTCGAATCCACCTCACGCAAAAAGCGCTGGGCATGCACATGATCGGTGGTCAGGATGGCCTCGGTATGGTGGCTCGAATACTGGTTGATGTGCGCAATGGCCTCGTCCACACCCGACACCACTTTGATACTGATGATGGGCGCTAGGTACTCCTCGAACCAATCCTGCTCGGTGGCGCTGACCACATGGGCCCCTGACACGCCCGCCAGGATGGCGAGCGCTTCAGGGCAGCAACGCATTTCCACGCCTTTGGCCGCATAAATGGCCCCGATCAGCGGCAAAAATTTGCCCGCCACGGCGCGCGACACCAACAGGCTTTCAGTGGCGTTGCAAGGGCTGTATTTTTGAGTCTTGGCGTTGTCGGCCACGCGCACCGCCATGGCCACATCGCAAGGATCATCCACATAGGTGTGGCAGTTGCCGTCGAGGTGCTTGATGACTGGTACCTTGGCCTCTCGGCTGATGCGTTCGATCAAGCCCTTGCCGCCGCGCGGGATGATCACATCCACATACTGAGGCATGGCGATGAGCTGGCCCACAGCCTCGCGGTCAGTGGTGGGCACCAGTTGCACGGCATCCGCAGGCAAACCCGCTTGCACCAACGCCTGCTGAACCAGAGCCGCCAGCGCCTTGTTGGAATCGATGGCCTCGGAGCCCCCCCGCAAGATGCAGGCATTACCGCTCTTGATCGACAGGCTGGCGGCCTCGATCGTCACATTGGGACGGCTCTCGAAAATCATGCCAAACACACCGATCGGCACCCGCATCTGCCCTACACGGATGCCGCTGGGCTGCTGCTTCATGCCGATGATTTCGCCAATGATGTCGGGCATGGAGGCCAGCTGCTCGCAACCCTCGGCGCAAGTTTCGATCACCTTGGGCGTGAGCTTGAGGCGGTCCACCATGGGCTCGGCCAGACCGGCAGCACGTGCACGCCCCAAGTCCTTGGCGTTTTCAAGCTGCAGGCTGTCCACATTGGCGCGCAACAGCGCCGCCAGCCCGCGCAGGGCAGACCGCTTGGTCGCGGCGGTGGCCTTGGCCATGGGCGCGGAGGCGGCCTTGGCCTGCTGGCCCAGGGCGTTCATCAATTCAGTGGTGTCGGTGGTATGCATCGTGTGATTTTCTCATTGCGGCAAAGCCGCCCACAGTCGCTTCAGCGG
This sequence comes from Pseudomonadota bacterium, assembly GCA_041168905.1. Lineage (GTDB taxonomy): Bacteria > Pseudomonadota > Gammaproteobacteria > Burkholderiales > Burkholderiaceae_C > JBEEJZ01. The sequence goes on along the minus strand of JBEEJZ010000268.1, from coordinate 33,596 downwards.
ATAGCGCAGGCCCTGCACACATCCAGGGCCAGTCGGTGCAAGGCTTGCCAGGAGTCCGCAGGCCAATCCGGGTTTTTCAGGCCTTTGACGATGCCATCCACCGTGTGGGCCTGTTGCAGCCACTGGCCCAACAGGCTCGGTGTCAAGCGGGGCAGGATGCGCTCGAATTGTTTTTCTTTCAGGCCCCAGATGCGGTTGTCGCGCAGGGCCATGGGCAGGGGTTTGCCATCCGCCATGGCCTGCTTGACGCGATGCAGGCTGCGTATGTCTTCAGACAAGGCCCAATGCACCAGCACCTCGGCTTCTCCCTCAGCTTGCAGACCATCGAGCATGCGCTGCACCCGCCCCATCTGCCCCGCCAACACCGCCTCGGACAGCTTGAACACGTCATAGCGGGCCACGTTGAGCACCGCCGCCTCGACCTGGGCAAAACTCAGTTCACCCGCCGGGTGCAGCAGGGCCAGCTTTTGCATCTCCTGGTGCGCCGCCAGCAAATTTCCTTCCACACGGTCGGCGAAAAACTGCAGGGTCCGCTGCCCCTCCTCGCCGCTCAGCACACGCTGGCCTTGCAGCTGAAGGCGCTGGGCAATCCATTGCGGCAGCATCCGCCGCTCGATCGGATCAAAACGCATGCTGACGCCGTAACTCTCCAACGCTGCAAACCAGGCCGACTTGCTGGTGGGGCCGTCCAACCGGGGCAGGATGACGAGGGTGAGTGTGCTGTCGTCCAGGGCGGCACGCTCGGCCAGCTGCTGCAGGGCTACCGAACCGTCCTTGCCGGGCTTGCCACTGGGAATACGGATTTCCACGATCTGGCGGTCGGCAAACAAGCTCAGCGTTCCGCCACTGGCCAGCACCTCGCTCCAGTCAAAGTGAGCACCGGCGACAGTGTGCACCGTGCGTTCGGTGTAACCCTGCTGGCGCGCCGCAGCGCGCAAGGCATCGGCGCACTCCTGCAAAAGTAGGGGCTCGTCACCGTGCAGGGTGTAGAGATTTTTCAGCCCGCGCTGCAGGTGATCGGTCAATTGGGCGGGCGCCAGAATCATGGCGATGAGTTTAGCGGCTGGGTTGGCACACTGCACCGGCGCAGGTAGTCAGGGGAGGCTACCAGGACAGTGGACAAATGGGCGATCGGGCGGGCAATCAGGCTCTGGTCTTGGCCTTGGCACAGACCGCCGTGGCCATACAAGCCGATGCCGCCCTTGAGATCCGGCAACGCGCCTTCATGTACATGCCCCACATGCACAGCAAATCGCCACTCATCCACAGCGCCGCAATGGTGCTTTTCAGCCAAAGTGGCATGGAAGGCAGCCTGGCGTCGGAGCTGCAGCACAAGGCCATCATCGACCGCTTTGGCCGCTACCCGCACCGCAACGCCATCCTCGGGCGGCAGTCCAGCGCGCAGGAGCTTGAATTTTTGAGCACACCTGGCTCGTCGTTCTGATTTTTTATCACTCAACTCACTGGATCACCATGCTTTTTGAATCGTTCACAGCCCGCAAACTGCAACTTGCCAACCGCAGCGTGATGTCGCCCATGACGCGAAGTCGTGCCGTCGAGGCCAACACGCCCAATGCACTGATGGCCGAGTACTACGGCCAGCGCGCCACGGCCGGCCTGATCATCACCGAGGGTGTATCGCCTTCCCCCAACGGCTTGGGCTATGCCCGCATCCCCGGCCTGTTCAACGCCGCCCAGGTGCAGGGCTGGCGCCTGGTGGCCGATGCGGTACACGCACGTGGCGGCAAGATCGTGGCGCAGCTGATGCACACGGGGCGCGTGACCCATGCCGCCAACCTGCCCGCCGGCGCCGAGACAGTCGGCCCGACCGACGCTGTCTTGCCGGGAGAGATGTGGACCGATGCCCAGGGCATGCAGCCACACACCGCACCGCGTGCCATGACAGCGGCCGACATAGCCGCTGCGGTGGCGGAATTCTCACAGGCCGCCAAGCTGGCCATCGAAGCGGGTTTTGACGGCGTGGAGCTGCACGCCGCCAACGGCTACCTGATCGAACAGTTCCTCAATGCCAACGTCAACACCCGCACAGACGGCTACGGCGGCAGCCCGGCAGCACGTAACCGCTTTGCACTCGAAGTCGCTCGCGCCTGCTGTGCGGCCATCGGCGCAGAGCGGGTGGGCATCCGGTTGTCGCCGTATGGCGCATTCAACGGCACTGGCGGCTACGCTGATGTGGATGCCCAGTATGTCGAACTGGCCAGCGCGCTGTCCGACATGGGCCTGCTGTATCTGCACCTGCTGGACCACTCGGCCATGGGTGCGCCAGCGGTGCCTGCCACGCTGAAGGCACAACTGCGTGCCAGCTTCAAGGGACCCTTCATCCTGGCAGGCGGCTTCGACGGTGACAGCGCCGAACAGGCCCTGGCTCAGCAACAGACTGACTTGATCGCCTTTGGCCGCCCCTTCCTGGCCAACCCGGATCTGGTGGAACGGATGCGACGCAAAGCGCCGATGAACCCGCCCGACATGAGCACCTTTTACACACCTGGCGCCAAGGGCTACACCGACTATCCGACGCTCGCTGACTGAGGGGGCCCATTGAAGGGCCCCGGCATGGGGTCGGCTGATGGCAGGCGTGCGGCCAGATAAACTGGTCGGAGTCGCTGGGCTGCCGTCCCGGCCCTACACCATCACCGGAGACAACCATGCCCTCGCCCATACGACTGATAGGCGCACCCACCGACGTGGGAGCAGGTTCGCGGGGCGCCTCCATGGGCCCGGAAGCGCTTCGGGTGGCGCAGCTGATGCCAGTGCTGCAGAGCCATGGACTGGTCGTGCATGATCAGGGCAACCTCAGTGGCCCATCCAATCCCTGGCAGCCACCCGTCAACGGCTATCGTCATTTGCCCGAAGTGACCGCCTGGAACGAGGCCGTTCACGAGGCCGTGTATGGAGCCCTGTCGGCCGGCAGCATGCCGATCCTTCTGGGCGGAGATCATTGCCTGGCCATCGGCTCCATCAGCGCCGTGGCGCGTCATTGCCGCACCATCGGCAAGCCCCTGCGAGTGATCTGGCTCGATGCCCATGCCGACTTCAACACCAACGAGCTCACCCCCACGGGCAATACCCACGGCATGCCAGTAGCCGTACTGTGCGGTCATGGGCCCCAAGAACTCACGCACATCGGCGGCACCGTGCCAGCCATGCGCAGTGCGGACATTCGCCAGATCGGCATCCGCAGCGTCGATCCGGGTGAAAAGCGTTTTGTGCATGAGGTCGGCCTGGAAGTGTTTGACATGCGCTACATCGACGAAATGGGCATGCGCGTCGCCATGCAGAACGCTCTGGCAGGCATGGCACCCGACACCCACCTCCATGTCAGTTTTGATGTCGATTTTCTGGACGCCGCCATTGCGCCCGGCGTGGCCACTGCCGTTCGGGGTGGCCCCACTTACCGGGAAGCGCAACTGTGCATGGAGATGATTGCCGACACCGGCCTACTGGCCTCGCTCGATGTGATGGAGCTGAACCCGGCACTCGATGTGCGCAACGGCACCGCCGAACTGGCCGTGGACCTGATCGAAAGCCTGTTTGGCAAAAGTACCCTGATGCGCCCGACTACAGCGTTTTGAGCGCCCCCAGGCGACGGAGCAACTGCTGCACCAGATCACTTTGCATGTTGCGGTAAAGCAGCTGCTCTTCTGCCTCTTTGGCCAATACCGCTGATTCATTGAAGCTGATGTCGCGCTGTTGTACGAGTTCGGTCACGGGTATAAGCTCGCGACCATCGGGTGTGCGCAGCCGGAAGCTGACCCGCACACGCAACTGAAACTCGCGCACCTGGCCTGTGGAGCTACGACCCACGATCACCTTTTCGCGCGGCTCGGACAAGATGTCCAGAATGACCTGCGGCTGGCTGACGTCCCCGACTTCGGGATCAGGCGGAGGGAGGTCCACCACCCGCTCACCGAGATAGCGTTTGAGTTCGGACTTGACCGGCCCGCCCACTGCAGGTGTTACAGCGATGGTGTCAAAGGCATAAGCCCGACTTTGGCGCAGCTTGAAACCGCAAGCGGTCAGCGTGACTGCCAGCAACAAGCCCAGGCAAATGGCCCAAACTCGCTGCGCCGCAGCACCCCGGCCCATGACAACTCGGGTGGTCACAACACCACGTTGACCAGCCGGCCAGGCACCACGATCACACGCTTGATGGCAGCGCCGTCAGCCTGCTTCTGCACCAGTTCGTGGGCCACGGCGGCGGCCTCGATGGCTTCTTTGCTGGCACCGGCTGGCACCAGAATCGCGCCTCGCAACTTGCCGTTGATCTGCAGCATCAGCTCGATTTCATCTTGCTGCAAGGCGCCATCATCAACTTCTGGCCAAGGCGCATCGAGCAGATCGCCCAGCGTGCTGGCGTAGCCCAGATCGGACCACAAGGTGTGCGCCAAGTGCGGCGTGGCCGGGTACAGGCAGCGCAGCAAAATGCCAAAACTCTCGATCATCGCTACCTGGGCACCGTCCGCATCAACCGACTTGAAGTCCTCCAGGGCGTTGATCATCTTCATCGCGCCAGACACCACAGTGTTGTATTGCATGCGCTGGTAGTCGTAGTCCACCTGCTTGAGTACGGTATGGATCTCACGGCGCAGGGCCTTGGCTTCCTTGCCGAAAGAGACATCCTGCAGGCTGCGGGCGCCAACCACACTGGCGTTCGCCGACGTGCTATCCAGTAGCGCCAGCTTGGCGCCGAAGTTCCACACCCGGCGCAGGAAGCGATAGCTGCCCTCCACCGCAGAATCGTTCCACTCCAGCGTGGCTTCGGGTGGCGCGGTAAACATGGTGTAGAGGCGAGCCGTGTCGGCACCGTATTTTTCGATCAGGTCCTGTGGATCCACGCCATTGCTCTTGGACTTGGACATGGTGCCCACGCCCTCGTAATCGATGGCAGTGCCCACGGGCAGGCGGCCGTCGCCGCTGTCGGCTTCGTTCTTGAGCCTGGCGCCCACCACCTTGCCGCCTTCGTCCAGCACATGCTCCACGTCATGCGGCCAGAAATAGTCCTTGCCACCCTTGCTGGTGCGGCGACTGTAGATGTGGTTGAGCACCATACCCTGGGTCAGCAGCTTGGTGAAAGGCTCATCGACCTTGACCAGGCCCAGGTCGCGCATCACCTTGGTCCAGAAACGTGCATACAGCAGGTGCAGGATGGCGTGTTCAATGCCACCGATGTACTGATCCATCGGCATCCAGTAGTCCGCACCACCCGCCACCATGGCATCGGCGTCCTTCGAATCGCAATAGCGCATGAAGTACCAGGAGCTGTCCACAAAGGTGTCCATGGTGTCGGTTTCACGCCGGGCGGGCTTGCCGCATACCGGGCAGACCACGCCAGCGTGAAAACCCTCATGCTTGTGCAAGGGGTTGCCCGAACCGTCAGGCACGCAATCTTGCGGCAACACCACGGGCAAATCCTGCTCGGGCACCGGCACCGCACCATGTTCTTCGCAATGAATGATGGGAATGGGCGTGCCCCAGTAGCGCTGGCGGCTCACCCCCCAGTCACGCAACCGCCAGGTCACTTTTTTCTCGCCCAGGCCCTTGGCTGCCAGCAGCTCGGCCACCCTGTTCACAGCGGCTTTCTGGTTCAAGTCGTCGAGCTCACCCGAATTCACACACACGCAGTTTTGCTTGTCGCCGTACCACTCTTGCCAGACCGTGGCATCGAAGCTCTGCCCCTGGACGCTGACCACTTGCTGGATTCGCAACTGGTACTTCAGCGCAAACGCAAAGTCGCGCTCGTCATGGGCCGGCACGCCCATCACCGCGCCATCGCCGTAGCTCATCAACACGTAATTGCCGACCCACACCTCCACCTGCTGGCCCGTGAGAGGGTGGATGACGAACAGGCCCGTGGCCATGCCCTTTTTCTCTTGGGTGGCAAGTTCGGCCTCTGTGGTGCCACCGGTTTTGCACTCTTCTATGAAGGCGGCAAGTGCCGGGTTCGAGTGAGCCGCGTGCAGCGCCAGCGGGTGCTCGGGTGCTACAGCGCAGAAGGTCACCCCCATGATGGTGTCGGCACGCGTGGTGAACACATACATGCGACCATCGCCTACAAGCTCACCATTCTGACCACGGATGTCGTGCGGGAAGGCGAAACGCACACCTTCGCTCTTGCCGATCCAGTTTTCCTGCATCAGGCGCACACGCTCGGGCCAGCCGTGCAAGGTGGCCTTGTCATTGCCCATCTGCACATGGTCGAGCAGCTCTTGCGCGTAGTCTGTGATCTTGAGGTAGTAGCCGGGAATTTCGCGCTTTTCCACCACCGCGCCGGTACGCCAACCCTTGCCGTCGATCACTTGCTCGTTGGCCAGCACGGTCTGATCGATAGGATCCCAGTTCACCACCTGGGTCTTGCGATAGGCAATGCCTTTTTCCAGCATCTTCAAAAACAGCCACTGGTTCCACTTGTAGTAGCTGGGATCGCAGGTGGCCACCTCGCGGCTCCAGTCAATGGCCAGGCCCATGGCCTGCATCTGCTTCTTCATGTAGGCGATGTTGTCGTAGGTCCACTGCGCGGGAGGCACCTTGTTCTTGAGCGCCGCGTTTTCAGCCGGCAGACCAAAGGCGTCCCAGCCCATGGGCATCAGCACGTTGTGGCCGTTCATGCGCAGATAGCGCGCCAGCATATCGTTGATGGTGTAGTTGCGCACATGGCCCATGTGCAGTTTGCCGCTGGGGTACGGCAGCATCGAACATGCGTAGAACTTTTTCTTGGGCTGACCTTGGGCGTCCAGCGCGTTTTCGGTCACGCGGTAAGCATCACGCGCATTCCAGGCGCTTTGAGCGAGGGCTTCCACTTCGCCCGGGTTGTAGGGGCGGCTGTATTTGTTGTCTTGCATGATGAACTTCAGTGAGTGCGGCCGCGGGGCCGCCAGGGCGACTTGTGCCCGGGATTTTAGGGTTTGGCTTCGGCCACGAAGCCGATGCGCGTCAGCCCGGCCTGCTGGGCTGACCCCATGACTTCAACAATGCGGCCGTAGGCCACGGAGCGGTCTGCACGCAACTGGACTTCGGCATCGGGAGTTTGTTGGGCGACCAGGGTCAATGCCGCCGCCAGATCGGCATCTGATACGGGCCGCTCGTCCAGAAACGCCTGGCCCGAACGGTCAATCTGCAAGCGCACCGCCTGCGGTGGCTGGCCCGCTTGAGCCGCACCAGACTGCGGCAGATCCAGCTTGAGGCGGCTGGTCATCAAGGGCGCAGCCAGCATAAAAATCACCAACAACACCAACATGACGTCGATCAGCGGCGTCATGTTGATCTCGCTCATGGGCTCACTGGGCCGGGTGCGCTCAAGTCGACCGAAGGACATGGTGGCGTCGTGTGTTCTCAGGCCGCCTTGCTGAGCATCAGCTCACGCAGGTCACGTGCAAAGCCTTCCAGATCGGCCTCGATACGGCCTATGCGACGACCGAGCACGTTGTAGGCCAACACGGCGGGTATGGCCACCGCCAAGCCCGCTGCAGTCATGATGAGTGCCTCTCCCACGGGGCCGGAAATGCGCTCGATGTTGATCTGACCGGCACCCGCGAGGCCGGTGAGCGCGTGGTAGATACCCCAGACGGTGCCGAGCAAGCCCACGAACGGTGCCGTGGATCCCACGGTCGCCAGCACCACTTGGCCGTACTGCAGCTTGTTGAGAATGCCGTGCAAGGCATCGCGCAACACGCGGGTCAGTTGCTGGGACAAATCGCCAGCGGTGGCCAAGGTGCCTGAAGCCTGCGGCTGAACGGCGTTGACCAGGGGCAAAAGCAGACGCTCGCGATCAAACACGCTGAGCTTGTGGCGTGCATCTTGTAGATCTGTGGATTGCCAGAAGGCAGCTGTGCCCCGGGCCACATCGAACTTGGCGCGATGGAGCAACCAGGTCTTGAGAACAATCACGACCCAGCTGCTCACCGACATGGCGAGCAACATCAAGGCAACAGCCACACTGACCGCATCCCCCTGCGACACCAGTGCGTAGAAGTTCATTTCAGGCCGAGCACATCGAACATGTCGAACAGGCCGGTCTTTTTATCGGCCAGAAATTCGACGGCCCGTAAACTGCCCTGTGCGTACGTGGTACGGCTCGAGGACTTGTGGGTGATTTCGATGCGTTCGCCAGTTCCTGCGAACAGCACGGTGTGGTCCCCCACAATGTCACCGCCACGAATGGTGGCAAAGCCGATGCTGGACGGATCACGCTCCCCCGTGACGCCTTCGCGTGCATACACTGCGCAATCCTTCAGGTCGCGCCCCAGCGCCTGCGCAATGACTTCGCCCATTTTGAGGGCCGTGCCCGAGGGAGCGTCCACCTTGTGGCGATGGTGCGCCTCTATGATTTCTATGTCGTAGCCGGTCGGCATGGCCTTGGCTGCCAGCTCCAGGAGCTTGAGGGTGACATTCACGCCCACACTCATGTTCGGCGCCATGACGATGGCGATGTCACGGGCAAAAGCACCAATCTCCGCTTTTTGTTGCGGACTAAAACCAGTCGTCCCAATCACGGCATTCACACCCAGCTCTCGACACACTGCCAGATGCGCCAGCGTGCCTTCGGGGCGGGTGAAATCAATCAACGCGTGTGCACCCTTCAAGCCAGCATGCAGGTCGCCGGTGATGTGCACGCCACTGGCCTGCCCCAGAAAAGCCATGGCATCCTGGCCTATGGCCGTACTGGCAGGCTGATCCAGTGCGCCAGCCAGCTGGCAATGATGGGCTGCGCGAACGGCCTCGATCAACATCTGTCCCATGCGCCCGGAGGCACCGGAAACCGTGATACGGTGAAGGTTTTGTACCGTCATATTTAGTCTGGTCATCCGGCCAGCTCAGCGGCTGACAGGTTCTAGTGGAGGGTAGCTGGCTGGCTGCGGTGGCAATACTGGAGCCGTTTTGGGCGCAGCCGCAGGGTACTTGCTCAATTGCTCTTCTGTTGCATGCAACACGGGCACAGCCGGCGCTTGTTTACGCGGCGATAGTGTGGCAACGAATTCGGCTTCGCTGGGCAGATCGTCGGCATCCACCCGATCCAGCGCCTCACCCTTGAAAAATACTGTGACGCGCCTGGGTTGGTCCGCCTGGCCCTGACGGCGCAAGCTGAAAACGTAGTCCCAGCGATCCGCGTGGAAAACACTGGTGAGCAAAGCAGAGCCCAGGATGTTGCGCACCTGCTGGCGCGTCATGCCAGTGCGTAGCGCGGCAACCTGCTCACTGGACACGAAGTTGCCCTGCACGACATCCATCTGGTAGGGCCGAATGATGCTGACGAGATCGCCTGAGGCCTGTTTGACGGTACTACAGGCAGACAAAGCCAACAGCACCGCGATGCCGGCAATCGAACGAACACCTCGCCGGTGAGGACAATTGGGGACAACAAACATGTGGAAGTAGGGTGGCGATATGATCGTTTCATTGTAGCGGCTGGGCCGCAGAAGCAGCCCCCCATCCCCACGGCAGAAAGACAGCATGGCCAACATCGAAGAACTCAAAAGCACGGGCTTGAAGGCTACCTTGCCGCGACTGAAAATTCTGGAAGTGTTCCAAAAGGGCAGCCAGCGCCACATGACAGCAGAAGACGTTTTCCGCGTCTTGCTGGATGATCGGTCAGACGTGGGACTGGCCACCGTTTACCGTGTGCTGACCCAGTTCGAGCAAGCCGGCATTTTGGAGCGCAGTCATTTTGAAGGCGGCAAGGCGGTCTATGAACTCAACGAAGGCCAGCACCACGACCACTTGGTTTGCCTGGACTGCGGACGCGTCGAGGAATTTTTTGACGCTGAAATCGAGAGACGCCAGCACGACGTGGCCAAGGCAAAGGGCTTTGCCATTGCCGATCATGCCTTGAGCCTGTATGCCAACTGCACAAAGTCTCCGTGCCCCCACCGCCCGGGCACAGGACCTCAGTCGTCGCTGCCGTCCATGGCACGACGGTGACGCTCCACAAACTCCTGGTAAGTGTCTATGCCCCGCAGTTGCAAAATGGTATTGCGAACAGCGGCCTCCACCAGCACGGCAATATTGCGACCGGCCACCACCTGTATGACCACCTTGCGGACCGGTATGCCCAAAATTTCCTGGGTTAACGGCTCATACGGAATACGCTCGTAGTCACGCTCCAGTGTTTCCCGCCGCACCAGATGTACGATCAGCTTGAGCCGCATCTTGCGGCGCACTGCGGTCTCGCCAAAGATGGCACGGATGTCCAGCAAACCGATGCCCCGCACCTCCAGCAGGTTCTGCAACAAGTCTGGGCAACGGCCCTCGATGGTGGTCTGGTTGATGCGATACAGATCCACTGCGTCGTCGGCCACCAAGCCGTTGCCGCGCGAAATGAGCTCCAGACCCAACTCACTTTTGCCCAACCCGGACTCACCGGTGATCAATACACCCAGTCCCAAAATATCCATGAAAACACCGTGCACTGACACGCGATCGGCAAAGTGTTTGGACAGGTAAGTCCGCAGCACGTCAATGATCAGAGCCGATGACGCCTGGGTGGCAAACATGGGAATCTGCGCCCGCTCGCACATGGACAGCAAGGCGTCCGGGGCAACTTGTCCGTCAGAAAGAATCAGTACCGGTGGCTCCAAAGTGACAATGCGCGCCACACGACGCGCGCAGTCTTCCGGGCTGGCGTTGGTGATGTATGACACCTCACGCTCACCCAATATTTGTACACGGTAGGGGTGGATGTAGTTCAGGTAGCCGACCAGGTCCGCACCCGACGTGGCCTCGCGAATGGCGACTTCATCGAACCGCCGCTCGGATGCTCCAAGGCCAGCGACCCATTCCCACTTCAGATAAGTGCGAAATTCCTCGAACAGGACATCAGCACTGACAACATTGGGCTTCATGGCTAAGCCTGAACGCGAAGGCTCAGGCGAGCTGGGCAGATTGCCAGCCAGCAATCAGTGCATGGAGCTCCTGCGCAGACTGGCTGGCGCAGAGCCGCTCACGCAGCTCGGAATCACTCAGCAACTCAGCGATCTCTGACAGGATTTCAAGGTGTTTTTGCGTGGCTGCTTCGGGCACCAACAAGAATATCAAGAGGGTGACCGCTTGCTCATCTGGCGCGTCAAAGCCGATCGGGCCAGACAACTTCAGCACCGCAGCCATGGGTGACTTGAGACCCTTGATGCGCCCATGTGGAATGGCTACCCCGTGCCCTAGCCCAGTAGAGCCTAAGCGTTCGCGGGAAAAAAGGCTATCCGTCACCAAAGCGCGGCTCAGGCCGTGGAGATTTTCAAACAGCAGGCCTGCCTCTTCAAAAGCACGCTTTTTACTGGTGGCATCCACCTGCACAAGCACTTGGGTCGCGGGCAAAATGGATGCGAGACGGTTCATTGTGAACGGATTATGCACACAAAAAAGCCGCCCGTTTTGAGTGGGCGGCCTAGTTTTGGAATGCACCAAAACGGGGATGACTTTTACATCAGGCGCTTGGGCGCTTCATGATGATGATCTTGAACCCGGTCTTTGTGGCGAACCACCTGACGGTCGAGTTTATCGACCAGTTCGTCCACAGCAGCGTACAGGTCGGCGTGGGCACTTTCCGCAAACATATCGCTGCCCTTCACGCGGATGTTGCATTCGGCACGTTGCCGTCGTTCTTTCTCCTTTTGGTTTTCGACTGTGAGCAGCACTTTGACATCCACGACCTGGTCAAAGTGGCGGGTGATCCGATCAAGCTTGGTCGTCACGTAATTGCGCAGGGCCGGGGTAACTTCAAGATGGTGACCGCTGATCGTCAAGTTCATAAATAACCTCCAGTTGCTCTCGGTTGAAAAAACAAGGAACGCGAAGTCACTATGCCCCTGTTGTTGAGCAAAAGCAATGTCTTTTGTGGATGCAGTGCAGCAATACCGGCTCCCCGTAGCCACCCTAAGCCATCAGGGCACTCGCCCTCCGGGACTTGCCATCTGCCGTGCAGTACTCACACAATGCACCAACGACAACAAGGCCTAGCCCCCGTACACACAACATCATGAGCTTGGACACCATCATCAGCGCCGGCATCAGCCAGGCTCCCAAAGCAAGCGCAGCCCTGGTGTTGATGGGTGGTGGTGCCCGAACAGCCTACCAAGTGGGTGTACTGCGTGCGCTAGGTGCGCTGCTGCGTCAACAGCGCGGCCCGCAGGCGGCGTTCCCCTTCAAAATTCTCATCGGCACATCTGCGGGAGCCATCAATGCCACCTGCCTGGGCGCCTACGCTGGCCAGGGCCTGGATGCCTTTGGCCGGCTGGCGCAGTTTTGGGGTGATCTGCGGTCCTCGGATGTCTATCAGCTGCGCGTGCCATCCTGGGTGCGATTCAACCGCTTTCTGACCGCTTACAGCCTATCGAAATACGCCAGCAACACTGGTGCCATTCTGGACAACCTGCCCCTGGTCGACACACTGCACAATGCCATTGCGCTGGATGAACTAGAAGCGGCACTGCGCAACCAAGCCATTGATACCTTGGCTGTCACTGCATCCAGCTACACCAGCGGCGTGCACTGGACTTTTTGTCAGCGCGCAACGCACGACAACACGTTGGCCTGGGCCAGGCCGGGGCGTCGTGCCGACTTTCAACCGGTGACCATCGAACACCTGATGGCGTCCAGTGCCATTCCTTTCCTGTTTCCGGCCACGCCCTTGTGGGTCGATGGTCAAGCCGAGTTCTTCGGCGATGGCTCCATGCGCCAGGTGTCGCCTCTTTCACCGGCCATGCATCTGGGTGCCGACCGGATCATGGTGATCGGCGTTGGGCAGCCCCAGCGTTCGGGCTTGACTCACGGCACTGGTGGTCACACCAGCCGGCGCGGACCACACCTGGGCGGCATTGCAGGTCACGCCATGGCCAGTGTGTTTCACGACACCTTGCAGGCAGATGTAGAGCAGACACGACGCGTGACCGACACCCTGAAACATCTGCCGGGCCATATTGCAACGGCTTTGCCCTATCGCAGCGTCGATGTACTTGCCATACAACCCACCGAGTCACTGGATGCGATGGCACAACGCCACCTCAAGGAGCTGCCGTTGACCACCCGACATGCCCTCGGTGGTCTGGGTGTTCTGCGCGGCGGAGGCGGCGCGCTCGCCAGCTACCTGCTATTTGAGCAGGGCTTTGTTCAAACGCTGATGGCCATGGGCGAGAGCGATGCCTACGCGAGACAGTCGGAACTTCTGGCCTTTTTTGCGGCACCCTGAGCCTGGGTCAATGCGATAATTTCAGCGTCCAAACACCGGAGTCCACACCTTGGAAACCTCGCCTAGTCGCTAGCTTTCAGCCCCTTGAACCGCATCGGGGTTGAAAGCGACACCTGCCTCCCCCATCCATGCGTCATTCACAAGGGTATGAGCCATGCTCAACATTTTTTCGCTAGCCAACGGACGACTGTTTCAGGAAGAGATTGAAGCGCTGGAAGAGCTCTCGCGTTTTCAGCCGATCTGGGTGGATCTGGAGTCTCCCACCGTCGAGGAAAAACGCTGGATCAAACAGTACTACGGCCTGTCCATCCCCGAGGATGCGATGGACGAAGACATTGAGGAGTCCGCCCGCTTCTACAAGGAAGACAATGGCGAACTCCACATCCGCAGCGACTTCCTGATCGCTGACGATGACGCCCCCCGCACCGTGCGTGTGGCCTTCATCCTGAACCAGGACAACGAAGAGTTACGCAGCCGTGGGGTGTTGTTTTCCATCCACGATGAAGACGTGCCCGTCTTCAGGCTGCTGCGTATGCGGGCCCGACGTGCGCCCGGCCTGATCGTGGACGCGAAGGAGGTGCTGCTGAAGTTGTTTGATGCCGATGCAGAATATTCAGCCGACACCCTGGAAGGCATTTACGACCACCTGGAACTGGTGAGCAAGAAGGTACTCTCAGGTGACGTGACCGACGCCCTGGCCGGCGAGGTGCTGGGCGCCATAGCACGCCACGAAGACATGAACGGCCGCATCCGGCGCAATGCCATGGACACCCGGCGTGCGGTGAGTTTCATGATGCGCAGCAAGATGCTCAACGGCGAGCAGTTTGACGAGGCGCGCCAGATACTGCGTGACGTGGATTCGCTGGACTCACACACGGCCTTCCTGTTCGACAAGATCAACTTTCTGATGGACGCGACCGTCGGTTTCATCAACATCAACCAGAACAAGATCATCAAGATCTTTTCAGTGGCCAGTGTGGCCTTGTTGCCACCGACCCTGATTGCCAGCATTTACGGCATGAACTTTCGCTTCATGCCCGAGCTGGAACAGGGCTGGGGCTACCCCTACGCCCTGCTGCTGATGCTGGGCAGTGCACTGGTGCCCATGTGGTACTTCCGCCGCCGCGGCTGGCTCAAGTGAGGCTGTTTGGGCATGGGCCCCTGCAGCCTTAAAGCAGTGCGAGCGCTCGCTGGATGATGGCGGCCGAATAGCGACTGGCCACCGCAGCGATGAACCGGTTGAAGTCCACATGGGCGGCATCATCGGCTCGGTCTGAAATGGTGCGAACTGCGGCAAAAGGCAACCCGTAGTCATGGCAAACCTGGGCGATGGCCGCGCCCTCCATCTCGACTGCCTGGGCCTCGGGTAGCGCCTGAACCAAAGCCTGGCTTTCCTGGCTCGTCGATACAAACCGGTCACCACTGATGATCAGACCCGAATGAACCTGGGGCTGGTGCAAGTCAAATTCGTTCACGGCGTCGTCGCCCAGCGTACCGCGCACATCCGACAAGGTCGCTTGGGCAGCCTGCATCAAGGCCGCAGAAAGCTGGGGATCGACGTCAAAGCGACTGCGTCCATACAAGGGAACTTCATACCGAGGGAAAAGCGGTGACGCATCCAAATCGTGCTGCAAAAACTGGCCGGCCACCACCACGTCGCCGACACGAACCGCCGGGCCGAGGCCCCCTGCCACGCCAGTAAACAACATCGCTCTCACGTCAAAACGCTCGGCAAGCACCGTCGCCGTGGCCGCTGCTGCCACCTTGCCCACCTTCGACAGCACCAGTACAACCTCATGGCCACCCAAGCACCCCAGCAAAAACTCCCGTCCGGCAACACTAACCTTTTCAGCGCTCCCAGAGGTTCCTGCTTGCAGTGCGTTGGCCGGGTTCAAGGCCAGCAATACTGCAGACAGTTCCTCGTGCAGGGCGCTGATGATGGCGATGCGGCCCTGGCGGCGTTCAGCGCTTGTCACGCAGCTCGCGGCGCAGCACCTTGCCCACGGGCGTCTTGGGCAGGTCATCCCGAAACTCGATGACTTTCGGCCGCTTGTAGCCGGTCAGGGTGTCTTTGAAAAAGGCATGCAACTGCTCTTCTGTCAGAGCAGGGTCCTTGCGCACCACCACCAGCTTGACCGCTTCGCCGGTCTGCTGATCAGCCACGCCCACCGCCGCGCATTCCAGCACACCGGGACAAGCCGACACCACCTCTTCAATCTCGTTGGGATACACATTGAAACCGTTGACCAGCACCATGTCTTTCTTGCGATCCACGATGCGCACATAGCCGCGCTCGTCCATGATGCCCACGTCGCCCGTCTTGAACCAGCCCCCCGGCAGCATGACCTTGGCGGTCTCATCCGGCCGCTGCCAATAACCCGCCATGACCTGAGGCCCACGTATGGCAATCTCGCCCGCTTGACCTAAAGGCACTTCCTGCCCGTCATCATCCACACACATCACCCAGGTGCTGGATACCGGCAGCCCAATCGACCCTGTAAACGTGGGATTGTTAACCGGATTGGCCGTGGCCAAAGGGCTGGTCTCAGACAAGCCATATGCCTCCGTGATCGGCACGCCGGTGCGCGCCAGCCACTGTTTGGCTACCGCGCTTTGCACAGCCATACCGCCGCCAATCGCGATCTTGTGCGCCCGCCAATTGACAGTTTCAAAATCCGGGTGGTTCATCAGGGCGTTGAACAGGGTGTTGACCGCCGGGAACAGGTGAAAGGTTTCATTGGACAGCGCTTTGCAGACTGCGGGCAGATCACGCGGGTTGGGAATCAAGACCGTTTTACCGCCCAGGCGCAGAAACAGCATGGTCACTGTGAATGCGAAGATGTGGTACATCGGCAACGCACATACAGTGACGGGTTGAACATCACGCTCCAGCTTGCCCATGCTGGGGGCCAACCACACTTCGGCCTGGACGACATTGCTAACCAGGTTGCGATGCAGGAGCACCGCGCCCTTGGACACGCCCGTGGTGCCACCGGTGTACTGCAGCACCGCCATGTCATCGAGCTTGAGCTCGGGGCGTGTAAAGGTGCCGCGCATCCCCTGCGCCAGAGCAGTGTTGAAGGCCACGGCGCCGGGCAAATGAAAGTCGGGCACCATTTTCTTGACACGGCGCACGACCAGATTCACCACCGCGCCCTTGACTGCACCCAGGCAGTCGCCCATGGCACACATCACCACATGGCGGACCTGGGTCGCGGCCATGCACTTTTGCAAGGTGGCCGCGAAGTTTTCGATGATGACGATGGCCTTGGCCCCCGAGTCCTTGAGCTGATGCTCCAACTCGCGTGCGGTGTACAGGGGATTCACATTCACCACGACATAGCCTGCACGCAAGATGGCCGCCACCGCGATCGGGTATTGGGGAACATTGGGCATCATGATGGCCACGCGGTCACCCCGACTCAAGCCCAGCCCCTGCAGATAGCCAGCTAGCGCCTGGCTCTGTCGATCAATCTGGCCGTAGCTGATGTGCTTGCCCAGAAAGCTCAGCGCAGGCTGCGAAGCATGCCGGCTGAAACTCTCCTCCATCATGGCCACCAGGGAGGTAAAGGGAAGTTCCGCCAGATCAGCCGGCACGCCGGGCGGATAACTCGAAAGCCAAATTCGCTCTGTCATGGTTGCTGTCTCCATTTTGATGGACGGACTTTATCGTTGACCGTCTCCTCGTGCTGTTGCTGTCATGCCGGCCACCACACCGGCACTATGGAATTTCACTCAACGGCCTTGCACATATCCTCTACCACCTTCTTGGCATCACCAAACACCATCATGGTTTTGTCCATGTAGAAGAGTTCGTTGTCCAGACCGGCATAACCTGCCGCCATGGAGCGCTTGTTCACGATGATGGTCTTGGCCTTGTAGGCCTCCAAAATCGGCATGCCGTAGATCGGGCTACCCTTGGTGTGGGCGGCGGGGTTCACCACATCGTTGGCCCCCAGGATGATCGCGACATCGGCCTGACCAAACTCGCCATTGATGTCTTCCATCTCGAAGACCTGGTCATATGGCACTTCGGCCTCGGCCAACAGCACATTCATGTGACCTGGCATGCGTCCTGCCACCGGGTGGATGGCGTACTTGACGGTGATGCCCTTTTCCGTGAGTTTGGCTGCCAGCTCCTTGACCGCATGCTGGGCCCGCGCCACGGCCAGGCCATAGCCGGGCACGATCACCACGGTTTCTGCATTACCCAGCACAAAGGCGGCATCGTCTGCACTGCCGCTTTTGACCGTCCGCTGCACAGCCGCACCCGCAGGTCCTGCGGACGCTTCATCGCCGCCAAAGCCTCCCAGAATCACATTGAAGAAGGAGCGGTTCATGGCCTTGCACATGATGTAGCTCAGAATCGCACCCGAGCTGCCCACCAGAGAGCCGGCAATGATCAACATGCTGTTGTTCAAGCTGAATCCGATACCCGCAGCAGCCCAGCCCGAGTAGCTGTTGAGCATCGAAACCACCACCGGCATATCCGCGCCACCGATG
Source organism: Pseudomonadota bacterium (assembly GCA_041168905.1). Lineage (GTDB taxonomy): Bacteria > Pseudomonadota > Gammaproteobacteria > Burkholderiales > Burkholderiaceae_C > JBEEJZ01. The sequence goes on along the minus strand of JBEEJZ010000268.1, from coordinate 15,898 downwards.
GGAATGATGATGAGCACACCCATCACAAACGACAGGGCCAGCATGGCAAAGAACGCAGGCCAGCTTTCGGTGAACATGAACACCAATCCCAGGCCGACGGTGGCCAGACCCAAGACCAGGTTGAGCTTGTGCTGGCCGGCGAAGGTCACCGGTGCGCCCTGGAACAGGCGGAATTTGTACTTGCCCGACAGCTTGCCAAAGGCAATGACCGAGCCACTAAAGGTGATGGCACCGATGGCCGCCCCTAGAAACAGCTCCAGTCGGTTACCGGCTGGAATGGGCACACCCTTGGCCACAATGCCAAATGCGTAAGGCTCTGCCACAGCGGCAACAGCAATAAAGACGGCTGCCAAACCAATCATGCTGTGCATGAAGGCCACCAGCTCGGGCATCTTGGTCATTTCAACCCGGTTGGCCATGATGGCGCCAGCCGCGCCGCCCACCAACAACCCGCCCAGCACCCAGGTCATGCCTTGCAGGTTGCCAGCCGACAGCTGGACGATCAAGGCAGCGGTGGTCAGCACAGCTATCGCCATGCCGGTCATGCCGAAGATATTGCCGCGTATGGAGGTGGTAGGGTGGCTCAGCCCCTTGAGCGCCTGAATAAAGCAGACGCTGGCAACCAAATACAAAAGAGTGACGAGATTCATGCTCATTTGGCAGCTCCTTCAGCCTTGGGCGCAGCTTTCTTTTCTTTCTTCTTGAACATTTCCAGCATGCGCCGGGTCACCAGAAAGCCACCAAACACGTTGACCGCCGCCAGCGCCACGGCCAGCACCCCCATGGTCTTGCCCAGAGTGGTTTCCGTCATGGCGGCTGCCAACATGGCACCAACGATGACAATGGCCGAAATCGCATTGGTCACCGCCATCAAGGGGGTGTGCAGGGCGGGGGTCACGGTCCAGACAACGTGGTAGCCCACGTAAATAGCCAACACAAAAATGATCAGATTGGTGATCGTGGGAGAGACAAGATCCATGGGGCGCTCCGATTGTTTAAATGTGCGGTTCAAGCTGCTGAGCAATGCGCAGGCCTTCAGGCCCGCAACACCTTGCCGCCCTGGGCCATCAGGCAGGCGGCAACGATGTCGTCGCTCATGTCGGTATGCAAGGCACCGTCTTTGTTAATGATGAGCTTGAGAAAATCGATGACGTTTCGGGCATAGAGCGCCGAGGCGTCTGCCGCTACCAGGGCTGGCAAATTGGTATCACCGATCAGGGTGACACCGTGCTTGACCACGGTCTTGTCGGCTTCAGACAAGGGGCAGTTGCCGCCGCCGTTGGGGCCCTTGCCAGCGGCAATATCCACAATCACGGAGCCGGGCTTCATGCTCTTGACCATGTCTTCGGTGATCAGTGTGGGGGCAGCGCGACCCGGGATCAGTGCAGTGGAGATCACCACATCGGCCTGTGCCACGCGTTTGGCCACTTCGGCCTTCTGGCGCTCCAGCCAGCTGGGCGGCATCGGCTTGGCATAGCCACCCACGCCTTGCGCGGCTTCGCGTTCTTCATCGGTCTCGTAGGGCACATCAATGAACTTGCCGCCCAGGGATTCGATCTGCTCCTTGACGCTGGGACGCACGTCGGAGGCCTCGATCACGGCGCCCAGGCGCTTGGCCGTGGCAATGGCCTGCAAGCCGGCCACGCCCACACCCAAAATCACGACGCGTGCGGCCTTGACCGTGCCAGCCGCCGTCATGAGCATGGGGAAAAAGCGCTGGTATTTATCGGCGGCCATCATGACGGCCTTGTAGCCGGCGATATTGGCCTGAGAGCTCAGCACATCCATGCTCTGGGCACGGGTGGTGCGAGGGGCCGCCTCCAGGGCATAGGCTGTCAGGCCCGCTGCTGCCAGGCGCTGCAGGCCGGCTGCATCAAAGGGGTTCAGCATGCCCACCAGGGTGGTGCCTGTGGGGATCAGCGCCATCTCGGCGTCCTGTGGCGCGCGCACTTTGAGCACCAGTTCACAGCCCAAAGCACCTGCGGCATCGGTGATTTCTGCGCCGGCAGCCACATAGTCTTCGTCGGTCACGCTGGCTGCCACGCCCGCGCCCGCTTGCACTCGCAGCGTGTGGCCCTGAGCTTTGAGCTTTTTAGCCGTCTCCGGTGTCATGGCCACTCGGGTTTCGCCCGGTGTTGTCTCTTTGGGTACACCAATCAACATGTCTCTGTCCTCACAAAGGGATACAAAACTTCCAGCAAGCTTACATGAGTTTTGCCTCGACCAGCGGTATGGCAGCTTGCGCGTGAGCAAATACCGGTCATCTTTGGACCAGATTTTTCTGGCGGAAACCGGGTCCACACATAATCAGGCATGAGCACACGATGGAAACCCAGTGTCACAGTAGCCGCCATCATCGAACAGAATGGCCGCTTTCTGCTGGTTGAAGAGCACACTGCCGAAGGCCTGCGGCTGAACAACCCTGCCGGCCACCTCGACCCGGGTGAATCTCCTGCCGAAGGCTGCGCCCGCGAAGCCCTGGAGGAAACCACTCACTCGTTCGTACCAACGGCGCTGGTGGGCATCTATCTCTCCCGCTTTCACCGACCGGCCACGGCTGAAGACATCACCTACTTGCGCTTTGCCTTCTGCGGAACACTGGGAGAACTGCAGGCCCATCGCAGGCTGGACCACGGCATCGTGCGCACCTTGTGGCTCACACCGGACGAGATGCGCGCCAGTGCAGACCGCCACCGCAGCCCCCTGGTGTTGAAGTGCATGGAAGACTATCTCGCCGGCCAACGCTACCCCATGGACATGGTTTACACCGACGCCAGCGTCAGTGCCCTGCAGCGCTGATGGACAACCTGCTGACCTGGGCTGGTTTGGGCCTGGCCGCGTTGGGTGCCGGCACGCTGAACGCCATCGCTGGTGGAGGCAGCTTCCTCACCTTTCCGGCTCTGGTGTGGGCGGGCATTCCTCCCATCACCGCCAACGCCACCAGTGCCATGGCAGTGAGCCCGGGCTACCTGGGCAGCACCTTGGGTTTCAAACAGGAGCTGTCCGAAATTCCCAGGCCCCTGCTGCTCAGGGACATGGGGATCGCCGCACTGGGCGGGCTTGCGGGTGCGCTGCTGTTGCTGGTCACCCCGGCCAAAGTGTTTTCATCTCTGGTGCCCTGGCTGTTGCTACTGGCCACGCTGCTGTTTGCCTTCGGGCCACGACTCACCCGCGCTCGGGGCCAACAAGGCTGGCCAAGGTGGCGAGCGATAGGCTTGGCCCTGGTGTCGGTCTACGGCGGTTACTTCAACGGTGGGCTGGGAATATTGCTGATGGCGATGTACACCCTGACCGGAGAGACGCGCCTGACCACCGTGAATGCCCTCAAAAACCTGACTTCGCTGGTGCTGTCGGTGCTGTCGGTGGCCGCTTTCGCCTGGGCCGGTGCTATTGCGTGGCCTCAAGCTGCGTGGATGATGCTGGCCGCAACGGCTGGCGGTCTGCTGGGCGCACGTCTGGCCCGGCGCCTACCGGCACAGGCCGTGCGCTTGCTAGTGATTGCTACTGGCCTGCTCATGAGCGCGGTGTTTTTTGCCCGCGCCCACTGATTTCGCCAATCTCAGTCTGAAGGCAGACCCAGGGCACTGGGCTGACGCTTTTCCACCGCATAGCGCAGCAGGGCCGCGCTTCTGAAGATGCCGTGTGCGAACTTGCCGTAAGGCAGCGTCGCAAACAAGGCCATCACCACGCCCAGGTGCACCGCCAGCAAGGCCGGCAGACCAGCAGTCTCCCGCCCCAACCAAAGAGCCAGCCCAGTGGCACTGGTCAAAAACAACAAGGCAATAAAGCCCCGATCCATCGGACGCTGCTGCTCATCACCATGTCCGGGGTGACGCACAAGGTTCAAGCGAAACAGAGCGGCCGTACCCAGCAGCAAACTGATGCCACCGGCCACGCCCAGCACCTTGGGCAGGCTCGGCAAGTCGTAGGGTGCCTGCCAGCCAAAGGCGTAGTGATACACCGTCGCCACGCTAGTGGCAGCAAAGCACAGCATGAAGCCATAAAAGGTCAGGTGATGGGCGCGTCTACGCATCAGGGTGTGGGCATCGTCCTCGTTGTGGCAACCTTCGCCGTGTCCACCGTCAAGGTACTTGAGCGTCAAGGCATCGTGTGTTGCCTCAAGCACTGCGGGTGAACTGGCAGTTTGGCCACTGGTGGCAGGTGTCAACTCGCGCAAAAAGCGCCGCACCCCCAGGCCCAATGCCAGCACGGCCCACAAGAACACTGGTGCAAACAGGCACACCAGCAAGTTGTGTGGGAACAGGGCGTAAAAGTTGCCCTGCGCCTGCGCGCCCCAAAGGGTGCCGTTGAGCTCCAAGGCCAACAACAAGAACAGCGCCAGCCCCGCAGCCAAAGCCAGACTCAGCGTCAATCCATTGCGCTGGTACAGCTTGCCCCATGCGGCGGGCCAGGCGTAGTCGGAGTAGGTCTGCGCCCGTACCTGGGCCATGCTTTGCGGCACATTCACCGCAAACTCGTGCGGTGGTGCGTACTGGCAGGCATGCAGGCACGCACCACAGTTGTGGCACAGATTGGCCAGGTAATGCACGTCGGCCTTGCCAAACTCCAATCGCCGGGTCATGGCCGGAAATACGGCACAAAAGCCCTCGCAATAGCGGCAGGCATTGCAGATTTGCAACTGGCGGGCCACTTCGGTCTCGGGCTCCGTCAGCACCACCTCCCCGTTGGCCAGGGCACGGGCATCCCGGGTCAGTGCTTCAAGCTGCTGCATGGTCGCTTTCCTTGTATTCCTTGTCTTCCTTGTGATTGGGGCCCAGTGCGGCACGCGCGGCCTGTGCGCCAGCAATTCGGCCAAAGGCGGTGCCGATCGACATGCCCACGCCAGCGGTATAACCCTGGCCCAGCACATTGCCAGCCATCATTTCACCCGCCACAAACAGATTGCTGCTTGGCACGTTCTTGAACCGCACTGCAGCAGTCGCGTCTGTTTGCAGGCCCAGATAAGTGAAGGTCACTCCGGGCTTTAAGGTGTAGCCATAAAACGGGGCGGTATCGATGCGCCGGGCCCAGTGGGTCTTGGCAGGCACCACGCCTTGGGTGTGGCAGTTGTCCAATGTGGTGTGATCAAACTGGCCGGGCTGGCAGGCCGCGTTGTAGTCGTTGAGTGTCTGCATGAAGGCGGAGACATCCAGACCCAGTTTTTGAGCCAGCTCTGGCAGCGTGTCGGCTTGAACGCCCGTGAATACAGGCGGCATGAAGCGCCCAACCGCCTTGGCGTCGATCACGCAGTGGCCAATCTGTCCCGGCTGCTGGGCAACCAAACGCCCCCAGATGGCATAGCGCTTGGGCCAGAAGTCTTCACCTTCGTCATAAAAGCGACGACCCTCTCCATTGACCACCACACCCAAAGACACGCAGTCGATGCGGGTGCAAATGCCACCGTCGTACAGCGGGGCACGCGCGTCGATGGCCACCATGTGGGCCTGAGTCGGGTCGCCAATGGCGTCAGCTCCATGGTCCTCCAGCAAGTGCTTCAGTAGCACGCCTTGGTTAAAGCGGGTGCCACGGATCAGGAAGTTGTCCGAAGGCCACTCGCCGCGTTCGTTTTGGCCCCAGGCCTCGCGCAGCCAGTCGCGGTTGGACTCGAAGCCACCCGCAGCCAGCACACATGACTTGGCCTCGATGCGCTCGCCCTTGACGTGCGCTGCCACAAAACGGCCGTCCTTCATCTCGATGCGATCCACCGGCGCCTGGTAACGAATCTGCACGCCCAGCTGCTCGGCACTGCGGAAGTAGGCGTTCACCAGCGCCTTGCCGCCGCCCATGAAAAAAGCATTGGTGCGCGACAAACTCAAGGTGCCGGACAGGGAGGGTTGAAAGTGCACCCCATGCCGACGCATCCAGGGTCGGCAAGTGGCGGTGTGACGTATCACCAGGCGGGCCAGCGCCTCGTTGGTGCGTCCGCCCGTCACCTTGAGCAGGTCCTGCCAAAATTCTTCTTCCGGGTAGGCGTCTTGCAGCACATCCTGGGGCGCGTCGTGCATGCAGCGCAGGTTGCGGGTATGCGATGAGTTGCCACCACGCCACTCACGCGGCGCTGCTTCCAGGAGCATCACGCTGGCGCCGGCCTCGCGCGCCATCAGCGCTGCGCACAAGGCGGCATTGCCGCCGCCCACCACCAACACATCCACACGCATCAGCAACTCCAGGTATTTCAGAAAAAACCATCCCCGCCTGAGCTACATCCGTACCCAGGTGCGAGGAGAGACAACACAAAATCAGTCGGGCTTGATGCTGGCGCGTTTGACGATATCGCTCCAGATGCGCTGCTGATCCTTCACGAACGCCGCATATTCGGCCGCTGGTCCGCCGCCGCCCACCGCGTTGTCTGTCGCGAAGCGTTCGGTCACAGAACTGGCTCGCAGGGCCTTGTAGCACTCCTCCTGCAGGCGCTTGATGATGTCGGGTGGCGTGCCTGCGGGTGCGTGGATGCCGTACCACTGCGAGGTTTCAAAGTCCTTGTAACCCATCTCGGCCACCGTGGGCACATCCAGCATGGCGGGAATACGCTGCTGGGTGCCCACCGCTATAGCCCGCAGCTTGCCAGCGCGGATGTGGGCCCCCAAAGCCGGCATGCCAGCGGACGACGCATCGGTGCGCCCCGCCAGCAAATCGGTGAGCTGTGGCCCGGTGCCCCGGTAGGGAATGTGAGTGATGAACATGCCTGTGACCAGCTTGAGGTACTCCATGGCCAGGTGTCCAGCGCTGGCATTGCCTGCCGAGCCGTAGTTGAGCTTGCCAGGGTTGCGCCGGGCGTAGTCCACAAACTCCTTGAAATTCTTCGCCGGCACATCCGGGTGAATCACAAACACATTGGGCACCTTGGCGAGCAGGGTCACAGGCACAAAGTCCTTGTCCACGTCATAGGGCTGGCTCTTGAGCATGTAGGGGTTCACCGCCATGGTGCCCACATGCGACAGGATGATGGTGTGCCCGTCGGGCGCTGCCTTGGCCACATCGGCCATGGCCGTGACGCCAGCGCCACCGGGTTTGTTCTCCACGTACACGCTCTGGCCCAGTTGCTTGGTCAGCTCTGCGGCCACCGAGCGAGCCACGATTTCGCTGGTGCCCCCCGGCGCAAATGGCACCACAAAGCGGATGGCCTTGCTGGGCCAGGCCGTCTGCGCCCGCACAGCTGGCGCACCCACCAGTGCGGCACTTGCAGCCGCGGTCAGCACTTGTCGTCGATTCAATGTCATGGCGTTGTCTCCGTTTTAATTAATAAGGCGTCTGTTATCACCACAGGCATCTTGCACCGGGGCCAGTCAGAACTGGTACTTGCGCAAACCGCCATCCACCGGAATCACCGCCCCGGTGATGTAGCTGGCCTTGGGCGATGAAAGGAACGCCACCAGGTTCGCCAGGTCTTCCGGCTCGCCATAACGGCCCGCCGGAATCTCGTTTTCGCACTGCCACTGACGGTACTCGGGCGTGTAGTTGCGAAAAATCTGCTCCGAGTGAATGCGTCCCGGGGGAATGCAGTTCACCGTAATGCCATGTTTGCCCACCATGCGCGACAAGCCCTTGGCCCAGCTGTGCATACCCGCCTTGGCGCAGAACGCGCCGTTGATGTGCTCAGGCTCGCTCTTTCCAGTGATGTTGATGATGCGCCCCCAGCCCTGGGCAATCATCTGGTCAATCAGCGCGTCGCCCAACTGGCGAGGGCGATGAAAGTTCAGGGTAATTGCCTCTTGCCATTGCTCCTCACTCACATGCAGGTCTTTGAAGCTGCGGGAACCGCCGGCGTTGTTGACCAGAATATCAACATGATCCAAACCGGCCACGGCAGCTTGGGCGATGCACTTGGCAGCATCGTCGGCATACATGTCTTGCTCAATGAGCACAGGTTCGGGCGCTCCCAGCGCAGTCACTTCAGCGGCCACTTCACGTAGTTTGTACATGCGCCGCGCCGTGAGCGCCAGCTTGACGCCCTCTGCCGCCAGCGCCAGCGCAATGCCCCGCCCGATGCCCACACTGGCACCCGTAACCAGGGCGGTTTTGTCTTTGAGTTGCAAGTCCATCTCGTCTCCTTTGTGCTTGAGACGTGGACTGTAGGCGGACCGGACCGAAAGAAACAGCACCCTCGGTGTATGGGGGCATCACGATTTGTGATGACTAGCGGGCATATCAGGGCGGGCACAGGTCGCGGTTGCGGGCGTTGCGCTCGGCTTGCAGATCGCTTTTGGACCTGGTTTTGTGGGTGAACCTGCTTTGCTCTTGTCAGTTGTCCAGGGTGTCGGGCTTGTTCAGCGATTTTTTGTCTTCAGACTGCAAGCGCCGCTCGACTTTTTTGACGTCTTCTTCTGGTGGCAAGCTTTCAGGGCGTATGCCTCGTTCCAGCAGCGTGTTGCGCACCGCTTGGTTGTTGGTGATGTGCTCTTTGGAGATTTGCCCTTCACGGTCCATCTGGTGCTGGCGGGCGTTGAAGATGGTGATTTCAGTGGCGAAGTCTTTGGCCTTGAGCAGAATAGTGGGTGCAAAGTCGGCCAGTGGGCGACTGTCAGGTACTTTCCACTGGGCCTTCATGGCTTGGGTGCTTTTGCCAAACAAGGCGTAGTCGCCTTTGCTGCGGATGAGTGCAAAGTCCTGGTTGCCGCCGGTCTGCTCGTAGATGATTTGCGAGAGTTCTTTTTCTGTTTCGGTCAGTTTTTTGCGTGCATGGATGCGCTCGGCGTCCAGCATGCGTTGCTCGATCAGTTCGGCCTTGCGGGTTTGCACCGCAAAATAGGTTTGGGCAAAAGCGATCTCGGGTTTGCGTGGGTCGCCGTTTTGTGCAACCAGGTAGCACGCATAGCGGGTGAGCATGATGTCGTCGATTTCGCGCTGGCTGCCGGAGCCCAATTCGACCATTTTGTTGACGTCAACAAAATGGTCTGTGACACGTTGACCACTCACTTCGCAGGCGGTCTTCGCCTTGCTGATCACGAGTCCAAAGTTACGCCATTCCGCATAGCCCAGCAGGTGTTGGATGTCCCTTGCCAGCCAGTATTCCACACCACTTTCGGTTTGTTGTGCATGGCCCTCAAAGGTGTCGATGAGGGTTTGAACCAACTCTTTTTTCATGGTGAAACTCCCGTTTTGACCTTTGGGATGGGCGTGATGAATTCGGCCTAGCGACGAACCGCTATGAATTTTTTGGGTGGACTGCCCCATATACCTCGTCCCTTTTGCCATTTTTTTGTTGAAGCCGTGCTCACGATGAGGCGCAAACGGCGGTGAAAATCATTCTAGGTCAGGTGTTTAACCGAGCCCCGGTCCAGCGCCCCTGCTGCACCAGCCTCTGTGCGCATTCGCCCAGCACCACCCGGGCGGCCAGGGCGGCGGGGGACAGCTCGTCGTCTGACAGACTGCACAGATGATTGACCCGCTGCATCGTCGCGTCGGTAATACGCGCCATGTGGAACCGGTCTGGCGCATCGGCAAAACGACCTACAGCCGCCCAGGGTTGCAATGTGGCGCCCAACCCAGCATCGACCGCCTCCATCAGCATGGCCAAGGAATCAATCTCCAACAACACTCGCGGTGTCACCTGGGCCCGGGCAAAAGCGGCGTCCAGGGTGCTGCGCAGGCCGTGGGGTCCGGTCGGCAAGATCAGTGGGGTATCGGCCAGCTGGGCCAAGCTCAGGTCTTCGGCAGGAAGTAAGGTGCCGTGCTGGCGACTGCCTATCAAAAACAGGTCTTCTTGCAACAAGGGCCGAACCTGCCAGCCGCGGGCTGTTTGGGCCTGGAGCCGGGCATCGAACAGCACGGCCAGGTCCAGCTGCCGCGCGTTCAGCATCGCGGCCAGGTGCCCCGACAAACTCTCCACCATGTGCAGACGTACATCGGGGTAACGCTCGCGCATGGCCCGGATCAGGGGCAAACCCAGCACGGCCGCCGTGGTGGGGGCCAGGCCAACGCTGACAGTGCCGGTGAGGCGTGCCTGTTGGGCGGCGCGCATGGCCTGGTCGGCGTGGCGCAGGGTGAGTTGCGCCTCCCGGAAGAAGGCCACGCCAGCCTCGGTGGGCGTCACGCCCTGCGGGCTGCGCTGCAGCAGGCGGGTGCTCAGCTCCCCCTCAAGCCGGCTGATCTGCTGGCTCAGGGCGGACTGAACTAGGTCCAGGTCCAGCGCCGCCCGGCCCATGCTGCCCAGCTCAACCACACGCACAAAGTAACGAAGCTGCCGAAGTTCCATGCCAGGGATAATCGCACACCTATGGGCAAACAACGTGTGGTGGTGGGTTTGAGTGGTGGGGTGGACTCTGCGGTGAGCGCCTGGCTGCTCAAAGAGCAGGGCTACGAGGTCATCGGCATCTTCATGAAGAACTGGGAAGACGACGATGACAGTGAATATTGCTCATCACGACAGGACTTTCTGGACGCTGCGGCCGTGGCTGACGTGGTGGGCATCGACATGGAGCACGTCAACTTCGCCGCCGAATACAAGGACCGGGTCTTTGCCGAGTTCCTGCGCGAGTACAGCGCCGGGCGCACCCCCAACCCCGACATCCTGTGTAACGCCGAAATCAAGTTCAAGTCCTTCCTGGACCACGCCCTGCGCCTGGGCGCCGAAAAAATCGCCACCGGTCACTACGCCCGGGTCCGTGAAGTCGCCCAGCACCCAGGCGGCTCGCGATTTGAGTTGCTCAAGGGCCTGGACCCCAGCAAAGACCAAAGCTATTTCCTGCACCGGCTAAGTCAAGCCCAGCTGGCCAAAACGCTGTTTCCGGTGGGCGAACTGCACAAAACCGAAGTGCGCCGCATTGCTGCCGAGATCGGACTGCCCAATGCAAAAAAGAAAGATTCCACAGGCATCTGCTTTATTGGCGAGCGGCCTTTTCGGGAGTTTTTGAACCGCTACATCGCCAAGGAGCCTGGCCCTATCAAGGATGACAAGGGTCGGACCATCGGTCAGCACGTGGGCCTGAGCTTTTACACCCTGGGCCAGCGCCAGGGACTGGGCATCGGTGGCCTCAAGCAAAAAGGGGCGCAGCGCGGTGGTGGCGACCATGCCCCCTGGTTTGTGGCACGCAAGGACATGGCCAGCAATACCTTGTGGGTAGTGCAAGGGCATGATCACCCCTGGCTCTTGTCGAACAGTTTGAAGGCCGACGACTGCAGCTGGACGGCAGGTACAGCGCCACTGCCGGGTGCCTATGCCGCCAAAACCCGCTACCGGCAGGCCGATGCGCCCTGCGCCTTGTCAGCCTCCAGCCAATCAGGCTTTCAGCTGGACTTTACCGACCCGCAATGGGCGGTGACCCCTGGCCAAAGTGCCGTGCTTTATGACGGCGAGATTTGCATGGGCGGCGGGGTGATCAGCGCTTGATTACCTTGATCCGCGTGCTCCGGAAACCGTCAGCTACACAGACTTGGGGCTCTGCAAGCCAGACGCCCATCAAAAGAGAAGTATCTGGTTCACAAGCGATTTGACTACTTCCCTCATGGGAACGCTGGCCGGACTGGGTTTGTCCCGGCTCCTGAAGGGATGGGCGTCACTGGCCTCATAGCGACTTCCGTCCACATCTATGACGGCGCGGATGCGGACGGTGTCCCAACGACCTGATTGCTTTTCAGTGAACCGAACCCACAAACCGACAGTCGCATCGAATTCAAGGAGGCGGATGGTCTTACCGCTCAATTTTTCTAGGAGCTCCGTACGCTCCTCATGCAGGGCGACCTGACGCAGAAATTCTGCCTCGATGTAGTTGAATGGGCGTGGCCGGAAACTGGTATCGCCAAAATGATAACCATCACGCGTAGGTCGATTTTCCGGATCAACATTAACCCGAGCATCAACCCACAACCAAACTGGCGCCGGTAGTTGCGCAGAGTCCAATGATTGAACTTCAAGTGAATAAGGGTCCTCAGCACTGGGACCAAACCATGCCAAGGCTGGGCTACCGCACGCCAGAGCCCCAAGCAACAAGAGCAGCCAACCCAACGGTCGGCTCAGGAATCGCGTGCAGAAAATCACAGTACCCTACGCAGAGCTGGCTCAACGCTCGACATGGAGACAGGAACAGCCTTCAGAACGGAATATCGTCATCCATGTCGTCAAAGCCGCTGGGCGCAGGGGCGCTTTGACGGGGTGCAGGAGCCGGCGCTGCGGCGCGCGGTGCCGGGGCCGCCGGGCGGGCTGCTGGGGCGCTGCGCTGTGGCGGGGCCTGGTCGTAACCATCGTCGTGCGATGGGCCACCCATGCCCTGGCGGCCACCGAGCATTTGCATCTGGTCGGCGCGGATTTCGGTGCTGTATTTTTCCTGGCCGCTGGCATCGGTCCACTTGCGGGTGCGCAAGCTGCCTTCCACATAGACCTGCGAGCCCTTGCGCAGATACTGCTCAACGATTTCGGCCAAGCGACCGTTGAACACCACACGGTGCCATTCGGTGGCTTCGCGCATTTCGTTGGTTTGCTTGTCTTTCCATTTGTCGGTGGTCGCGATGGTGACGTTGGCCACGCGGTCGCCGCTGGGAAAGCTGCGGACTTCGGGGTCGCGGCCCAGATTGCCGACGATGATGACTTTGTTGACAGATGCCATGTTCAATTCCTCCAGAAGTTCGGGATTATGCGGCCTGGGCTGGGGCCGTTGAGGCGTGCCGGCCAGGAGCGGTCATGGGCCAGGCCACCAGCAGCCACAACACCATGGCACCGCCACAAAATGCAAACAAGCCGTTGGCGCCCACATGTTTGGCCAGCCACCCCCCCAGTGCGCCACCCGCAAAAAACCCCAGTGACTGCAGCGTGTTGTACACCCCCAGGGCCGCGCCGCGTGAGTGACCCGGTGCCAGACGCGACACCAGACTGGGCTGGGTGGCCTCCAGCACGTTAAAGCCACAGAAAAACACAAACAGCAACACCCCCAGGGCCGTGACCGTCGGCACGGGCGCCACCAGCCACAGCCCCAGCTGCACCGTAGCGATCAGGGCAATCGCCACGAGAAACACCGCTCGCAAATAACCACGTCGCTCCAGCGGAAAGACTGCCCCCATCAGTACGAACGAACCCAGCACAGCGGGCAAGTAAATCGACCAGTGTTCCTGCTTGCTCAGACCTGCCTGCACCAGCAAGGCGGGCACGGCCACCCACATGGCCAGCTGCACCGCATGCAACACAAACACGCCCAGATCCAGCCGTAGCAAGGCCGGGCTGCGCAACACTGCCAGCAGGCTGCCGCGCGAGGCATCGCTGCTCACCACAGGTTCCGCTGGCACCCACCAGGTCACCAGTGCCATGCCGGTGAGCGCCAGCGCACCCGTGACCCAGAACAATCCATTCAATCCGATCCTCGCGGCCAGCACCGGTGCCAGTACCAGAGACAGCGCAAACATCAACCCGATGCTGGCACCCACCATGGCCATCGCCTTGGTCCGCACCACATCGCGAGTCTGGTCAGACAGCAACGCCGTCACCGCCGCTGAGATGGCCCCCGCACCCTGCAAGGCGCGCCCGAGCAAGAGCATGTCCAGCGTCTGGGCAGCGGCAGCCACAAAGCTACCGGCTGCAAACAGCAGCAAACCAAACAAGATGACCCGCTTGCGGCCCAGGCGATCAGAGGCCAGGCCAAACGGAATTTGCAACAGTGCCTGGGTCAGGCCATAAATACCCATGACCAGACCCACACGGGCGGGATCATCGCCACCTGGGTAGCGGGCGGCCTCCAGTGCGAAGACCGGCAACACCAAGAACAAGCCCAGCATGCGCAAGGCGAAAAGCGTGGCCAGCGAGACGCTGGACTGTCTCTCCAGCGGCGTCATGGCGATGGAACCTACGCCAGTTGCGGCGCTGGCTGGGGCAACAGATGAATCAGCAGACACAGGCACTCGATTTGTAGGCCGCAGCCGGGGCGGCGCAATCCATGGGGGGTAAGGGCGCTGATTGTCCCCGATCCGCTTGGCATTCATCTTTCACTATCATCAACGGTTTTGTCTTGCGCCAGCCATCTTGAACTCTGCACCTACAGGCCACGCCATTTCCGCCGCACCCGAGGGTGCTTACCTGGCCCAGGCTTTGCGCCTGCAAAACATCAGCATCCGTGGCGCACGCACCCACAACCTGAAAAACGTCGATCTGGACATCCCCCGCAATCAGCTGGTGGTGATTACCGGCTTGAGCGGCTCGGGCAAGTCCAGCCTGGCGTTTGACACCCTCTACGCCGAAGGCCAACGCCGCTATGTAGAAAGTCTCTCGACCTACGCGCGGCAGTTCTTGCAGTTGATGGACAAGCCCGATGTCGACCTGATCGAGGGCCTGAGCCCAGCCATCAGCATCGAGCAAAAGGCCACCAGCCACAACCCACGCTCCACCGTGGGCACGGTGACCGAAATCCACGACTACCTGCGCCTGTTGTTTGCACGCGCAGGCACCCCCTACTGCCCCGATCACGGCCTGGCGCTGCAGTCACAAACTGTGAGCCAGATGGTGGACGCCGTGCTGGCCCTGCCCGAGGACACCCGGCTGATGATTCTGGCACCCGTGGCGCGCGAGAAAAAAGGCGAGTTTCTGGACGTGTTTGCCCAGATGCAGGCACAAGGCTATGTGCGCTTTCGGGTGGACGGCCAGGCGCTGGAGTTCGAAGAGCTGCCCAAACTCAAAAAGGCCGAAAAGCACGACATCGACGTGGTGGTCGACCGCCTCAAGGTCCGCCATGCACCGGCTGCAGCTGCCGACGGTGGCGCACCAGCCAACCCGGAGGCGCATACGGACTACAACAATTTCAAGCAAAGGCTGGCAGAGAGCTTTGAGGCCGCGCTGCGCCTGGCAGAAGGGCGAGCCATCGTGCTGGAGATGGACAAGGGCACCGAGCACCTGTTCAACGCCAAATTCGCCTGCGCGGTGTGCAACTACTCCATCAGCGAGCTGGAGCCGCGCCTGTTCTCGTTCAACTCGCCAATCGGGGCCTGCCCCAGTTGCGATGGCCTGGGCGAGCAGGATTTTTTTGATCCAGCACGGGTGGTGGCTTTCCCGTCGCTCAGCTTGGCCAGTGGCGCCATCAAGGGCTGGGACCGTCGCAATGGTTATTACTTCGCCATGCTGGAAAGCTTGGCCAGGCACTACCAGTTTGACATTGAGCAGGCTTTCGAATCCCTGCCCGATGCGGTGCGCCAGGTGATCTTGTTTGGCTCGGGCGAAGAAGAGATCAAGTTCAGCTACGTGCTGGATTCGGGCGCCTCGCAAGGCAAAAAGGTGAGCAAGAAACATGTGTTCGAGGGCATCATCCCCAACATGCAACGGCGCTACCACGAGACCGACTCGGCCCTGGTGCGCGAGGACCTGTCGCGCTACCGCAGCATCCAGCCCTGCACCGACTGTGGCGGCTCGCGCCTGCGCCGGGAGGCCCGCCATGTGAAGGTGGGCGAAGGCGACCAGGCCCGTGCGATTTTTGACATCAGCCACAGCACCTTGCGCGACAGCTTTGCCTACTTCAGCACCCTGCAGTTGCAGGGCGCCAAGGGCGAAATTGCGGCCAAGGTGGTGCGCGAAATCGGGCTGCGCCTGAAGTTCCTGAACGACGTGGGCCTGAACTACCTGAGCCTGGACCGCAGTGCCGAAACCCTGAGCGGGGGCGAGTCGCAACGCATCCGCCTGGCCTCGCAGATTGGATCCGGCCTGACGGGCGTGATGTACGTGCTGGACGAACCCAGCATCGGCCTGCACCAGCGCGACAACGACCGCCTCATCGGCACCCTGAAGCACCTGCGCGACATCGGCAACAGCGTGATCGTGGTGGAACACGATGAAGACATGATCCGCGCGGCCGACCACGTCATCGACATGGGCCCCGGCGCGGGCGTGCACGGTGGGCGCGTGATGGCGCAAGGAACCTGTGCCGACGTCCTGGCCACCCCCGACTCCATCACGGGTCAGTACATGTCGGGCCGCAAGCAGATCGCGGTT
>JBEEJZ010000267.1:0-17079 GCA_041168905.1 Pseudomonadota bacterium | reverse complement strand
CTGGCGCTGTATCACGCCAAAAGCGATGGCCGCAATACCTGGCGCGTGTACGAATCGGCCATGCAGGAAATTGCTGACGCCAGAGCCAAGCTCGAGGTAGGTCTGCGCCAGGCACTGCTGTCATCCGCTCACGAGCAGCTCTTCTTGCATTACCAGCCGCAGTTTGATGCGCACGGCCACATGTTCGGGGCCGAGGTCTTGCTGCGTTGGCAACCCGAATCGGGGCCCAGTGTCAGTCCCGCGCAGTTCATTCCGGTGGCGGAAGAAAGCGGACTCATCGTCCCCATCGGACTGTGGGTGCTGTCCTGCGCCTGCCGGCAATTGAGTATCTGGGACGCCTCGCCCGTTCACCGTCACCTCACGCTCGCTGTCAATGTCAGCGCACGCCAGCTCCGTGAGGCCGATTTTGTGGATCAGGTGATCAACACCCTGCGCGCCCATGACGTCAACCCGGCACGCCTGACCCTGGAAATCACAGAGAGCCTGTTACTCGATGATGTGGAAGAAGTCATCACCAAGATGAACGCGCTCAAGGCACAGGGCGTGTATTTTTCGATCGATGACTTTGGCACAGGCTATTCGTCTTTGGCGTACCTGAGCCGTTTGCCGGTGAACCAGCTCAAGATCGATCGTAGCTTTGTGAGTGGCCTCAATGCACAAGACAACGCCAACAGCACCCTGGTGAATGCGATGATTTCGATGGGCCGCGCCTTGGGCTTTCAGGTGCTGGCCGAGGGGGTGGAAACCCATGCACAGCACCAACGCCTGCTGTCGCTGGGTTGCGACGCTTTTCAAGGTTATCTCCTGGGCAAACCGGCGCCAGCTGATGCACTGGTAGCCTGCTCACCATGAGCCGCACCCCCGAACGCCGTGCATTTTGGGAGGGCGTGCGCGACACCTTGTCGGTGGTGCCATCCTTTCTACCCTTCGGCGTGGTCTGTGGTCTGGCATCGGTCAACGCCGGCATGCCCATCAGCGCCGCCTTGGGCCTGCCGGCCTTGGTGTTTGCCGGCTCCTCTCAGGCAGTGGTGACCCAAATCATCCAAAGCGCGGGCGCCATCTGGGTCGCCATTTTGTCGGGTTGCGTGGTCAACCTGCGCATGGGGGTGTACAGCGCCGCGCTCAGCCCTCACCTGCGTGACAAAACCACCACCCAACGCGTGCTGGTGGCTGCGTTTTTGATCGACCAAAACTTTGCCTTGCTGCAGCAGCGCCAACTGACACACCCCAGGGACCCGCACCTGGTACCTTACTTTGCCGGCATGAGCACCGTTTTCTGGAGCGCTTGGCTGCTGTTTTGCGCAGTGGGCATCTTTGCGGGCAACATCGTGCCAGCCAGTTGGCAACTGGAATTTGCCATTCCGCTGTCGTTCGTGGCACTGGGTGTGGCGTCGGTTCGATCGACGGGGATGGCAGCGGCGGCCATCGTGGGCGGCGTAGCCAGTGTGCTCCTGTTTGCACTGCCGCTCAAACTGGGGCTGATCGCCGCTTGCCTGAGTGGGCTGGCTGCTGGACTTTTGACCGAACAAGGATGGAGCCGATGGATGTCACGCAAGCCTGGTTGATCGTGCTTGGCCTGGCGGCAGGCACCTTCCTGATCCGCTATTCGTTTATCGGCCTCTTTGCCAATCGGGACATGCCAGCATGGCTGTCGCATGCACTCAAATTGATGGTGCCGGCCATCTTTGCCGCCATGGTGTGCGGTGGCGTTGCGGTGCTGGGCGGACAGGTGGTGGGGCTGGCGTACTGGCCGCGCTATGCGTCCGTTGCCGCGGCGCTGCTTGTCGCCGTGTCCACCAAAGGCAAGGTGTTACCCACGGTCGTGACAGGCATGGCGGCCTTGCACGGACTGCCCTGGCTTTGGGGCTACTGGACCAGCTAGCGCCCCTCAAACTGCGGTGTGCGCTTGTCGGCAAAGGCGGCGCGACCTTCGGCAAAGTCGGCGCTGGCGTGGCACAAAGCCTCGCGCTGGCGCAGTGCGGCCATGAGCTGAGGTGCTTGATCTGTTAGCAGGGCATCACCCAGCTCATTGAGCGATCGCTTCATGCCCTGCAGTGCCAGGGGTGCCAGGCCGGCAAGGTGCTGGGCCAAGGACTGCAGCGTGGCATCCATTGCCTCCGGGGCCACCAGGTGGTCCAGGTACCCGGCCGCCAGCAATTCGTCCGCGCCCAGATCGCGGGCCATCAGGAATACACGCTTGGCGACCTGCAGGCCCAAACGAGTCACAAAGCGGCGCAAACCGCCCGGATAGTAATGCAGGCCTAAAGCCGCAGCCGGCATGCGCAGCACCATGTCAGGCACGCCCAGGCGCAAGTCGCAGGCCATGGCCAGGTCGGTGGCGCCGCCAAACACGCTGCCGGCCATGGCGCAAACCGTGATGGGGCGCAACTTCTCAAGTGCGTCTGGCACTGTCTCAAAGACGAGGCTGGCAGTGTCGTTCTCGCTCATTTCGGCCAGGTGATAGCCCGCGCAAAACACGGGTCGCGGCTGATTGACCCTGCTGGTGAGCACCAAAACACGTACCGCAGCGTCGGCCTGCACCCGTTCAAAATGCGTTAGCAGGGTCGCCAAATCCTCGTTTTGCAGCCGATTGCGCTTGCTGGGACGGTTCAGGGTGATCGTGGCCACATGACCACGAACTGCCAGCGTGGGTGCGGACTCAGCGTTGCTTGTGTGCGGCATATTCAAAGTGGCATCAAAGGTCTATTGAGGGCTTGTAACTGGCACGGGAAACATAACGCCAACGCCCCCGCAAGCAAGCCAGCAACAGTGCGACTGCGCCCATTTGCGCAATCAGCGCACAAGCCGGGAACCAGGCATGGTTGTAGGCACCAAAAAGACTGGCCCTGAAAGCCATAACAGCCCAGGTCAGGGGCAGATAGTCATGCATCTTCTGGAAAAAATCTGCGGACAACTCCACCGGCATGACACCGCCACCGGCGGCCAGTTGCAGTGTGAGCAACATCACGGCCAGCAACTTACCCGCTTCTCCAAATACACGCAGCAACAAAAACACCAGGGCCAAAAACGCCAGCGATGTCACAGCCAGTGTGGTCACAAAAGCAGGCACATCCGGAATCTGCATGGCCAGCCCGACGACCAGCATCAGGTAAGTGATGCCCGACTGCAGCAGCACTAAAACCGCAGGCAGGAAGAATTTGGCCAGCGTCTTGGTCAGGCGATTGGCGTTCTGAAACTCCCGGGGCATGTTGCGCAAACTGAAGAGGTAGGTTGCCATCACGGCGCCCAGCCACAAGGCCATGGCCACCATATTGGGAACAAAGGCGTTGCCGTTGTTAGGCACAGGCGCCAGCACCTCCAGCAGGGGCTCCACCGAGTCCGCAAGGCCGCGTGGGCTGGCGTCCGTGGCGCCATCGGCCCTGGGCAACTCGGACTGCAGCTGATGCAACCCCATGGCCAGGTGTTCAAGTCCCTCCGTCAATGTTTCTCCATTGGAGGACAGCTCCTGCAAGCGGGCGTGTTCCGGCAACTGCTGCAAGGAAGACTTCAAGCCGTCCCGAAGGCCGTTGGCCCCCATCAAAAGTTTGGCATTGGCCGCGTCGAGTTGCTCCACCCCCTGAATCAGCCGCTCATTGCCCTGCGCGGCAGCGGCGATGCCATCTGTCAGCTTGAAGCCACCCGCAGCAAAGCCACCGGCAGCACTGGCGATTTGGCCGCCAAACTGGGGAATTTGTACTGCCTGCTCCTGCATCTGTGCCGCCTCACTGGCGAGATTGCTGGCACCTGAGCGCAAGGCGTCCAGGGCCGCCCCTAACTCCCTTTGCCCCGCCAACACACGCTGGTGCGCAGCGCGGGATGTCGCTTGGTCGTATTCGTTCGGCAACTGCTGTTGCAGGCCCTTGAGCCCGGTACGAAATTCGTCGACGCCGCCGCCCAGCTGCGCCGTCGCAGCGGTGTACTGCACCATGCCCCGTTGCAGGTTTTCTGCGCCATCGTGCAGCTGATTCACGCCTTGCCGAAGGCGCTCTAGCCCCCGCCCGGAGTGATCCGCCCGCTGCAACACTTGTTCCCAGCGGTTTTCATTCAAGGTCTCGTTCACCCGGTGACCCAGGTCCTGCGCAAAGCGCCGGCCAAAGCCTGCAGCCACGTAATTGTTGCCCTCGGAGATGATCACCTTCACACGACCAGCCCCCGCATACTGACCCGGAATGGCATTGGCACTGAAATCAGTGGGAATCACCACCGCAAAAGCCAGCTCTCCTGCATTGACGGCCTCTCGAGCCTCAGCCTCCCCAGGCATGGTTCGATAACCAAATGTCGAGGTGCGCTCCAATTCCTGCGCCAGATCAGCCCCGACGTTGAAGTGCTTGCCCCGGTAGCTAAAGCCTTCGTCGAGGTTGACCAGCGCTACTTTCAGCCCTTGTGTCTTGGCATTGGGGTCCCACACGCTGATCAGATAAGTCAAGGCATAAAGAGCTGGAACCAGGGCAATCACCACACTGGCCAACACCAGTGAGGGATGGCGCCTCAGCAGCGCCAGGTCCGCGCGCACAATGGCCCAAAACCAGAGCCTCCGGTGAGGCCGAACAGAGCCGTTCATGAACGGGCGTTGGCGTTGGCTCCATCCAGGCCCAGCAAGCGCACCGCATTGCCCTTCAGGATGCCGGGCATGACTTCGGGCTTGAAGCCCGCCAGCTCAAAATCTTTCATCCAGCGCTCTGGGGTGATTAGCGGGTAATCACTGCCAAACAGCACGCGGTCCTTGAGCAAGGTGTTGGCGTACTGCACCAGTTGCTTGGGAAAGTACTTGGGGCTCCAGCCGCTCAGGTCAATCCACACATTGGGCTTGTGCGTGGCCACGCTCAGAGCCTCGTCTTGCCATGGAAAGCTGGGGTGCGCCATCACGATCTGCATGTCTGGCCAGTCGATGGCCACGTCGTCCAGGTGCATGGGGTTGCTGTAGGCCAGTCGCAGCCCGCCGCCACAGCGCATGCCGCTGCCGATGCCGCTGTGCCCGGTATGAAAGATGGCTGGCAGTTTGTAGTGATTGATGACCTCGTAAATGGGCCAGGCCATCTTGTCGTAGGGGTGGTAGCCCTGCACCGTGGGATGAAACTTGAAGCCTTTCACGCCGTCTTGGGTGATCAGCCGCTCGGCCTCACGTGCACCCATCTTGCCCTTGTGTGGGTCGATGCTGGCGAAGGCCACCATCATGTCGCTGTTCTCCCGCGCAGCCTGGGCAATTTCTTCATTGGGGATGCGCTGACGACCCAGCTGCGACTCGCTGTCCACAGTGAACATCACCAGGCCAATCTTGCGCTCGCGGTAGTAGGCAATAGTCTCGGCGATGGTGGGCCGCCGGCTGCTGCCGAAGTACTTGTCGGCCGCACGGTCGTACTCTTCGCCGTAGTTGTCAAAAGGGTTGCGACAACTCACCTCGGCATGGGTGTGGATGTCGATGGCCATCAGATCCTGGTACTTCATGGGCTGTATTCCGGGCAAAGCTGGCGGGCCCACCACGGGCCAGCATGGCACTGCCAAGCATGATCATAACGGCCCGTTTCGTCTGTGCCGAGGGTAAACCCTGATGCAAGATCCAGCCAAAGATGTACACTTATTGTCAGCATACTGATTTAATTTCTTCACGATCAAGGACTGAATATGCAAAGCGCAAACGAGACACGACCCGTCCTGGTCGCCGGTGGCGGCATCGGCGGATTGGCAGCTGCACTGGCTCTGACGCGACAGGGCTTTCAGGTCAAGGTACTGGAGCAGGCACCCGAAATTGGCGAGATCGGTGCTGGTATCCAGCTCGGCCCCAACGCATTTCACGCCTTTGATGCCCTGGGCATCGGCGACAAGGCACGCAGCCGCGCCGTGTTCACAGACCACATGGTCATGCACGATGCACTGGACGAATACCAGGTCGGCAAGATTCCGACGGGCGAAGCCTTTCGCCAGCGCTTTGGTAACCCCTATGCGGTGATACACCGCGTCGATGTGCACCTGTCTTTGCTCGAAGGCGCCCAGGAGACGGGCAAGGTCGAGTTCCAGACCAACACCCGCATCGAACGTGTGGAGCAAGACGAGCACAGCGTGACGGTCTATGACCAAAATGGCAATGCCTACAAAGGTGTGGCCTTGATTGGCGCAGATGGGGTGAAGTCGGTGGTTCGTGCCCAGTACGTGGGCGACCCGGCCCGGGTCACCGGCCACGTGGTGTACCGCTCGGTGGTCGACAAGAAAGATTTTCCCGAAGACCTGCAATGGAATGCCGCCAGCATCTGGGTGGGCCCCAACTGCCACCTGGTGCACTATCCCCTGCGTGGTGGCGAGCAGTACAACGTGGTGGTGACCTTTCACAGCCGCCAGCAAGAAGAATGGGGCGTTACCGAAGGTAGCAAGGAAGAGGTGCAAAGCTACTTCCAGGGCATATGCCCCAAAGCGCGCCAACTGATCGACCTGCCCAAGACCTGGAAGCGCTGGGCCACAGCTGACCGCGAACCCATCGGCCAGTGGACCTATGGCCGCGTCACGCTGCTGGGCGACGCGGCTCACCCCACCACCCAGTACATGGCGCAGGGTGCCTGCATGGCCATCGAAGACGGTGTGACCCTGGGCGAAGCCCTGCGCGTGCACAACAACGACTGGACAAAAGCCCTGGACCTGTACCAGCGCTCCCGCATTGCCCGCACCGCACGCATCGTGCTGTCCGGCCGTGAAATGGGCCGCATCTACCATGCCAAGGGCGTGGAACGACTGGTGCGCAATGACCTGTGGCGCGGCCGTACCCCCGAGCGTTTTTATGACGCCATGGAATGGCTGTATGGCTGGAACGTGGGCAATTGCCTGGCCAAAGACTGAATCCCAAGGAGATACCTCATGCTCGAACTCGGCAAACTCGAAGACCTGCCCCAGGACTACCGTGACGAACTCAAGGCCCTGAACCTGGTGCCCCTATGGCCCAGCCTACGCGGCGTACTGCCCCCCAAGGTCCCCACGCGCCAGACCCGCGCCACCCACTGGCCCTACCAGTCCATCAAACCCTTGTTGCTCAAGGCTGGCGAACTCACCCCCATCGAAAAAGCCGAGCGCCGCGTGCTGGTGCTGGCCAACCCCGGCCACGGCCTGGAAAAAATGCAGGCCAGTGCCGCCATGTACCTGGGCATGCAACTGCTGCTGCCCGGCGAATGGGCCCCCAGCCACCGCCACACCCCCAACGCCGTGCGCATGGTGGTGGAAGGCGAAGGTGCCTGGACCACCGTCGATGGCGAAAAATGCCCGATGAGCCGTGGCGACCTCATCCTCACGCCCACCGGCCTGTGGCACGAACACGGGCATGAGGGTGACCAGCCCGTGATCTGGCTGGACGTGCTGGACCTGCCATTGGTCTATTACATGGAGGCCAGCTACCACATCAACGGCGAGCGCCAAACCCAGGTGCCGGGCCAAGGCGACCGCGCCTACAGCCGTGGCGGCATGGTGCCCACGCCGGTGTTTGGCCGCAGCTCCAAGGCCTACCCCATGCTGCGTTACCCCTGGGCCGAAGCCCGCGCCGCCCTGCTGGCCCTGGCCGAGGACCAGCCCGCACTTGAGGCCGTGCAAATCACCTACGTCAACCCCGAGACCGGTGAAGATGCCGAGAACATCCTGGGCTTCTATGCGCTCATGCTGCGCCCGGGCCAGACCCTGCGCCTGCCGGCCCGCTCCCCGGCGGTGGTGTTTCACCAGATCGAAGGCAGCACTGATGTGCAGGTGGAAGAACAGGCCTTCACCCTGGTGGATGCCGACACCTGCTGCGCACCAGGCTACACCGCTGTCACCCTGACGAATCGCTCATCAACCGAGCCCGCCTTTTTGTTCCTGGCCGATGAATCCCCGCTGCACCGCAAGCTCGGCGTTTACGAAAACCGCGGCTAACAAAGGCTCATCCCCATCACTTCTTGAAAAATCATGACCAACTACCTCTTTACCCCGCCCGCCGTTCAGTCCCTGCCCGTCCGTGGCAAAACAGAGCGCTTCCCGATCAACCGCATCTTCTGCGTGGGCCGCAATTACCACGCGCACGCTGTTGAAATGGGCCGCCCGGTCGACAAGAGCGTGGAGCAGGCCTTCTATTTCACAAAGTCGCCCCAGACCCTGGTTGAAAGCGGAGCCACGGTGGCCTACCCACCTCGCACCAGCAACTACCACTTCGAGATGGAACTGGTGCTGGCCATAGGCAAGCCTGGTTTTCGCGTGAGCGAAGCCAATGCCCATGAGCTGGTCTATGGCTACGCCGCAGGCCTGGATATGACCCGCCGCGACCTGCAACTGGTGGCGCGTGACAAGGGCCGCCCCTGGGATACGGGTAAAGACATCGAGGAAGGTTCGGTCTGCACCGAGATCGTGCCCATGCCCGGCGTTGTGATTGAAAACGGCGCTATCGCTCTGGAGGTGAATGGCGCCACCAAGCAGTCCTCCAACGTGGACAAGCTGATCTGGAACATCCGTGAAATCATCGACGACCTGTCCACCTACTACCACCTGCAGCCTGGCGACCTGATCTACACCGGCACACCCGAAGGCGTGGGTGCGGTACTACCCGGCGACAAGATCACCGGCCGTGTTGAAGGCGTGGCCGAGGTCGCGCTGACCATCGGCGCTGCAGAATAATCAGGCCATGAAGCTCTACAACTTTTTCAGAAGCGGCACCTCGCACCGATTGCGCATTGCGCTCAACCTCAAAGGCCTGCAAACCCAGTATGTGCCAGTCGATTTGCGCACCGAAGAGCACTTGAAAGACACCTTTAAGGCCGTCAACCCGCAAATGCTGGTGCCCGCGCTGGAAGCTGATGGCAAGGTGCTGATTCAATCGCCCGCCATCATCGAATGGCTGGAAGAAAAGCACCCCACCCCTGCCCTGCTGCCGACTGACCCGGACCAGCGCGCCCAGGTGCGGGCGCTGGCTGCCATTGTGGGCTGCGACGTCCACCCCATCAACAACCGCCGCATCCTCGAATACCTGCGCAAGCAGTTCGGCGCCGACGAGGCCGCCGTCAACGCCTGGTGCAACACCTGGATCTGCGCGGGCTTTGACGCCTACGAGGCCCTGCTTGCTGCCGACACGCAACGGGGCCTCTACAGCTTTGGCAATACGCCCACACTGGCGGATGTGTACCTGATCCCGCAGGTAGAGAGCGCCCGCCGCTTCAAGGTGGACATGAGCCCCTACCCGCTGATCAGCGCCATCGACAAGGCCTGCAGCCAGCTCCCCGCCTTCAGCCAGGCCGAGCCGGCAAAACAACCCGACGCTTGAGGCTGCCCGCCACAGGCAGGCAATTTTTCTAAAAGCGCCTACGTTGGGCGCTTTTTTTTGCCCTGAGCGACCTAGGGTAAACACCGATGAAATCAGGCTGATCGGACCTTGTTTTAGTTATTTCTAATAACCATAATCAAGCTCAATCCGACACACATCGAAAGAGCCAACATGAGCAACAAAGACATCCAGCTGGACATCCGCGGCGAGCAGCAAGAGGTGGCTGTCATACGTTTGACCCGCCCCACCAAGCGCAACGCCTTGAATGACGGTCTGGTGCTGGCCATCCGCAATCTGTTCGAAACACTGCCCAGCACGGTACGTGCGGCGGTGCTTGACGGTGAAGGTGAGCATTTCTGCGCAGGCCTGGATCTGTCTGAACTGAGCGAGCGCGACGCCGCACAGGGTGTGCACCATTCACGTATGTGGCACGCGGCCCTGGAGCGTGTGCAGTACGGCCCGGTGCCGGTGGTGGCGGCACTGCACGGCGCGGTGGTGGGCGGTGGACTGGAACTGGCCAGTGCATGCCACATCCGTGTGGCGGACGAAAGCACTTTCTACGCCCTGCCTGAAGGCTCGCGCGGCATTTTTGTGGGTGGCGGTGGCGCGGTTCGCATCCCGCGCCTGATCGGAGCTGCCCGCATGACCGACATGATGCTGACCGGCCGGGTTTACAGCGCCCAGGATGGCGAGCGCATCGGCATGGCCCAGTACCTGGTCCCCACGGGTACTGCGTTTGATAAGGCTTTCGAGCTGGCGCAGCGCATCGCACAAAACGCGCCGATGACCAACTATGCCCTGATGCATGCCCTGCCCCGCATTGCCGAGCAGCCTGCCGATCAGGGGTTCTTCACCGAAGCCATGATGGCCGCCATCGCCCAAAGCGCGCCCGAGGCCAAACAGCGCGTGCGCGACTTTCTGGAAGGCCGCGCCGCCAAGGTGCAAAAAGCCTGACCCCTTGCATCCACCGCACGCGCTTATTCCTGCCCCACCCAGCCCCCACGGCCCCAACTCTGCCCGAGCCCGACCATGTCCCAACCGCAATTTCGCCCTCTGACTTTTGGCGTGACCCGCGTGAACCTGCGCGATGGCGAGCCGGGCGTTCGCTACCTGCACGCCGATCAGAACCTGCAGGACTTCCCGCAGCGGCTGACCGACCGCCTCCAGCACTGGGCCCAGACAGCCCCCGACCGCACCTTCATCGCGCGGCGCATCAAGGGTGCAGATGGCAAGCTGGGTGACTGGCGCCATGTGAGCTATGCACAAGCCTGGACCGCCGCGCAGCACATTGCACAGGGTCTGATCAACCGTGGCTTGAGTGTGGAGCGCCCAGTCGTCATCCTGTCCGAAAACGACATCGAGCATGCGCTGCTGTCGCTGGGTTGTCTGGTGGCAGGCGTGCCTTTTGTGCCCACCTCGCCCCCCTACTCTCTCGTCAGCCAGGACTACGACAAACTGCGTCACGTGCTCAAAACGGTCACGCCCGGTTTGGTCTTCGCCGCAGATGCAGCCCGTTACGGCAGGGCCATCACCACAGCGGTGGATGCCAGCATCGAGATCGTCCTGACCCAGGGCCAGATCGAGGGCCGCCCCAGCACTTCTTTTGACGACCTGGCCGCCACGGCCCCCACCCCTGCAGTGGCGGCAGCCATGGCCGCCACCGGTCCAGACACCATCGTCAAGTTCCTGTTCACCAGCGGCTCGACCAAGATGCCCAAGGCAGTGATCAACACCCAGCGCATGTGGTGCGCCAACCAGCAGCAAATGGCCCAAAGCATGCCGGTGCTGGCACAGGAGCCTTTGGTTCTGGTCGACTGGCTGCCCTGGAACCATACCTTTGGTGGCAACCACAACTTCGGCATGGTGGTTTTTCACGGTGGCACGCTGTACATCGACGACGGCAAACCCACGCCAGCGCTGGTGGGCGAAACCCTGCGCAACCTGCGCGAAATCGCGCCCACCGTTTACTTCAACGTGCCCACCGGCTTCGAAGCCATTGCACAGGCCATGAAAGTAGACAGCGACGAAGGCCGCGCCCTGCGGAAAAACTTGCTCTCACGCGTGCAAATGTTTTTCTATGCGGGTGCTGCCCTGGCCCAACCTATTTGGGACAGCCTGTATGAAAGCCAGGAAAGCGAGATCGGCCAGCGCATCGTCATGACCACCGGCCTGGGCATGACCGAATCCGGCCCCTTTGGCATCTTTGTGACCAACCCCAACGTCAAGGCAGGCGACCTGGGCGTGCCCACCCCGGGCCTGGAGCTCAAACTGGTCGACAGCGACGGCAAGACCGAGGTGCGCTACCGCGGCCCCAACGTGACGCCCGGCTACTGGCGCATGGCCGCCGAGACCGAGGAGGCCTTTGACGAAGAGGGTTTCTTCAAGACTGGTGATGCCGTCAAATGGATTGATGAAACCGACATCCACCTGGGTCTGAAATTTGATGGCCGCATCGCTGAAGACTTCAAGCTGGCCACCGGCACCTTTGTGAGCGTAGGCCCCTTGCGCGCCAAGATCATTGCGGCCGGTGCCCCCTACATTCAGGACGTGGTGCTGACCGGCATCAACCTCAAGGAAGTGGGCGCGATGGTGTTCCCTACGCCCGCGGTTCGCGGCCTGAGTGGCTTGGACGCCTCCGCCCCCATGGCCGATGTGCTCAACAGCGCTCCGGTGCTGGCCCACTTCCAGAACGTGCTCAACGAACTGGCCAAGAGCGCAACGGGTAGCGCCAACCGCATTGCCCGCATGTGCCTGTTGTCGGAGCCACCCACCATCGATCGGGGCGAGATCACCGACAAAGGCTCCATCAACCAGCGTGCCGTGCTCAGCCACCGCGCTGCCACCGTGGAGGCCCTGCATCAGGACGCCCTGCACTACGTCCTCAAGCCGCAGGCCTGATTGCAGCCCCGACACAACACACTCCAAGAAAGATCTGCCCCATGACTGCCCGAGGTTTCTTCAACGCCTTCGATGATGTGCACCTGCTCGACGGCGTGCGCACCCCCATGGTGGACTACTGTGGCTCGTTGGGCCATGTGTCCCCCACCGATCTGGGCATCAAGGCCGCACGCGAGGCCCTGTCTCGCGCCGGTGTACCAGGCGAGCACATCGGTTCGGTCATCACCGGCAACATGGCTCCTGGCGACTTCGACCAGTTCTTTCTGCCGCGACACATCGGCCTGTATGCCGGCGTGCCTGTTGAGGTGCCGGCCCTGATGGCCCAGCGCATTTGCGGCACTGGCTTTGAGCTGTTTCGCCAGGCCGGTGAACACATCCAAAGCGGCGCAGCCGATGCCACCCTGGTAGTGGGCACTGAGAGCATGACGCGTAACCCCATCGCCGCCTTTGACCACCGAACCGGATTCAAGCTGGGTGCGCCTGTGGGCTTCAAGGACTACATGTGGGAGGCGCTCAAGGACCCAGCCGCCGGCATCAACATGATCCAGACGGCCGAGAACCTGGCCAAGAAATACGGCGTGAGCCGGGAAGATGTCGACGAGTTCGCCTCCAGTTCCTTCGCCAAGGCCGTGGCAGCTCAGGAGTCCGGCTTTCTGGCAGGCGAAATCGTGCCCGTGATCACGGAAAAGTTTGAACTCGCCGGCTACAAAGCCCGGGGTATCAAGCTGCAAGGCAAGGTCAACGAGGTGAGCACCGACACCCATCCCCGCATCTCGCCAGCAGAGGTGCTGGCCAAGCTCAAGCCGGTTTATGAGGGTGGTGTGCAAACCGGTGGCAACAGCGCTGCTTTGGTCGATGCAGCCGCTGCTTGCGTGGTCACCTCGGGCAGCTATGCCCAGGCCCATGGCAAAAAGCCGCTGGCACGCGTGGTGGCTTGTGCGGTGGTGGGCGTGCCGCCTGAAATCATGGGTATCGGCCCCGCACCGGCCATCCAACTTCTGCTGCAGCGTACCGGCCTCACGCTCGATCAGATCGGGCGCTTCGAAATCAATGAGGCCCAAGGCGCACAAACCTTGTCGGTGGGCCGTGAACTGGGGCTGGATTTATCGAAGCTGAATGTGAATGGCGGCGCCATTGCCCTGGGGCACCCACTGGCCTGCACTGGCGTGCGCCTCACGTTGACCTTGGCGCGCGAACTCAAGCGCTCGGGCCTGCGCTATGGCATCTCCAGCGCCTGTGTGGGGGGTGGCCAAGGCATTGCCTTGCTCATCGAAAACCCTGAGGCCACGGCCTGAAATCCCGGCCCATAATCATCCTTGCACAGGCAATTCGAGCCATACCCCACCGAAAGTGCGCATGAGCAAAACCGTCGTTTATGAAGTTCAGGTCATGTTTGGTGACTGCGACCCCGCCGGCATCGTCTTCTTCCCCAACTACAGCAAGTGGATGGACGCCTCCTCGCTGAACTTCTTTGTGAAATGCGGCGTTCCGCCCTGGCGCGAACTCGTCAAAACCACCGGCATCATCGGTACGCCCCTGTTGGAAATCAACACCAAATTCATGCGTCCGGCCACCTATGGCGAAACGCTACAAGTCCACACCAGCATTGAAGAATGGCGCGACAAGGTCGTCATACAAAAGCATGTGGTCATGCGCGGCGACGTGGTTTTGTGTGAAGGGCGCGAAACCCGCGCCTTTTGCATCAAGCACCCGGACGATCCTGACCGCATCAAATCCATCCCCGTGCCCGCGGACATCAAGGCCCTGTGCAGCTGAGGCCCCAAACGATTTTTTCCCGTGTTCCCACAACCTCCCAGGAGACAAGCATGAAACTGAAAATGAAACTATTGACCGCTGCCATGGCAGCCATGAGCGCCAGCGCTGCCTTCGCCGATGTCACCATCGGCATCAGCCTGCCGTTGACCGGCCCAACTTCGGCGCTGGGTATTCCGATGAAGCAATCCATCGAAATGTGGCCCAAGTCCATAGGTGGTCAAAATCTCAAAGTCATCATCCTGGACGACGCGACCGATCCGACACAAGCCACCAAAAATGCGCGCCGCCTGGTCAGTGAAGACAAGGTCGACATTCTGATGGGATCGGCAGCAACGCCTGCGGCCAACGCCGTGGCCGCCGTGGCCTCCGAGACCGGCACCATGCACCTGACCTTCTCGCCCATCGATGTGTCGACCGCCAAGTCACCCTGGTCTTACAACATGCCCCAGTCCACCCTGGTCATGTCGCACGCCATCGTGGAGCACATGAAGAAGAATGGCGTCAAGTCGGTCGGCTTTCTGGGTTATGCCGATGCCTACGGCGAACTGTTCCTGCGTGACATGAAGGTCAAGATGAACGGCACCGCCTTGAAATTTGTCTCTGAAGAGCGCTTTGCTCGCACCGACACCAGCGTGACCGGCCAGGCCCTGAAGGTCACTGCAGGCAACCCCGACGCGATCCTGATCGTGGCCTCGGGCAGCGGCGCGGCCATGCCTCACAAGGCCCTGATCGAACGCGGCTACAAAGGCAAGATTTACCAGACGCACGGTGCTGCATCGAACGCGCTGATCCGCGTGGGTGGCAAGGATGTGGAAGGCGCCTTTGTGGTGGCAGGCCCTGGCCTGGTGGCGGAGCAGTTGCCCGAGAAGCATCCCAACCGCAAGGTGGCACTGACCCACGTCGAGGCCTGGGAAAAAGTCAACGGCCCGAACAGCCGCAACTCTTTTGCCGCTCACGCCTATGACGCATCCGTGGTCTTGAACAAGATCATTCCTGTGGCCCTGAAAACCGCCAAGCCAGGCACACCGGACTTCCGTGGTGCCCTGAAGGGTGCGCTTGAGGCAGCTGGTCCCATCGCCCTGTTCCACGGCACTGTCAAATACACCGCCACCGACCACGCTGGCTACACCGATGACACCGGCGTGATCATGAAGATCGTGGACGGCAACTGGAAGCTTGAGAAGTAAGCATGTCTGATGCAAAACCGCTGGCCCGCTTGGGCTGGCGGCTTGCTTGATCGCGCCGGCCTCCGCCGGCTGCGTTTTGCTCAAAGAGGGTTCCCATGGACTTCACGATAGCCAGCATCTTGCTGGTCGATGGCCTGACCAACGGCGCCATTTATGCATTGCTGGGCTTGGCCACCGTGCTGGTTTTCGCCGTGACGCGGGTCATCTTCATTCCCCAGGGCGAGTTCGTGACATACGGCGCACTCACCCTGGCCATCTTGCAAACCGGGCAGGTACCCGGGACGATCTGGCTGCTGATGCTGCTGGCGGGCCTGGCGGCCACCGCGCAGACCTGGCATGCCTGGCGGCACCATGGGCAATTGGGCCGCGCATTGCTCTCCGGTATCCGGATTTTGGTGGCACCGGCACTGGTGTCAGCCATCACGATTTGGGCTGCACCACAGCAGCTGTCGCTCTGGGTGCAAGCCTTGCTTTCGGTCTGCATCGTCACCTGCTTTGGTCCCCTGGTGTACCGCTTGGCTTACCAGTCTCTGGCAGATGCCACACCGCTGGTGTTGCTCATCGTGTCGGTGGGTGTGCACTTCGCCTTGACCGGCCTGGGCCTTGTCTTTTTTGGTGCAGAGGGTTACCGCAATCCGTCGTTCTGGGATGAACGATTCGCTCTTGGCTCTGTCAACCTGTCGGGGCAAGCCATCATCATTGCGCTGGCCTCGGTGGCACTCATCACTCTGCTGTGGCTGTTTTTTGAACGTACTTTATACGGCAAAGCCCTGCGCGCCACGGCCGTCAACCGCCTGGGGGCCCGGCTCATGGGCATCTCAACCCAAACCGCCGGGCAGCTCACACTCGCCATGGCCGCCCTGATCGGTGCCTTGTCGGGCCTGTTGATCGGCCCCACCACCACCGTGTATTACGACTCCGGCTTCCTGATCGGCCTCAAAGGCTTCGTCGCAGCTGTGATTGGTGGTTTGTCCAGTTATCCAGCAGCGGCTCTGGGTGCCCTGATGGTCGGAACGATCGAGGCCTTTGGGTCCTTCTGGGCCAGCTCGTTCAAGGAAGTGATCGTCTTCACGCTCATCTTGCCGGTGCTGTTCTGGCGCTCGCTGGGCGGCCATGGTGACGAGGAGCATTGACATGAATTTACGTTTTTGGGGATGGATCGGACTGGTCGGCGCCTTGGTGGCGGTCACCGCGCTGCCGGTTCCCGAGTTCTGGATCACCCAGCTCAACTTCATAGGCATCTCGAGCCTGGCGGTTCTGGGCCTCATCCTGCTGACGGGTGTGGGCGGTCTCACGTCGTTTGGACAGGCGGCTTTTGTGGGCATAGGGGCTTACACCAGCGCCTACCTCACGGTGCAAATGGGCCTCTCGCCCTGGCTTACGCTGCTCGTGGGCTTGACGCTGACTGCCGTCTGTGCGCTGGTGCTGGCCTGGATCACGCTGCGCATGTCGGGCCACTACCTGCCTTTGGCCACGATCGCTTGGGGCTTGTCGTTGTACTACACCATGGGCAATCTGGATGCGCTGGGCAAGTACGACGGCATCCTGAACATCACCGGCCTGTCCCTGTTGGGCTTCGAGCTGGGCCAGGGACGTGCGTTTTTGCTGTTTACCTGGTCCATCGTTCTGCTGGCGGCCCTGGGATTGACCCATTTACTGGACTCCCGTGTGGGCCGTGCCATCCGGGCACTCAAAACTGGCTCCATGATGGCTGAGTCCATGGGCGTCAACACCCTGCGCGCCAAGATTGTCATTTTCATGATCGCAGCACTGCTGGCAGCCACGTCGGGCTGGCTGTATGCGCACTTCCAACGCTCGGTGAACCCCTCACCCTTTGGCGTGCATGTGGGCATTGAGTACCTGTTCATGGCCGTGCTGGGTGGCATCGGCCACGTCTGGGGGGCGGTGGTGGGCGTCACGGTCACCAAGCTGATGGGGGACCAACTTCAGGTCGTGCTA
>JBEEJZ010000266.1:0-4672 GCA_041168905.1 Pseudomonadota bacterium | reverse complement strand
GAACTGGCGCACCACTGCTCTTGACGATGCGCACTTTGCCTTCGGCTTCAGTAATTTCGAGTTCCGAAACGTTCGACTCGGATACCAGGTCGATCAATGTTTTTAGTTTTCGCAAATCCATGGGATCTCCAACGACTTCAATGAATGGCCGGCGAATTTACATTAAATTTCACCGAAATGCACTCATCTTCCATTATTTGAATGATTTCTGACCTACTCAGCCCAGCCAGGACTTGAGATCTTCGGGGCTCAGCCTTCCCATTTTACGTTGCAGCACCCTGCCATCGGCGGCAACAACAACCGTGTAGGGCAAAGCACCCGCAGCATTTCCCAGAGTCTTGCTGAGCTCCACCCCACTGAGTCCAGCAATTGCAACCGGGAACGACACCGGTGTCTTGGCCAAAAAATTGTTAACGGCACCGACCTGATCAACCGCCAGCCCCAACACCTGCCAGCCCTGCGACTGGTGCGCTGTATAGAACTGACTCAGCATCGGCAACTCTTCGACACAAGGGGGGCACCAGGTTGCCCAAAAATTAAGCGCCAGGGACTTGCCTTGCAAGGAAGACATTTGCAGATCTCCGCCGGCGGGTGTCTTGAAGACTTGCTGCCAAAGTGTGTCCAGCCCTGCGGGCACGACGGGCTGGGGGCTGTAGCGGCGCCAGGCCAGGCCCGCACCCGCCAAGGCCGCGAGGCCGGCAGCTGCAACAAGGAGACTCCGACGGTTTCGAGGGTTCGATTCGGGGGGGGTGATCATGGCCGTGCTCCTGGATGTGTCATCAATGCTGTTCATCTTCATCATCTTGCATCAAACGCCGAACTGCCGTGATATCTCCCCTGGGCTTGCGACCCTGGCGGTCTGGCTGTAGCGCACCACGAAGATCATCCAGGCTGTAAATCAGGAGGTGCACGCCGATGTCCAGCTGCAATTCCTCACAAAAAACATGCAGGCTGAGCGCATCCACCGGCTCTCCGTGCAGCCCATTCACCGTTCGTGCGACGTATTGGACCCGATGGTCGATCAGTTCAATTTCTGCAGCTTTGGAGTCATCACAAAAGAGTTGGATGTAGATATCTGACATTTTGGTGGCCGTACCCTGCCATACAGCACCGCTCAAATGGGGGCGAAAAGCCTGCAGGCGCAGCATCCAGACCAGCGCCTGTCTGCGCAATGCCGCCAGCTCCAAAGGCTGGGTATCCGCGCAAAACGTATCGATGTACTCGCGCACAGCCTCATCCATCAACTCACTGGAAGGCAAGGCTGTGCGGGTCGGCAACCCCATCTGCTTGACCGCCCGACGCTTGGCGCCGCCGTAGTCCAGCCCCTCTTCCACCACCCAGCGGGCCGCCACCGCAGCAATTTCTTCTGGCAATCTGTCGTTAAAAGTGCTCATAGACAGCCATTCTGGCAGTTGCATGGAACGTCGACTCCTAGAATCCGACCATGCACATTCATATTTTGGGTATTTGCGGCACCTTCATGGGTGGCCTGGCCGCGTTGGCAGCACAGGCGGGGCACCGGGTCACAGGCTGCGACAGTGGCGTCTATCCCCCCATGAGCGACCAGCTACGTTCGCTGGGCATCGATTTGATCGAGGGCTACGACGTCGATCAACTGAACTTGCGACCCGACATGTTCGTGATCGGCAACGTGGTCAGCCGCGCTCGCCTGGCTGACGGCAGCCCGAAATTTCCGCTGATGGAGGCCATTTTGAACGCTGGTGCGCCCTACACCAGCGGCCCACAATGGCTGTCTGAACATGTGCTGCAAGGCCGCCATGTGCTGGCCGTCGCTGGCACCCATGGAAAAACCACGACGACATCCATGCTGGCTTGGATCTTGGAGTGTGCCGGCCTATCCCCCGGATTTTTGGTGGGCGGCGTCCCCCTGAACTTTGGGATTTCCGCGCGACTGGGCGACCTAAAGGCGCCCTTTGTCATCGAGGCTGACGAATACGACACCGCCTTCTTCGACAAACGCAGCAAGTTTGTGCACTACCGACCCCGAACCGCCATTTTGAACAATCTGGAATTCGATCATGCCGACATCTTTGACGATCTTGCAGCAATCGAGCGGCAATTCCATCATCTGGTTCGCACCGTACCTGGACAAGGACGAGTGGTGATCAATGGTCTGGAAGAGAGCCTGGCGCGCGTTCTGAACGCTGGCTGCTGGAGCGAGGTGCGCAGCTTTGGTGCCGCAGTGAGTGATTTCGCCGCTTTGGGCGAGGCCCATGCCTTTGACGTGCAGCGCCAAGGACAAACGGTGGGCCGTGTGGAGTGGGCACTGTCGGGCACACACAACCAGCTCAATGCGCTGGCGGCCATAGCGGCGGCCGAGCACGCGGGCGTCTCACCTGCTGTAGCGGCCCAGGCTCTGTGCCAGTTCAACAACGTCAAACGCCGCATGGAAGTGTGCGGTTCGGTCGCTCTGGGCTCGGGCCTTGTCACCGTTTATGACGACTTTGCCCATCACCCCACCGCCATCCGCACGACCCTGGACGGATTGCGTCGGCGCCTCGGCAGCAGTGCACGTATCCTGGCGGTGTTTGAGCCGCGCAGCAACACCATGAAGC
Source organism: Pseudomonadota bacterium (assembly GCA_041168905.1). Lineage (GTDB taxonomy): Bacteria > Pseudomonadota > Gammaproteobacteria > Burkholderiales > Burkholderiaceae_C > JBEEJZ01. Next base: position 2,096 of record JBEEJZ010000266.1, on the reverse strand, counting down.
TGGGCGCCATGAAGGCCCAACTGCCCTGGAGTCTGGAACAGGCCGACCTGGCCTTTTGCCATTCGGGCGGACTGGGCTGGGATGCACGGGAGGCTCTGGCCCCCATGGGCCAGCGCGCCTGGGTCGCAGATGACATTAACGCCCTGCTCAAGCAGATTTGCGCAGCCGTCCAGCCAGGAGATCACGTGGTGTGCATGAGCAATGGCAGCTTCGGCGGCATCCACACCAAGCTGCTCGAGCGCCTGGGCTCCCAGGGAGCCCAGAACGCCCAGGACTGACGGCCTTACTTGGCGGCGCGACGAGCCAAAACCGCCTGCGACAGGATCTCCAGCACATCCATCGAGCTGTCCCAGCCCAGGCAGGCGTCGGTAATGCTCTTGCCGTATTCCAGCTGAGCGGCATCGTCCTTGCCCGGCGTGAACTTTTGCGCACCGGCCTTCAGGTGACTTTCCACCATCAAACCAAACACGCTGCTCGAACCACCCGCCACCTGCGCGGCCACGTCGCGCGCCACATCCAACTGCTTTTCATGCTGCTTACTGCTGTTGGCGTGGCTGCAATCGACCATCAAAGTAGGTGGTAACTTGGCCTTGACCAGGTCAGCACAGGCAGCGGCCACGCTCTCAGCGTCGTAATTGGGCGCCTTGCCACCACGCAGAATCACATGGCAATCCTTGTTGCCATTGGTTTGAACGATCGCCACCTGCCCGTTCTTGTGCACGGACAAGAAATGGTGACCGCCCGCAGCAGCCTGAATCGCATCAGTGGCAATGCGAATATTGCCGTCCGTGCCATTCTTGAAGCCTATGGGCGCAGACAGCCCTGAGGCCAGTTCACGGTGCACCTGGCTCTCGGTGGTGCGCGCACCAATCGCGCCCCAGGCGATCAAGTCACCCAGGTACTGGGGTGAAATCACATCCAGAAATTCGCTTGCAGCAGGCAGACCCAGACGATTGATATCGATCAGCAACTGACGCGCAATGCGCAGGCCCTCATCGATACGGAAGCTCTCGTCCAGGTAGGGGTCGTTGATCAGTCCCTTCCAACCCACGGTCGTGCGCGGCTTCTCGAAGTACACGCGCATGACGATCTCGAGTGTGTCCGCGTACTTGATACGCTGCTCTTTGAGCTGGCGCGCGTAGTCCATGGCTGCAGCCGGGTCATGAATGGAGCACGGGCCGATCACGACCAGCAGACGATCATCCTTGCCTGCCATGATGTTGCGGATATGGTGCCGGGTGTCCGAGATCAGCGTTTCGATGGGTGAGCCCCCAATCGGGAAAAAGCGGATCAGGTGCTCGGGAGGTGGCAGCACAGTGATGTCCTTGATGCGTTCGTCGTCAGTTCGACCGGTACGGTCGTTATTGCGGGGGGCGATGGACGGGCTGCCTTGCCAGGTTTGGGAACCGGTAGCTTGAACTGTCATGGTGCGACTCCTTGATGCGCGAACACGGGGCGTTGAAATGAGGGTAAAAAAAAACCGCCGGGGGTTCCGGCGGTTGGGTGAGGTTTTTGTGCGTTTCTTCGGGCTACGCTTAAAACTCTCTTCCGCCAGGGGCGCTTGAGAACCAAAAGTAAGCAAAGAAAAAGTACGAGAAACTCATGTTTTGAAATGTAGCACAGTCAATTTTCGCGGAGCTGACAGTACTCGGGCAGGCATCAGGCCGTACCGCCGACGGTCAAACCATCGATGCGCAGGGTGGGTTGCCCCACGCCCACGGGCACGCTTTGCCCCTCTTTACCGCAAGTGCCGACCCCACTGTCCAGACGCATGTCGTTGCCGATCATGCTGACTTTTTTCAAACATTCGGGGCCGCTACCCACCAGGGTGGCCCCCTTCACCGGGTAAAGAATCTTGCCGTTTTCGACCCAATAGGCTTCGCTGGCGGAAAACACAAACTTGCCCGAGGTAATGTCAACCTGACCACCGCCAAAGTTGGTGGCATACAGGCCCTTCTTGATGCTGGCGACGATTTCTCCGGGCGCCTTGTCGCCCCCCAACATATAGGTATTGGTCATGCGCGGCATGGGAATATGGGCGTAGCTTTCGCGACGGCCATTGCCCGTAGGGGCCACGCCCATCAGGCGAGCATTCA
>JBEEJZ010000265.1:0-3870 GCA_041168905.1 Pseudomonadota bacterium | reverse complement strand
AAACCGGTCTCGCGTTGCAAGCGAGCCAACAAGGACAGGACCTGCTTCTGTATCGTCACATCCAGCGCGCTGGTGGGCTCATCCAGCACCAGTATTTGAGGCTTTACGATCAGCGCGCGGGCGATGGCAATTCGCTGACGTTGCCCCCCCGAAAACTCATGGGGATAGCGGTTCAGGATACCGGGGTAACGTTCAAGCGACAAATCGACCTGTTCCAGCGCTGATGCCACACGGGCCTGGCACTCACGAACTGACAACTCGGGTGCATGGACTCGCAGCCCCTCGCCCACGATTTCCTCCACGGTCATGCGCGGTGACAGAGAAGAGAACGGGTCCTGAAAGACCACTTGAATCTGGCGTCTGAGCGGGCGATCTGCTGCCGTCTGGTGTTGCCAGGCTTGCCCCTTTAGTCGCAGGTCGCCCGAAGACGCGATCAAACCCAAAACTGCCAGTGCCAGGCTGGACTTGCCCGAGCCGGACTCGCCGACCACACCCAAAGTTCGCCCTGCCATCAACTGGAAAGTGGCGTTTTTCACGGCAACAAACTCGCCTTGGGAGAACCATCCCCGCCATCCGGGCCTGGGTATCTCGTATTTGACGCCGAGATCCACCGCAGCCAGTGGCTCTGGATTGCTGCCACCGTCAGCGGTTGGACTCACCTCACGAGGCACCGGCAGTTGGTCCCCGGCCAGCAGCTCCGAGCGCACAGGTTTGCTATCCAGCAAGCGCCGCGTGTAGGCATGCTGGGGTCGCTCAAAGACATCCGCAACCACGCCGTGCTCCACCACCGCCCCCTCCTCCATCACCAGCACACGGTCTGCAAAGCGCCGAACCAGGTTCAAATCGTGCGTGATCAGCAGTACCGACATGCCATGCGCCGCCTGTAGGCCAGACAGCAGATCCAGGATTTGTGTTCGAACCGTCACATCCAGAGCCGTAGTGGGCTCGTCGGCGAGCAAAAGACGAGGCTTGCCTGCCAAGGCCATCGCGATCATCACGCGTTGGCGTTGCCCCCCGGAGAGCTGATGCGGATAAGCGCCTGCGCGGCGTTGCGGCTCGGTGATGCCGGTATCGGCCAGCAACTGAACCGCCGCAGCTCTGGCCTGGGCGCGTACCAACCCTTGCTTGAGCTGAATCACCTCGGCGATTTGCTCGCCCACCGTGAAAAGTGGATTCAGGGCCGTCATGGGCTCCTGGAAAATCATGGCGATGTCCTGGCCACGGATGCTGCGCAGCACAGACTCACTGGAAGTGATCAAGTCTGTGCCGCAAAAATGGGCAACGCCGCTGACGCGCGCGTTCTGTGCCAGACCCAACAGGCTCAGGGCCGATACCGACTTGCCCGAGCCAGACTCACCCACCAAGGCTACTTTTTCGCCCTGCCCCACGGTGAAGTCGATGCCATTGACAACGACCTTCCCGTCGAAGGAAACGTGCAGGCTACGCACATCAAGCAATGCTGGTTTTTCGATACTCATGCTTGCGCCTTCCTGGGGTCCAGGGCGTCACGCAGGGCATCGCCCATGAAGGTCAGCAGCAACAGCGTGACGACCAGCACAGCAAAGGTCGACAGGGAAATCCACCAGGCATCAATGTTGTTCTTACCTTGAGACAGCAGCTCGCCCAATGACGGCGTTCCGGGAGGGACGCCCAGCCCCAGAAAATCGAGTGACGTCAGGGCCAGAATCGCACCGCTCATCCGAAAGGGCAAAAATGTAACCACCGGCGTCAGACTGTTGGGCAGCACATGGCGAATGATGATTTGCCAGTTGCTCACACCCAAGGCCCTGGCAGCCCGTACATAGTCGAGTTGCCGGTTGCGCAAAAATTCGGCACGCACATAGTCAGACAAGCCCATCCAGCCAAACAGACTGAGCAGGATCAGCAACAAACCCACACTGGGCGCAAATACGGCACTGAAGATGATCAGGAGGTAAAGCTCGGGCATGGAAGACCAGATTTCGATGAAACGCTGAAAGGCCAAGTCGGTTCGGCCACCAAAAAATCCTTGCAGTGCACCCGTGATCAGGCCCAGAAGCACCCCGGTTGTGGTCAGGGCCAGTGCAAAAAGCACACTGACCCGAAATCCGTAAATCAGCTGGGCCAGCAGGTCGCGGCCTCGATCGTCGGTGCCGAGCCAGTTGTTCGAGCTGGGAGGCGCCGGGTTGGGAGCCGGAGCAAAGTAATTCAAGGTTTTAGCGCCATACGGGTTAGGCGCGAACAATGCCCAGTTGCCTTTTTGAGAGAGCTGCCGGCGTATGTAGGGGTCCAGATAGTCGGTGGGAGTGTCGAAATCGCCCCCAAAGGTCTTCTCGGAGTAGTCCTTCAGAATGGGGAAGTAGCTTTCACCCTGGTACCGTACCATCAGCGGCCTGTCGTTCGAGATCAATTCAGCCCCCAGGCTGAGCAAGACCATCAGTACAAACAGCATCAGGCTCCAATAGCCGAGTCGATTGCGCCGAAACCGCAACCAGGCCCGGCGCGCAGGCGAAGCGCTTGCCCTCAGGCCTTCAATCGAATTTGACACGGGGATCCACCCAAACATAACAAAGATCAGAAATCAGCTTGGTCACCAGGCCGATCAGCGTGAACAGATACAAGGTACCGAGCACCACCGGGTAGTCCCGGCGGATCACACTCTCGTAACCCAGCAAGCCCAGGCCATCGAGTGAAAACTGGGTTTCGATCAGCAGGGCACCTGTGAAAAAAGCACCGATAAAGGCCGCAGGAAACCCGGTGACGATGGGAATCAGGGCGTTGCGAAAGACATGCTTCCACAAGATCTGCCGCTCACTCAGGCCCTTGGCCCGGGCAGTCACCACATACTGCTTGCGGATTTCCTCCAGGAATGCGTTGCGCGTCAGCATGGTTGTCACGGCAAAACTGCCCACCACCATGGCCGTGACCGGCATCGCGATGTGCCACAGGTAATCGACCACCCTCGCGGCCCAGCCGAGCTCTTCCCAGTTGCTGGACGTGAGCCCCCGCAAGGGAAACCACTGCAGCTGGCCGCCAAACACCACCAGCAAGGCCACGCCCAGCACAAATCCAGGTATGGCGTAGCCCACCAGCACCAGCAGGGTGCTGACGAGGTCAAAGCGGGTACCAGCCCGCACCGCCTTGGCAACCCCCAAAGGCACCGCCACCAGATAGCTGATGAAAAAAGTCCACAGCCCCAGACTGATGGACACCGGCAACTTTTCCTTGATCAGCTCAAAAACCCCTTTGTTCTGAAAAAAGCTTTTGCCCAGGTCAAAGCGGGCAAACTGGCCCAGCATCTGGAAAAAGCGCTCGTGGGCTGGCTTGTCAAAGCCATACAGTGCCTTGATTTGCTCAATGCGCTTGGGGTCGACTCCCTGAGCGCCACGGTAACTGAGCGCGCCACTTTCGGCCCCGGCACCCGCGCCAGACTTGGCCTCTGCCAGATACTGCTCGACCGGCCCTCCCGGCACGAATTGAATGACGACAAAGGTGAGCAACAAGACGCCCAGCAAGGTCGGCAACATGAGCGCAAGACGTTTGAGGATGTAGGCAAGCATGGTTATGGCTGCTTTGAGGGTTTGGCCCACCAGGTGTCAATGGCCCACCCTTCACCTTGTGCATAGGGGGGCATCTCTAGGGGACGGTCTAGGCGCCAGGCATTGAAGGCCAGTCGGTGGGTGCTGGCCGCCCATTGAGGCACCAGGACATGGCTGTGGGCGATCACGCGGTCCAGCGCGCGACAGGCGGGCAGCAGTTCGGAACGCGTTCGGGCCGAAGTCATACGTTCAATCAAGGCGTCTACGGCAGGATTTTTTGTTCCTGTGTGATTGCCGGAGTCCTCTTGATCTGCCGCTTTGCTGCCAAACAGGTCAACAAACTCCTGGCCTG
>JBEEJZ010000264.1:0-38071 GCA_041168905.1 Pseudomonadota bacterium | reverse complement strand
CTGCAGCTTCGGGGCAGCCTGTGCTGCTCCCGAACCGGGGGAAGAACGCAAACTCGCTGCGCTCAGACATGCGTTCTTCTGATCCCCGTTTCGGTGCGCTGCTCGGCGCAAACAGCAAAGGGGTGGGATTCAGGACTTCCGGGCTCCCGCCCCTTGTGTATGCGCCGAGGAGCGCAGAGCCAGCCGGATCAGGGCCGCGCGCTGTTTGAGCGCAGCGAGTTTGCGCGGACCCCGGCTGGGTCGAGCACCGCAGGTTGCCCCGCTGCTGCGCAGCGGGGACGCAGACGCTGGGGTCGCCTTTTCTTTGGCTCCTTTCTTTTGGCGATCAAAAGAAAGGAGCTCGCCCGCGGGGGCGACATCCCGGCCTCCGCCCAGCCAAGAGACCCTCCTTACGCCCACATCAAATGGGCCTTAAAACCCCGCGCATACAATGTGCGGCCTCCCGCTGGAGGGTGGCGTTCGGGGTCATCCCCGTGCGGTTTTTCGTTCCATTTTGTTTTTGGAGTTCGCTGTGTTCATTTCTTCCGCATTCGCCCAAACCGCACCCGCTGCCGCTGGTGGAGACATGCAGTCCACCTTGATGAGCATGCTGCCTTTGGTGCTGATGTTTGTGGTGCTGTACTTTGTCATGATCCGGCCCCAGATGAAAAAGCAAAAGGAGCACCGTGCCATGATTGACGCACTGGCCAAAGGCGACGAGATCGTCACTGCGGGTGGTGTGCTGGGCAAGGTGAGCAAGCTGGGTGACAGCTACATTGGCCTGGAAGTAGCCAGTGGCGTCGAAGTGCAAGTGCAGCGCAGCGCCGTTGTCCAAGTGCTGCCCAAAGGTTCCATCAAGTAAACAATTTACGGGCTGGCCCCGCAAGGGTGCCGGGCGCGCTCATGAACCGTTATCCGGTGTGGAAGTACGCGATCATTCTGGTCGCGCTGGTGGTGGGGTTTTTGTACACCCTGCCTAATTTTTTTGGCGAGGCGCCAGCCATTCAGATATCGGCCGGCAAGGCCACGGTCAAGATTGACAGTGCCACGCAAGCCAAGGTGGAACAGGCCCTGCAGGCGGCCAGCCTGACGCCATCGAACATCGTGCTGGAAGGCGGCTCCATCAAGGCCCGCTTTGATAGCACCGAAACCCAACTCAAGGCCAAGGATGCCGTCCAGAAAGCCCTGATGCCCGAGGCGGGCGACACCTCTTATGTGGTGGCGCTCAACCTGCTGTCTCGCTCGCCGGCCTGGCTTTCAGCCATGAACGCCTCGCCCATGTATCTGGGTCTGGACTTGCGCGGTGGTGTGCACTTCATGTTGCAGGTCGACATGCAAGGCGCATTGACCAAGAAGGCGGAGTCGCTGGCAGGTGATCTGCGTTCTGTCCTGCGCGAGAAAAACGTGCGCCACGGCGGCATCAGCCGCAATGGCCAGACGATCGACATTCGCTTCCGGGATGCAGCCACTTTGGATGCCGCCAAGCGCGTGATCCTGGACCAGTTTGCCGACCTGCAAACGGTGGAGGTGCCCGAGGGCAGCGAATTCAAGTTGACCGCCAGCATCAAGCCGGTGGCGGCACGCACGGTCCAGGACCAGGCACTCAAGCAGAACATCACGACCTTGCACAACCGGATCAACGAACTGGGCGTGGCCGAACCGGTGATTCAGCAACAGGGGCAGGACCGCATCGTGGTGCAGTTGCCCGGCATTCAGGATGTGGCTCGTGCCAAGGACCTGATCGGCCGTACCGCCACGCTGGAGCTGCGCATGGTCGACGACAGTGCCGAAGCCCGCGCTGCCGAGAACAACAGCGGCCCGGTGCCCTTTGGCTCGGAGCGCTTCTTGGAGCGTGATGGCCGTCCGGTCATCGTCAAGAAGCAGGTCATCCTCAGCGGCGACAGCTTGGCCGACGCGCAGCCTGGTTTTGATTCGCAGAACCAGCAGCCCAAGGTCGATCTGACTGTGGACGCCAAGGGGGGTCGCATCATGCGTGACGTGAGCCGCGAGAACCTGAAAAAGCGCATGGCCATCATCCTGTTCGAGAAGGGCCGTGGCGAAGTGCTGACGGCACCGGTGATTCAGGGTGAATTGGGCAATCGCTTCCAGATTTCGGGCTCCATGAGCGTGGTGGAGGCCAATGACCTGGCCCTGCTGCTGCGCGCCGGCTCGCTGGCTGCGCCCATGGACATCATCGAGGAAAAGACCATCGGCCCCAGCCTGGGTGCCGAGAACATTGCCAAGGGCTTTAACAGCGTGACCTGGGGCTTTGTGGCGGTGTCGGTCTTCATGTGCGCCTATTACCTGCTGTTTGGTGTGTTCTCCAGTGTGGCGCTGGCTGTCAACCTGCTGTTGCTGGTGGCGGTGCTCTCCATGCTGCAAGCCACGCTGACGCTACCGGGCATGGCCGCCATGGCCTTGGTGCTGGGCATGGCCATTGACGCCAACGTGCTGATCAACGAGCGGGTGCGCGAAGAGCTGCGCAACGGTGCTTCCCCCCAAGCGGCCATCCACGCCGGTTACGACCGCGCCTGGGCCACGATTCTGGACTCCAACGTCACCACCCTGATCGCAGGCATGGCCTTGCTGGCGTTTGGCTCGGGCCCTGTGCGCGGCTTTGCCGTGGTGCACTGCCTGGGTATCCTGACCAGCATGTTCTCGGGCGTGTTCTTCTCGCGCGGCCTGGTCAACCTTTGGTACGGGCGTAAGAACAAGCTCAAGAGTGTGTCGATCGGTACCGTGTGGCGTCCTGAGACCGGTACGGCAGTCAAAACCAATTGAGCGGGAGTCTGGACCATGGAATTTTTTAAGATCAAAAAAGACATCCCCTTCATGAAGCACGCGTTGGTCTTCAACGCGATCTCCTTCCTGACCTTTGCTGCGGCGGTGTTCTTCCTGTTCTCGCGCGGTCTGCACCTGTCGGTGGAGTTCACCGGCGGCACACTGATGGAGGTGAGCTACAGCCAACCGGCTGATCTGGCCGCCATCCGCGACCGGGTGGCCAAACTAGGTTTGAATGATGTGCAGGTGCAGAACTTCGGCACGGCGCGCGATGTACTGATCCGCCTGCCAGCCACCAAAGGTGAAACCTCTGCCCAGCAAAGCGACAAGGTCCTCGCCGCCCTGAAGGCGGCAGACACCACCGTGGTGCTGCAGCGTACCGAGTTTGTAGGCCCTCAGGTGGGTGATGAGCTGGCAACCGATGGTCTCAAGGCGCTGGCCTTTGTGGTGGTCGGCATCATGATTTACCTGGCCATGCGCTTCGAGTGGAAGTTTGCGGTGGCCGCCATCATCGCCAATCTGCACGATGTGATCATCATCCTGGGCTTTTTCGCCTTCTTCCAATGGGAGTTCTCCCTGCCCGTGCTGGCAGCCGTGCTGGCGGTGCTGGGTTACTCGGTGAACGAATCGGTGGTGATTTTTGACCGTATTCGCGAGAATTTCCGCCGCTATCGCAAGATGAATACGGTGCAGATCATCGACAACGCGATCACCTCCACCATCAGTCGCACCATCATCACCCACGGCTCGACACAGCTGATGGTGTTGTCAATGTTGTTGTTCGGTGGTGCCACGCTGCACTACTTCGCACTGGCTTTGACCATCGGCATCCTGTTTGGCATTTACTCGTCGGTGTTTGTGGCTGCTGCCATTGCCATGTGGCTGGGCATCCAGCGCGAGGACATGATCAAAAGCACAGCTGGCAAGAAGGGTGAAGACCCCAACGATCCCAACGCCGGGGCCGTCGTTTAAGTTGATCCTCGCAAGCCCATGGCCGCGCTATCGCTCCAGCAACAGCGAGCCAAACTGGCCCAGGATGTCCGGGTCCAGTTCATTTTTGATGCGGGCATGTGCATGGTGGCCGTGGGTCAGGCGGTGCAAGACCGCCTGACCGAGCTGTTGGTCGACGCCCTGCCCCTGCGTGAGATGCAGCTGCGCCGTGATGCGTGGACGCAGTTCAAAACCAGCCACTCGATGTGGGTGGATGCCGTCATTCGGAACTGGCAAGCCATCCTGTCAGAACCTGAGCCCACGGCCAAGCCGTTGCTCAACTTCGATCTTCTCGAACTGGTCAGTGATGATGCAGCTGACAACAAGATTCTGGCGTCACGCTTGGCCCTGGCAGTGATGCAGCGGGCTCGCCGGCAGTTTGATGATTTGAGTTTTCGGGTCAAGCACCTGGAAAGCCGGGATGATCTGCGCTCAGACGATTTGCTGCGCTGCGAAGCCCTGCTGCTACCGGTGATCGAACAGTGGCACGAGGTCGGCATGTCGCGTGCGGTGTGGCCCCTGATCAATGAGGCGGTGCAGCAGGTCGTCACACAGCATTTGTTCGATGCCTACACGCAAGCCAACAGGTTTTTGAAGTCGCAGGACCTCGTGCCGTCCCTGGACGACCGTTATGTGGTCAAGAAGGCGCCCGAGCTGCCCATCGCCAACCCCGGCTCCAGTCCGAGGTCTGGATCTGAACACCGTTCAGCGCTGCGCGGTGTGGGTGCGCGCTCTTTCCCCGCCGGGACACAAGTCCAGCCCACAGAGGCCGTGATGGGGCAAATTCGTCAGCTGCTGCTGCAGGCTCAAGAAGACGACAGCGAGCCTGGCCATGACCATCCCGCCACCACCATGCTGGCTGCAGCCATTGCCGCCATGCCCCAGCAGGACGACAGCGCGGTCTTTGGTGACGAAGACATGCTGCAGCCGGAGGACGACCTGGCACTGGTGACGCGTTTGGCGGACCAGCTACGCAGGCGTTCCACCGAGCTGAAAAAGTCTGCTGACAGCCAGGGCGACAAGGCCACCATTGAAATCGTGGCCTTGATGTTTCAGTCCATCTTGCAAGACGAGCGTGTGCCGCCCAGCATCCGGGTGTGGTTTGCGCGGCTGCAAATCCCGGTTTTGCGGGTAGCGCTGGAAGACCCGGAATTTTTGTCGACCACCGACCATCCGGCACGCTTGCTGATTGATCGCATGGGCTCTTGTGTGCTGGGTTTTGACGCCAGTGGCATTCAGGGCGGGCCGCTGGAGGCCGAGGTCCGCCGCGTGGTGCAAGTGGTCGAACAATATTCCGAAACCGGCAGCCAGGTGTACGAGCTGGTGCTGGAGGAGTTCCAGACTTTTCTGGCCAAACACCTGACAGACACCGACAGCACTCGCGAACTGGTCAGCGTGGCGCAACAGCTGGAGCAAAAAGAAACCCTGGTGGTTCAATACACCATTGAATTACGGCATCTGTTTGACGAGATTCCTGCGCCCGAGGAAATCCGACTCTTTCTGTTCCGGGTCTGGGTCGAGGTTCTGGCCCTGGCCACAGTGCGGCAGGGCCCGCAGCACCCACAGACACTGGGCCTGAGAAAAGTTGCGGGTGACCTGGTGGCCATGTCGTCCGCCAAACCTGGCCGAGTTGAGCGCGTGCAGGCCATACGCGACCTGCCGGCCCTCCTGGAGCGTTTGCGCGAAGGCATGGCGCTTTTGGGATTGAGTCCCCAACAGCAGGACACGCACATCAAGACAGTCAACGACACCCTGGCACAGGCCTTCCTGTCCAAGACCCAGACCATGTCTCCGGAGCAGGTGAGCGACATCGCACGCCGTCTGGCCCAGCTGGAAGATTACGTCGGCGACGAAGAGGTGGATGAGTTGCCACTGGATGCCCAGAGCATCGAATGGATGTTAGGCCCGCAAGCCGCCACGACCGAGGTCATCGTGAATGGTGGCACCGTGCCAACGCAGGCCATGAAAGAGTGGGCCCGTGACATGTTGCCGGGCTCCTGGTTTGTCTTGGACCACAACGGCCATATCAGCACGGTGCAGTTTTTATGGCGCAGCGCGCAGGGTCACCTGAATCTGCTGGGTGCCAAAGACGGACGCAGCTATGTCATACAGGCGGGTCGACTGGCGTCTTATTTGCAGGCAGGCCTGCTGCAACCCCAGGAAGACGAGCCGCTCATGGTGCGCGCCACGCGCGATGCCCTGGCCAAGATCGAGGCCAATCCGGAGCGCCTGCTGGGCTGATGCCTCGGTTGCCCTGGATCGGGCCCAACGGCCAGGTGCGGTTCAATGTGCGATGCGGTCGCTGGCGTCTTCGCAGAGCTCGTCCAGCACCAGGGCGTCGGGTTCTTCGCCAAAGCTCCAGTACACCATCAGCACAATGATCTTGAGATCGTCGACGCCCACCGGTGATTCGGGCACGGCCATGGCGCGATCGAGCACGACTTCGCGCATGTGCGCTGGCAAGACGCCTGCCGCCTCCAGAAAACAGATGTAACCCAGACACTCGGCGCCCAACTGCTCCTGCTCCAGCGCCGAATACACCCGCATGCTGGTGCTGGACGGTTTGGCCAGCATCACGGGCACACCCGGGGCTGCCCTGGAAAGCGTGCCGTCGGACGCCTCTGACGGATGTTGTGTGCCGTGCGCGGCCAGCTTCAGGCCGTTGAGCCAGGCGAGAGCTTCTTCAATCTCGTCCTTTTCAAAGCCCACCGCGTGCAGCTTGCGTTGCAGATGCTCCCCCTCAGGACAAGCATCGCCGCGCCAGTAATTTTCGTAAACGAAGACCAGAACTTCAAACATGAGCCCAATGTAGCCCAGAACCATCGCCTTGTGCGCTTTGGCCGGACTTCTGCCTCTTTTCCGCGCTTTCGAAGCCGGCGCTCACGCCGATCGGGTGGGATGCAAGGGCGTCAGGCGCTGGCCATGCGCTGAAACAGGCCACCGGGCAAGCGGGCGACATGGCCCTCCAGCTCCAGCGTCATCAGCGCCACTTGCAGGGCGGCAGTGTCCAGACCCGTGCGCGCTTGCAAGGCGTCCATACCGACCGGGTCAAAGCCCAGTGCCTCCAGCAGGGCGTCGTCGCCCTCGGCTTGGAAGTCAAGGGCTACCGCTGTCTCCGCGACCGCAGGCGCAGCAGTCAGACGCTCTTCCAGGACATCCTGAATGTTTTCCACCAGCTTGGCGCCCTGTTTGATGAGGGCATGGCAACCGCGCGCCTGTGCAGAGTGGATAGAACCCGGGATGGCGAACACATCCTTGCCCTGCTCCGACGCCAGACGTGCCGTGATCAGCGAACCGGATTTGAGGGCGGCCTCGATGACCAGCGTGCCCTGACTCAGGCCTGAAATCAGGCGGTTGCGTTTGGGAAAGTTGGGAGCAAGGGGCGGGGTTCCCAAGGGATACTCGCTGATCAACAGGCCCTGGTCGGCAATGCGATGTGCCAGTTTTCGGTGAGCCTGTGGGTAGACCCGGTCCAGGCCGGTGCCAACCACTGCCAGCGTGGCCAGGCGCTCACGCCCGGTGCCCAATCCCAGCAACGCGCCGTCATGCGCTGCGCCGTCCACGCCCAATGCCAGGCCCGAGATGATGGTCATGCCTGCCTCGCTCAGGGCGCGAGAAAATTCACGCGCATTGCTGGCGCCCTGGGGAGTCGGGTTGCGGCTGCCCACCACGGCCAAGCTGTTTGACAGGCTCAGGTTCAGCGCCTGCATGGCAGCGGCCTGAACGTCCAGGCCCAGCGTCAGTGCGTCCTCCACGATCCAGCGGGCGCCCAGCAGGTACACGATCAGGGGCGGATCCTCCAGGGTGAGCAGCGCTGGGGGGTAGGCTTCGTCGCCCAAAACGGCCACATGCCGCCATTCCGGCACGCCGGCATGGGCACCCTGCAGCCACTGCCAGGTGGTCTCGGCCAAGGCCGCGAGTTCCGGCGGCTCCTGCATCAGCGCAGCAGCCTGCCGTTCGCTGACCACCTGAGACAGTGCCACGGGACTTTGCTGAAAAATCGCCTGTGGCAGGCCAAAACTGGCCAGTAACTTGCGGGCGCTGACATCACCCACGCCTGGAGTGAGGGTCAAGCGCAGCCAATAGCCAAGCTCATCGCGGGTCATGTGCGAGCCTGTGCTGCACGCGTCAGCGAGGGTTGACCAGGCGGTCGCCCACGCGCACGGCGTCCTTGATGTTCAGCACCAGGGCGTAAGACACACGCTCAAAGGTTCTGAACACGATCAGCAGGCCGTTACGCTCGTCCGGCAGCTTGAGTTGGGCGCGCTCGGGATCAGTTTTGTCCACCAGGCGGGCACCGTCTTTCAGGATCGCCATCACGTGACCGCGCTCCATGCCATCGCGTTGGCCCTTGTTGATGGCCACGACTTGGCTCTGGGCGGCATTGGCGACCGCACTGCCGTAGACCGACACCACCCGTGCGTCCACCTTGTCCAAAGGCGCATGCGGCATGTAGGTGTTGAATTCGCGCGCTGGCTCGGGCAACAGGCGGTCACCCATACGCATTTCTTCCTTGGCAGCCACGATGTCGATGGTGGCGGGAATGACGGCAGTTTGTGACTTGCCATCGGCATCGGTGGTGGTCTGGGTGCCTTCGGGACGCTCCAGGCTGGCTTTGCCGACATATTGCGCTTCATAGCCTAGCACTTCGCCGCTGACCGGGTCCTTCAGGGCGGTGGCATTGCGAAACACACGATACAGACGTGCCTGGTTCGCCGTTTCCGCCATCGGTGCCGCCGCGGGCCCCCGGGCGTAAGCACGATCACCACGTGCCAGAAGCACCCGGCCTTCCTGAGCCGTAGCCACGATACGGGGTGCCGCATTCAGGCCCTGCTCGTCCAGGACGATGGGCTCGGCCAGAAAGGGCTCAATCGCGTTGGTATCGATGGTCGGAATAGCAGCGTCACCCAGGCTTTCGACGCGCGTGCGTGGCGACACGCGCACGGTCTCGATGCTGCTGTCGGCACCGCCGATGGCATTTTTGGCCTGCCCGCTGCGCAAACGAGCCATCCCGTCCTGAATATCCAGAAACAGCACCTGCCCGGGATAAATGCGGTGCGGGTTGCGTATGTCCTTCAGGTTCATGCCCCACAGCTCGGGCCACCGCCAGGGACTGGTCAGAAACAGACCAGAAATTGCCCACAGGGTGTCGCCACTTTTGACGGTGTAACTTGATGGCGCATTGGGACTGAGGTCGCTCAAAGGCACACCGGCCTGGGCCACTTTTTGGGCGCTGGCCTGCTGTTGCGAAGTCACCGTCAGGGTTTGCGCCCCAGCTGGTGCTGCGGCGGCAACGCCCAACAAAGCTGCGATCAGCAGCGGCTTGCGTGAGAAATTCGAGGTCATCGTGTGGATCATGGTGGGCCGTATTGTCAAATGAGAACAGGCTACGTGGCCGGGCAAAAAGTCCGTAGATTCTGCGCCCATGGCCGCGCCAGGGCAACGGGACGGTCACTGCGGCCGGCAAGCCCGGCCAAAAGTGGCGAAAATAAGTCTGTCTTTACAGAAGTATCCATGGCATTACTACCCATTCTTTGTTATCCCGATCCCCGGCTCAACACCGTGGCCAAACCCGTGCAGGCGGTAGACGCCCGCATCAAGTCCCTCATCGCCGACATGCTGGAGACCATGTACGCAGCGCCAGGTATTGGCTTGGCGGCAACGCAAATCAATGTGCATGAGCGTTTGATTGTCATCGACGTTTCAGAAGATCACGACGACCCCTTGGTGTTGATCAACCCCGAACTGGTGGGTACCAGCACTGCGAAGCACCTGAACGAAGAGGGTTGCTTGTCTGTACCCGGCATTTACGACGGCGTGGAGCGTTTTGACGAGGTGCAGGTGCGCGCCCTCGACGGCGAAGGAGTGTCGCGCGTGATCAGCGCCGATGGTCTGCTGGCGGTGTGCATCCAGCATGAAATGGATCACCTCATGGGCAAGGTGTTTGTCGAGTACCTGTCGCCGCTCAAACGCAATCGCATCAAGACCAAGCTGGCCAAGGCCAAGCGCGAGGAACGCAATTGAGGCTGATCTTTGCCGGCACACCCGAGTTTGCGCGGGTCGCGCTGCAGCAGCTTCATGAGGCGGGTCACGACATTGCTCTGGTGCTGACCCAGCCCGATCGCCCTGCGGGTCGGGGCATGAAGCTGCAGCCTTCACCCGTCAAGCAATATGCGCAATCGCTGGGCATCCCGGTGGCCCAGCCGCGTAGCCTGCGACTCGATGGCAAATACCCCGAAGATGCGCAGCAGGCCCGATCCGCCATGCTGGCCGCCCGGGCCGATGCCATGATCGTGGCGGCCTATGGCCTGATTCTTCCGCAGTGGGTGCTGGACCTGCCTCCACTGGGCTGTCTGAACATCCACGGCTCCCTGTTGCCGCGTTGGCGCGGTGCGGCACCGATCCACCGGGCCATTGAAGCCGGCGACACGAAGACCGGCATCACCATCATGCAAATGGATGCAGGCCTGGACACAGGTGACATGCTGCTGACGCACGCCGTGCCCATGTCAGACGCGGACACCACGGGTGCACTGCACGACCACCTGGCTGAGCTGGGTGGGCAGCTGATCGTGCAGGCGCTGTCGCGGTTGAGCGCCGGGGATCTGAAACCCCTGCCGCAACCCGCCGACGGCGTGACTTATGCCCACAAAATCGAAAAGCACGAGGCCACCATCGACTGGACCTGGCCTGCCGACCTGATTGCCCGCCGGGTTCGGGCATTCAACCCCTTCCCGGGGGCAGCCACCACACTGTCAGGCGAGGCACTCAAGGTGTGGTCGGCGTCCGTGCCCGCCGATCTGGCCGGGCAGCCCTTGCAAGCGCCGCAACGGGCCGGCGAGTTACTGGCGGTGAACAACGACGGGCTGCTGGTGGCAGCTGGGGCAGGCGCGGTTTTGATCACCGAAGTGCAGCGCCCAGGGGGCAAACGCCTGGCAGTGGCCGACTTCTTGCGCGGCTGCAAAATTGAACCCGGCCTGTTACTGGGCGGAACCTAAAATTCTGCCCACCGCCGGGCTGACTCAGCCTGGTTTTTCCATGTCCAACCTTTTCTCATCATGAACGTCATCCGCTTTTCCGATCTGTGTTCCCAGGGCAAGGTAGCCGGCCGCCGCGTGTTTATCCGCGCCGACCTCAATGTGCCGCAAGATGACGCGGGCGCCATCACCGAAGACACGCGCATCCGTGCTTCGGTGCCCTGCATCCAGATGGCGCTGGATGCCGGCGCTGCGGTCATGGTGACCTCCCACCTGGGTCGCCCCACCGAGGGGGAGTTCAAGGCCGACGATTCGCTGGCCCCGGTGGCTCAGCGCCTGGCTGAGTTGCTGGGTCGCGATGTGCCGCTGGTGTCCAACTGGGTCGACGGGGTGACCGTGCAGCCCGGTCAGGTGGTGTTGCTGGAAAACTGCCGTATCAACAAGGGCGAGAAGAAAAACAACGAAGAACTCGCCAGGAAAATGGCCGCCTTGTGCGACATCTTTGTGCACGACGCATTTGGCACGGCACACCGGGCAGAAGCCTCCACTTACGGCATCGCCCAGTTTGCCCCCATTGCCTCTGCCGGCCCCCTGCTCGCGGCCGAGATGGATGCCATCAGCAAGGCCCTGGCCTCGCCCAAGCGCCCACTGGTGGCCATCGTGGCGGGCTCCAAGGTATCGACCAAGTTGACCATTTTGCAAAGCCTGGCCTCCAAGGTGGACCAGCTCATCGTTGGTGGTGGCATTGCCAACACCTTCATGCTGGCTGCTGGCCTGAACATCGGCAAGAGCCTGGCTGAGAAGGATCTTGTGGACCAGGCGCGCGCCGTGATTGACGCCATGAAAGCTCGTGGCGCGGCAGTTCCCATCCCGGTGGATGTGGTCACTGCCAAAACCTTTGCTGCAGACGCTGTGGCGACCGTGAAGGCTGCCACCGAGGTGGCTGATGACGATCTGATTCTCGATATCGGTCCGCAAACTGCAGCAGCCTTGGCCGAGCAGCTCAAGGCCGCCGGCACCATCGTCTGGAACGGCCCCGTGGGCGTGTTCGAGTTTGCTGCTTTCGAGAACGGTACGCGCATCATCGCCCAGGCGATTGCCGATTCCAGCGCCTTCAGCATTGCGGGCGGTGGTGACACGCTTGCGGCCATTGCCAAATACGGCATGGAAAAACAGGTGGGTTACATCTCCACTGGTGGCGGTGCCTTCCTGGAAGTGCTGGAAGGCAAGACACTGCCCGCTTTTGACATCCTCAGCCGACGCGCCAGCGCCTGAGCAGGCTGACCCCGACAAGGGGGTGCAGCTTGATGCCCCCTTGTAACCACTTCCGTGCAAGAATCTTCCCCCTACTTACAGGAGAAGAAAAGTCATGGTCCCACGCCGCGCCACCAAAATCGTTGCCACCCTCGGCCCAGCTTCCAGCGATCCGGCCATTCTTGAGCAACTGATCCGCGCCGGCGCCAATGTCGTTCGGCTCAACTTCAGCCACGGCAAAGCCCAAGACCACATTGACCGCGCCACGATGGTGCGCGAAGCCGCCCGTCGCGCTGGCCGCGAAGTGGCCATCATGGCCGACCTGCAGGGCCCCAAAATCCGGGTCGGCAAGTTCGCCGAGGGCAAGGTGTTCCTGGAGCCCGGCCAAAAATTCATCCTGGATGCCGCCCGCACCGAGCTGGGTGACATCGACGCCGTGGGCCTGGACTACAAGGCCCTGCCGCGTGAAGTCAAGGCCGGCGACGTGCTGTTGCTCAACGACGGCTTGATCGTCATCACCGTGGACGCCGTGCGCGGTGAGCAGGTGCACACCACCGTCAAGCTGGGTGGTGAGCTGTCCAACAACAAGGGCATCAACAAGCAAGGTGGCGGTTTGACAGCCCCCGCCCTGACCGCCAAGGACATGGAAGACATCCGCACGGCGATGAGCTTCCAGGCTGACTATGTGGCGGTGAGCTTCCCGAAAAATGCCACCGACATGGAAATGGCGCGCCAGCTGTGCAACGTGGCGGGTGCCGAGTACAACCACCGTCCTGGCCTGATCGCCAAGATCGAGCGCGCTGAGGCCATTCCCCGCCTGGAGGAAATCCTGATGGCCAGCGACGGCATCATGGTGGCCCGTGGCGACCTGGCCGTTGAAGTCGGCAATGCCGCCGTGCCTGCGCTGCAAAAACGCATGATCCGCCTGGCCCGGGAGAACGACCGTGTGGTCATCACAGCCACCCAGATGATGGAGTCCATGATTACCAATCCGGTGCCCACCCGCGCAGAGGTGAGCGACGTGGCCAATGCCGTGCTGGATGGCACCGATGCTGTGATGCTGTCGGCCGAAACCGCTGCCGGAAAGTACCCGCTGGAAACCGTCATCGAAATGGCCAAAATCTGTCATGCGGCCGAGAACGCCGAAGACATGAAACTGGAGGCCGACTTCACGGGCAAGACCTTCACCCGCATTGATCAGACCATCGCCATGGGCGCCCTGTTCACGGCCCACCACCTGGGCGCCAAGGCGCTCGTGGCGTTGACCGAAAGCGGATCCACCGCCCTGTGGATGAGCCGCCACCCCAACGAAGTGCCGATTTACGCCTTGACCCGCAATTTGGCTACCCAGCGCAAGATGGCTCTTTATCGCAACGTGCGTCCTATTCTGATGACGTCCAGCAGCGATCGGGACACCGCGCTGGAACAGGCTGAGTCCGAACTCAAGAGCCGTGGCATTGTGCAGTCAGGCGATATCTATGCGATCACTTGCGGCATGCCCATGGGCACGCCGGGCGGCACCAACATGCTCCAAATCATTCAGGTCGCGTAAGAAATCTCCCGAAACGGGAAAGCTAGAATCCGCCGCAATGGTCAAAAGTTACCAAGCGGTTACCAACTTCCCCGGAGATTTCTAGCATGGCACTCGTTTCAATGCGCGAGTTGCTGGACCATGCCGCAGCCAATGGTTACGGTATTCCAGCGTTCAACGTCAACAATCTGGAGCAGGTGCAGGCCGTGATGGCTGCGGCCGATGAGGTCGGTGCACCCGTGATCCTGCAGGCCAGCGCGGGGGCTCGCAAGTACGCGGGCGAGCCTTTCATCAAGCACCTGATCCTGGCCGCTGCAGAGGCCTACCCCCACATCCCGCTGGTCATGCACCAGGACCACGGCACCTCACCCAAAGTGTGCGAGGGCGCTATCGGGCTGGGTTTTGGCTCAGTGATGATGGACGGTTCCTTGCTGGAGGACGGCAAGACGCCTTCCAGTTTTGACTACAACGTGAACGTGACTCGTCAGGTGGTGGACATGGCCCACCGCGCGGGAGTGACCGTAGAGGGCGAGCTGGGTTGCCTGGGCAACCTGGAAACCGGCGACGCCGGTGAGGAAGACGGCATTGGCGCGGTTGGCAAGCTCGACCACAGCCAGATGCTGACAGACCCCGAAGAGGCCGCCGTGTTCGTCAAGGCCACGCAGCTGGATGCGCTTGCGATCGCCATTGGCACCAGCCACGGTGCCTATAAATTCAGCCGCAAGCCCACTGGCGACATCCTGGCCATCAGCCGCGTCAAGGAAATTCACGCACGCATCCCCAACACCCATCTGGTGATGCATGGCTCCTCGTCGGTGCCGCCAGAGCTGCTGGCGATCATCAACCAGTTTGGTGGCAAGATGAAAGAAACCTACGGTGTGCCCATCGAGGAAATTCAGGAAGCCATCAAGTACGGGGTGCGCAAGATCAACATCGACACCGATATTCGTCTGGCCATGACCGGTGCCGTGCGCAAGTTCATGGCCGAGAACCCTGATAAGTTCGACGCCCGCGAGTGGCTCAAGCCTGCACGCGAAGCGGCCAAGGCGGTGTGCAAGCAACGCTATCTGGAGTTTGGCTGTGAAGGCCAGGGCGCCAAGATCAAGGGTTACACCCTGAGCCAGGTGGCCGCGCAGTACGCCCGGGGTGAGCTGGCGCAAACGGTGATCTGACCCTCGGTGCTGGCGCTGGCCAGCCCGTCAAACATGGCCGTTCCTTGCGATAATTCGAAGAAATGGCTTCAGGCCCGCTGATGCGTCACCGGGCCTTTTTCATTGCCGAGTCCACCTTTGCCTCTGACCATGACTTCATCCCTGCACACTTCAAACCTCCATTCCCTTCCTTTGTTGGCACGAGGGAAGGTGCGTGACAACTATGCTGTAGGTGACGATCGCATCCTGATGGTGGCGAGTGACCGCCTGAGTGCCTTCGACGTGATCATGGGCGAGCCCATTCCGGGCAAGGGTGTGCTGTTGACGCAGATGGCTCTGTTCTGGTTCGACAAACTCGGGCACATGTGCCCCAACCACCTGACTGGCGATGCGCCCGAGAGTGTGGTGAGCCCCGATGAAGTGCCATTGGTGCAAGGCCGCTCCATGCTAGTCAAACGACTCAAGCCCATCCCCGTTGAGGCAGTGGTGCGTGGTTATCTGGCCGGCAGCGGTTGGAAGGAGTACCAGGAGAACCGGCAGGTGTGTGGTGTACCCCTGCCCGAGGGCCTGCTCAACGCCAGCAAGCTGCCCGAGCCCATCTACACCCCGGCGGCCAAGGCGGCGGTGGGCGACCACGACGAAAACATCACCTTTGAGCGCACGGTGGAGATGATTGGTCTGGACCTGGCCACCCGCATACGCGACATCAGCATCGCGATCTACAAAGCTGCCGCCGAGATCGCTCTGACCAAGGGCATCATCATTGCCGACACCAAGTTTGAGTTCGGTCTGGACGCGGAAGGCACGCTGACCCTGATGGACGAGGTGCTGACGCCCGATTCCTCGCGCTTCTGGCCGCTTGAAAGTTACGACGCCGGTACCAATCCACCCAGCTACGACAAGCAGTTTGTGCGTGACTGGCTGGAGGCGGTGCAGGTCGATGGCAAACCCTGGAGCAAAACCCCGCCTGCGCCCCGGGTGCCTCAGGCTGTCATCGTCAAAACCGCTGCCAAATACCAGGAAGCGCTTACCCGCTTGACACGGTAAACCAAACTTGTCTGCTATGCGTACCCGTACCCGCTATCTGCCATTGACCGAAGTCCAGGCCGGCATGGTCTTGGGTGTGCCGGCCCAAGTGATCGAACAGGGGCGTTTGAGTTTGAGCTTGCCTGCAGGCCACGTCCTGACCCCGGAAAACGTACGTCAGCTCATGGCGCACCATGCCGAGTATGTTGCCGTGGCCGAGGAAGATCTCCGCTCGGGCGCAGAGGTGGCCGCAGACACCGAGCGGATCGTGCAGCAGGTGGCTCATATTTTTCAGGGAGCCGACCTCTCGTCCCCAGACCTGGCTGCGCTGTATGAGCAGGTCATCGCCTACAGAATTGCCTGATGACACCCTGCTTCCTGAACCGTGAAGAGGTGATCGAACGCAGTGCCACGCTGCCCAGTTTCCCGCGCGTCATTGCCGACATCCTGGCCACTTTGGACGATCCGGATGGCAGTTTGCGCGTGCTGGCGCACTGCGTGGAGCACGACCCCGTGATTGCCGCTCGCGTCATTTCCGCCGCCAACATGGCTGCGGCTGGTCGCGGCTCGGTGGTCAACGATCTGTACACCGCCACCTCCCTCATCGGCATGAGCCGGGTGCGCAAAATCACCCTGGTCAGCAGCGTCGGCGCTTTCCTGGACTCGCTGGGGCACAACTCGCCGCCAGCCACCTTCTGGGCGCATTGCATGTCGGTAGGCCTCTGTTGCCATGAGCTCACCCTGCATCTGGGGGACTCGGGTGTGTCGGCCGATACGGCCCTGATCGCTGGTCTGTTGCACGACATCGGCCAGCTGTGGCTGTACAGCTTTCAGGCCGACGCCTACCGTGCCTGCCGGTCCGATGCCCTGGTCCAGGGCGTAGCCGATGAGGTCATGGAGCGGCGCTACTTCGGTGTTGACCATGCCACTCTGGGTGCCTGGCTGGCCGCTTACTGGGGCCTGCCGGTCGATATCGCTGCCGCCATCGAGGGGCATTGCGAACCCGACCCCAAAGCCAGCAGCCCACTGGTCGCGCTGGTGCATGTGGGAGAAGTATTGAGCAATGCCTTGGGGCTGGCGGGCCCGGATGAGAGCCGGGTCACGACCATGTCAGCAGCGGCGTGTCGACGCTTGGGCCTGGTGTTTGACGAGAAGGTGCGCCCCTTGCTGGGGCGGATCGATGCCCGAAGTCGTCAGGCCAACGAGATTTTCTCGACGCGTCTGGGCACCGTCGCTTAAACCGCCTCGGGCATGCCGCTGTGCAGGGAGCGGGTGATCGCCAGCCCGATGCGGGTGGCTTCCAAGGCGTCGCTCAAGGTCAGGGTCAGCGCTTTCTCGCCCCGGCAGGCGGCGATGAAATCGTTCATTTCTGCCGCGAAGGCTGCTTCAAAACGCTCGTAGAAGTCCTTGAGCACGGCATGGCGCACACCCAGGGTGTCGCTGCGCACCACGCGGTCGCGGGCAGCGTGTTCGCCCACCGCCAATTTGCCGGCCGTACCGATGATCTCGGTGCTGGTTTCGTGCCCGTGCGCCATCGTGCGTGAAGCGTAAAACACGGCGCGCTTGCCACCTTCAAACTCGACAATCGCCAGGCCGTTGTCCACATCACCAAACTCGGCCAACGCTGGGTGCAGGGCCGTGGTACCTGTGGCAAAGGCGCGGATCGCCTGTGGCCTGCCAAGCATCCAGCGGGCCAGGTCGATGTCGTGCACGCTGCAATCCATGAAGATGCCCCCCGAGGTGGGGGCAAAGCGGACAAAGAAGCCATCGGGGTCGTTCTGATCGCAGGTTTGTGAGCGCACCAGAAAAGGCGTACCGATCTCGCCCGCCTCTATGCTGGCTTGGGCCGTACGGTAGCTGGGGTCGAAGCGGCGCACGAAGCCCACCATCGCGATTTGCTTCGGGTACTGGGCTGCCACTGCGAGCACCCGCTCGCAATCTGGGACGTTCAGGGCAAGGGGTTTTTCTACAAACACGTGCTTGCCTGCCTTCAGTGCCGCAATGGTCTGGTCGGCATGCAGGTTGGTCGGCGTGACCAGTACAACAGCATCCAGCTCAGGGTCGGCGATGAAGGCGTCGAAGTCAGCGTACAAGCGCGTCACGCCCAGCTGCTGGCGGGCAAAGTCCAGTTCGGCAGTTACCGGGCTGCAGGCCGCCACCAGGGTGCAGTGCCGGGTTTGAAACGCCAGTGCCTGGGCATGGCGCTGGCCCAGGCGGCCCAGGCCGGCGATGCCGACTCTGAGGGGTGTTTGAGCGTGGGGAGTTGACATGTTCGGCCTCGGCGAGTGGCGGGTGGATACTCAGAAACGGACCGGCTGGCCGCTCTTCCAGCTCTCTGTAGCCGCATCGGCCAGCTTTTGCGCTGCCACGCCATCGGCCACGGTGGTCTTGAAGGCCGCTCCGGTTTGCAGGCACTCGAAGAAGTGCATGATTTCCAGGCGATAAGCGGCTGCGTAGCGCTGCAGGAAAAAGTTCTCAGGCTTGTCGCCGCTGATGCCGTTGGCATCCCATTGCACCACCTCGGTGGGTGTGTGGTTACCGCACTGCAGCAGGCCCTTGGCACCCAGCACTTCAAAACGCTGGTCGTAGCCATAGGCGGCGCGGCGGCTGGTGTTGATCTGGCACAGGCGGCCCTTCTTGGTACGGATGCTCACCGCAGTGCTGTCCACGTCGCCCAGAGCGGCGATGGCGGGGTCGGTCAGCACCGAACCGGTGGCGCTCAGCCATTCAGCTTCATCGCCGTCGGCGCACAGAATCCAGCGGAACACGTCCAGGTCGTGAATCAGCATGTCGCGGAAGATGCCGCCCGAAGCCGTGATGTAGTCGGCCGGAGGCGCGCCTGGGTCGCGGCTGGTGACGATGAGCATTTCGGGGTTGCCGATGACGCCGGCATCCATGCGACTACGGGCTTCGTTGAAGGTGGGGTCAAAGCGGCGCTGAAAGCCGATCATGCAAGCCACACCTGCGTCCTTGACCGCCTGTGCGCAAGCTTCGGCGCGGGGCACCGACAGGTCAACCGGCTTTTCACAGAAGATGTTCTTGCCTGCGGCAGCAGCTCGGGTGATCAGGTCGCTGTGGGTGCTGGTGGACGAGCAGATGGCCACGGCGTCGATGCTGGCATCGGCCAGGATGGCTTCCACGGTGGCGACTTCAGCGCCGACCTTCTGCGCCAGGTCGGCAGCAGCGGCTGGCATGGGGTCAGACACGTACTTGAGCTTGACGCCGGACAGGGCGACCAGGTTGGATGCGTGGATGCGGCCGATGCGGCCAGCGCCAAAAACAGCGACGTTTTTCATGGGAATTCCAAAAGTAGGTCGAAAAAAAGCCCGCCAGCGCGAGCAAGAACAAGCAGCACTATAAAGACGTTTTACACGAATGAAAAGAAAATTCCAAAAAAATTCAATCTCGAATTAAATTTCAAGATTAAAAGACTAACGGCTCTACATTTTGATCAAATTTGATCAAAAATCTTGCTGCTAACACGCGCTCATTTTTTTACAGTCCAGTCTTCGTTCGTGCCACCGTCCAGCCATTTACGGGTGCACCGCAGCCCTGCTCTCTTTTTTGACACGCCTTACCGGAGACCTTCTTCATGTCCGCAGCCATTCAGTTTTCCATCAACCGCATCAGCGCACCACGCATTGGCTTTGCCGAGTTTGCCGCTTTGGTGAAACGCCTGGGCGTGTCTGCCATCGAGATTCGCAACGACCTGCCTGGCGTCGAAATGGTCGACGGCGCTTCTGCCGCCGACATCGGCGCTGTGGCCAAGGCCCATGGCCTCACCATCCGCTCGATCAATGCCCTGCAGCGCTTCGAGCAGTTTGACGCCACCCGCGCGGCTGAAGCCAAAGACATGATTGCCTATGCCGTCGGCTGCGGTGCCGAGGCCTTGGTGCTGTGCCCCACCAACAGCCTGCGCGATGCCCGCACGCCCGAGCAGCGCCATGCCGACCTGGTACATGCCCTCCAGAGCCTCAAGCCGCTGCTGGACGAAGCCGGCCTGATCGGCCTGGTGGAGCCGCTGGGTTTTGAAGAGTGCGCCGTTCGCCGCAAGTCGCAGGCCGTGCGCGCCATTCGCGAGATCGGCGACACCAGCACCTTCCGCCTGGTACACGACACCTTTCACCATCACCTGGCAGGAGAAGGCTTGTACTTCCCTGAACTGACCGGCCTGATTCACATCTCTGGCGTGGAAGACGTGGCCCTGAGCGCCAACCAGATGCGAGATGGTCACCGCGTGCTGGTAGGAGCGGCAGACCGCCTGGGCAACGCTGCCCAGATCAACACCCTGTTCCAGGCGGGCTACACAGGCCTGTGCTCATTCGAGCCGTTTGCCGAGGAAATTGCGGCGGCCGCCGACATCGAACAGCGCCTAGTCAGCAGCATGGCTTACCTGCGTCAAGCAGTGGCTGAGCAGGCAGAGGGCGCTGCAGTGGCCGCCTGATTGCCAACATGCCCGCCACATCGGCTCCCCGTCGAAAGAGCAGCCCTAGGCTGACCGACATCGCGCTGCAGGCCGGTGTGGGCATCGCCACGGTCAACCGCGTGCTCAACGAGCGGGGAAGCACCTCGGTCAGCACCCGGGAAAAAGTAATCCGGGCGGCCAAGCAACTGGGCACCAAGCGGCAATTGCCGGATGTGCGCAGCGGCCTGACCCGTTTTGATGTGGTCATGGCACGCAGCCGAACGCCCTTTTTCCGGCGCATGGAACTGGCGCTGGAACGCATCATGCAGTTGCTGGACCGGCGCATCGTGGTGCACCGGCACGAGTTTGCATCGCAGGATGAGGCACAGACGGCGGCATTCATCCAGCACCCCCCGCACCGGCGCGATGGACTCATCGTCGCTCTGCACGACACGCCCTTGCTGCGGGAAGCTGTGCGCGCGGCCAGCCTGCAGGGCGTGCCGGTGGTGACCCTCATGAGCGACATCAGCGACGTGCCGCGACTGCACTACGCCGGCATCGACAACCAGCACGCGGGTCGGACGGCTGGCCACTTCATGGGTCGCCTTGTTCGGCAGCCAGGCCGCGTGCTGGTGCTCACCAATGATTTGGCCTACCGGGCGCATCGGGATCGCACCGGCGGCTTCATGGGCGTGGTAGCCGAGCGGTTTTCACACCTGCACTGTCTGCCAGTGCAAGCCTGCCTGGACGACCCGGACAAAACCTTTGAAGCCGTTGATGCCGCCCTGCGCCTGGGGATAGACCAGCCGCTGGTGGGCGTGTATCACAGCGGTGCCGGGTCTACGGGCATCGTGCAGGCGCTGCGTCGACACGGTCAGGCTGGCAAGGTGGTCTGGGTGGGGCACGAGCTGTCAGACGAGCACCGGGAATCACTGGTGCAAGGTCAGATGGATCTGGTGATTGACCAGGATCCAGACGGTCAGATGCTCTCGGGCATGCAGCACCTGCTGTTTGTCAACAAGTGGCTCGACCAGATGCCACCCACCGGGCCCAATGAGTTCCGCCTTTTCTGCGCCGAAAACCTGCCCAGCCAGCCTTACTTGCCAGTGGCAGAAGCTGCGGGCTCAGCTGCCGGCGTCGTGGTGGAGCGATAAGGTAGCTCCAATGTATAGGCCAGCGCAATGAACAGACTCTGGGCCAATCCCATGGTGCTGCTCAGGGAGCGAAAGCCAAAGGTGGAGTTGTCTTGCACCACCAGGACCACCTCGGCCAGTTTGGCCAGGGGGCTCATGCGGCTGTCGGTGATGGCGATGAGCTTGGCACCACGCTCCGCAGCCATGCGCGACACCGCAATGGTTTCTTCGGCATACGGCGAGAAGGAAATGGCCACCATCACGTCGCCTTCGCGCACCGACCGCATCTGGCCATGGTGCATGCTGCCCAGGCCCGACACCAGGCCCACGCGCTTGTCCGTATGCTGAAACGCGTAGTCCAGGTAAGCGGCAATCGGGAACGACCGGCGCGAGGCGACGACCCAGATGCAATCGCTCACAGCCAGCAACTCAACCGCCTTTTGAAAGCTGGGGCCATCCAGACTGGCCTGCAACTCTTCCATGCCGGCAATGGATCCGGCCAAAAATTCACGGGCGATGTCGGGGCTGGACAAACTGCCCGTGCCCGACTCAATAACGTCACGGATGCGGGCCTTGTAATTGCGCCCTGGTGCCAGCTGACGAGACAAACCTTCCCGAAAAATCGCCTGCATTTCCGAGAAACCACTGAAGCCGAAATGCTTGGCAAATCGGACCACGGCCGAAGGCTGCACTTCGCACTGTGATGCCACCTGCTGGATGCCGTCCAGGCCGATATGGTCGCGGTGCTGTTCCACATAGCGGGCGATCACCTTGAGCTGCTTGCTCAGGTCTTCGTAGTCACCCGAGATGCGTTTAATCAGCTGATCGACAGTGAGTTTTTCGGCGTTGACAGCGGCCATGGTGCCCTCGAACATGTAAAAGTTCATTCTATGGAAGAAAACTTATTTCCGACAATTGGATTAAATAGAAAAATATTTGCATAATCGGCATTCCAATTTTCAACATCAAGGCTGACTTCAGCCCACAGTGCGATGCAGACTTCAGAACAGAACACCATGGTGGTGGTGGGTGCCGGTCATTGCGGCGGGAGAGCCGTGCAGGCTTTGCGGGACCTGGGCTGGGCCGGGGTCACCCACCTGATCGGTGATGAAGCCCATGCGCCCTACGAGCGTCCGCCGTTGTCCAAGGACTTGCTGACGGGGGAGCGCGAGGCCGGGTCTTGCGCGTTGATGTCCGATTCAGATGGCTCCGCGTTGAATGTGCAGCGCCATGTGGCAAAAGCGGTCCGCATCGACACCCAGGGCAAAACCGTCGCCTTGAGCAATGGAGACGTGTTGCCTTATCAGGCTTTGCTACTGGCCACTGGCGGACGTGCCCGATCCCTGAGCTTGCCGGGTGCAGACCTGCCAGGCGTGTTGTCACTGCGGACGCTGAATGATGCCCAGGCCCTAGCACCGCGTCTGGTGGCGGGTCAGAGGCTGGCGGTCATTGGCGGTGGATTCATCGGCCTGGAGGTTGCCGCCTCAGCACGCAAGCTGGGGTGCGAAGTCACGTTGGTGGAAGGGGCTCCCCGTCTGATGGGCCGGGCCGTGCCTGAAGCGCTGGCCGGGCGCGCACTGCGGCTGCACCGTGCGCGCGGCACCCATGTGCTTTTGGGTGCCAGTCCCACCCGCATTGAATCCACCTCGCAGGGCCTGGTCCTGCACCTCGCCGATGGTTCCTCGGTCGAGGCAGACACCGTCGTGGTCGGCATCGGCATTGAGCCGGGTGTGGACTTGGCGCGTGATGCCGGCCTGACCGTGCAGCGCGGCGTGGTCGTCAACGCCCAGCTGCAAACCAGTGACCCAGCGGTCTACGCTGCTGGTGATGTGGCCGAGTTTCCCAGCGCAATGTCGGGTGAACTGATACGCCAGGAAACCTGGCACAACGCCGAAACGCAAGCCCGGGTCGTGGCTCAGAACATGATGGGCGGGCAGACCCCTTACGTATCTCACCCCTGGTTCTGGTCTGATCAATACGATCACCAATTGCAGGTATCTGGCGAGCCGGGATTGGCAGTCAGCACGGTGACCCGGCCCCTGGAAGGCGACGATGTGCTGGTGTTTTACAGCGATGCCCATGGCAAGCTGGTGGGCGCTTGTGGCT
This sequence comes from Pseudomonadota bacterium, assembly GCA_041168905.1. Taxonomy (GTDB): domain Bacteria; phylum Pseudomonadota; class Gammaproteobacteria; order Burkholderiales; family Burkholderiaceae_C; genus JBEEJZ01. The sequence goes on along the minus strand of JBEEJZ010000264.1, from coordinate 14,738 downwards.
GGGGCCTGAGCAGCCGCATGAGCAAAGAGCTGAAGCTGGCGCGCACGCTGGTGGAGCGCGGTGTCGCACCGGCAGCAGCCGCCTTAGCAGACCCGACCGTGAAGCTCAAGTCCTTGCTGAGCGGCCATTGAGCGACCTCTGAGTCGCCGACCTGGCAGGGTCCACCGGGGAGTCAGGGGCCTGCAAGACCGCCAGCCATAATTCAAGGTCAGGACACACCTTGAAACATGAGCGTCGCCTCTCCCGTCATCAGCTTTCGCAAAAAGACCTTGCTCAAGGGCGTGGTCTTCTTGTTCTTTCTCATGGCGGTGGTGTTTGTCTACGGCTTGGTGGTGTTGTCCAGCCCGGCTGCGTCGGGTGGCGAGGGCGGCTCCGACATGTCCCGTTCGGTCTGGCTGGCTAGCCTGTTGAGCCTGATGGTGGCGTTGACCGTATTACCCGCCATGCTGCGCTTGCGCAGGCACGCCCAAAACGCCGAGATGGCTATCGACAGCACCAACGACGGCTACTGGGTGCTGGATGCCCAGGGCCGATTCATCGACGTCAACGAAGGTTACTGCCGCATGATGGGCTACCGCAGGGCCGAAGTGATGACCATGCGCATCGCTGATTTCGAGGCCGTTGCGACCACCCCACAAATCCAGTCTCAGATCCGGCGCATCTTGCTCAAGGGCAATGAGCGTTTCGAAACGCGACATCGGCATCGCGATGGTCACTGGGTCGATCTGGAGATCACGGTGACCGTGGTGGATGAGCGCTATCTGGTGGCGTTCCTGCGTGAAATTTCAGACCGCAAGCTCGCCGAGCTCAAGATACACGACCTGGCGTTTCTGGATCCGCTGACCGGAATGCCCAACCGTCGCCTGTTGCAAGATCGTCTGGAGCAGGCCCTGGCCGGTAGCCTTCGCACCCAACATCATGGTGCGGTGCTGTTTGCTGACCTCGACAACTTCAAGGTCATCAACGACACGCGCGGTCACGCCTTGGGCGACCAATTGCTGATCCAGGTCGGCCAGCGTTTGCAGGCCCATGTGAGCCCTGGAGACACCGTGGCTCGGCTGGGGGGTGACGAATTCGTTCTGATTCTGGAGGCCTTGAGCACCGATCCGCACGAAGCCGCGCACCAAGCGCAGAAAATCGCCGAAGCCTGCCGCCTCGCCATCGAGCGGCCCTACACCATGGGCGACTCGGAGTTCCACAGCTCGGCCAGCATCGGTGTGGCCATGTTTTGTGGTGACGACCTGTCCTTTGGCGAATTGCTGCAGCGCGCCGACACCGCCATGTACCAAAGCAAGGCGACGGGCCGCAATTGCGTGGCGTTTTTTGAACCCCAGATGCAGCGCGACCTGGCATTGCGCACCCAGCTGGAGGCGGATTTGCGCCGTGCATTGGTTGCCGGACAGTTCCATATCTATTTGCAGGCGCAGGTCAATCACCAGGACAGGGTGATGGGCGCAGAGGTCCTTTTGCGATGGTCACATCCGACGCAAGGCCTGGTATCCCCACAGATATTCATTCCGCTGGCTGAGACCAGTGGGCTGATCGTCTCCATCGGAGCCTGGGTACTGGAGGCGGCTTGTCAACTTCTGCGTCAGTGGCAGGACCTGCCTCATCTGGGCAAGCTGCCCTTGTCAGTCAACGTCAGTGCGGTGCAATTTGCAAGGGCTGAGTTCGTGGCCGAGCTGGGTGAGCTGCTGGAGCGCACCGGTGCGAACCCCGCCCGACTGAAGCTGGAGCTCACAGAGAGCGTGGTGATCCAGAACGTTGATGAGATGATTGACAAGATGCACGCCATACGCGCCCTGGGCGTGAGTCTGTCCATGGACGACTTTGGCACGGGTCAGTCGTCGCTGACCAACCTGCGGCGCCTGCCCATGCAGCAGCTCAAGATCGACCAGTCCTTCGTACGGCGCTTGCCTGATGACCCCAACGACCTGGCGATTGTTCGAACCATCATTGCCATGGCGGGCACCTTGGGCCTGGCGGTGATTGCCGAGGGGGTCGAGACCGAGGGGCAGCGCGCAGTGCTCGCCCAGAACGGTTGCCTGCTCTGCCAGGGCTTGCTGTTTGGCGCACCCATGCCCTGGCAAGCGTTTCAGGCCCAGGTTCAGGCGCTGGATGAACTGGCCTGGCCTCAGGTACCCAATGCGGCCTTGAACTTGGCCAATTCTTCCGGCGAAATTCCCACTTCGTGACGCTTCTCGGGGTAGGCACCGCTGGCCACATCGGAGCTGTACTCCTTGAAGGCAGCAATGCGCTCGGCCTGCAGTCGGTCAAATTCGGCCGCGAAGTTGCGATAGACCTTGGCGTGGCGCGGTGTGTGACCCTTGTTGTAACCCAGCACGTCGCAAGCAAAGAGGTACTGCGCATCGCCTCCCGCCCCAGCTCCCATGGAGATCATGATGAGGCTGGTGCGCTCGGAAATCAGCTGGGCCACTTCGGCCGGCACCACCTCGATTTCGGCTGCAAACGCACCGGCGTCTTCCAGCGCCTTGACCTGCTGCCAGACCAGCATGGCAGTTTCCAGTGTCTTGCCAACGGCCTTGAAGCCGCCGGTCCACGTGGCTTGCGAGGGGATCAGCCCCGAATGACCGCAGACCGGAATGCCCTCATCACGCAAGCGGCGCACAATGCCCATGCTGGCTGCGCAGTACACCGCATCACCACCGGCCTTCATGGCTTTGAAAGCGGCTCGCAGGTACTCCTCAGCAGTCACGAAGTCGCCGTATTCCAGCCCAGGTATGGCAAACACCGTCGGCGCGGCCTCGCGAAAGGCGGGGCCCAACAATGCCGGCGGCACCGACAGCATGTCCACACCTGCTTGCTGCGCCGCCTGCGCCTCGTCCAGCGTTTCCACCCGCAACATGGACAGCTGGCGCTGGCCTTTCAGGGCGCGCAAATCGGCTATCGTGGGACGGTGGTCTTTTTTCATGATCGTCTCCTAAAAAGAAAATATTTTCTATTCTATGGTATAAATAGAACAGATAGTGCATTCGTATTCTTTCGTTATTGCAGTTCAAATCTACACCCATGAAACCTACCTACATCCTGACTCTTTCTTGCCCCGACAAGCCCGGTATCGTTCACGGGGTGTCGGGTTTGCTGTTGCAACAAGGTGCCAACATTGAAGAGGCGGCCCAGTTCAACGACGCACAAACCGGCCTGTTTTTCATGCGGGTGCAGTTCGCCTGTGAAGGCACTGCCCAGGAGACCTTGAATGCCGCGCTGCAAGACCTGGCGGCCGTCTGGAGCATGAGCATCGATTTGCGCCGCGCCGACCAGCGCATGCCCATCGTCATCATGGTGAGCCAGCAAGGCCACTGCCTGAACGACCTGCTGTTTCGCTGGAAGAGCGGGCTGCTGCCGGTGGACGTCAAAGCCATCATCTCCAACCACCGCGACTTCTACCAGCTCGCGGCCAGCTACAACGTACCCTTTCACCACATCCCGGTGACGGCCGCCACCAAGCAAGAGGCGGAGTCACGCCAGCTGGATGTCATTCGCGCTGAAGGCGCTGAACTCGTGGTGCTGGCGCGCTACATGCAGGTGCTGTCTGATCCCATGTGCCGGGCCCTCAGCGGGCGCGCCATCAACATCCACCACAGCTTTTTGCCCAGCTTCAAGGGAGCCAAGCCCTACTACCAGGCCCATGACCGGGGTGTCAAACTCATCGGGGCCACGGCCCACTACGTGACCGCCGACCTGGACGAAGGCCCCATCATTGAGCAAGACGTGGCCCGTGTCGACCACAGCGGCACAGTCGACACCCTGACCGCCCTGGGCCGGGACACCGAAAGCCAGGTACTTGCGCGCGCCGTGAAGTGGCACAGCGAGCACCGCGTGCTGCTCAACGGGCACAAGACCGTCATCTTCAAATGAGCGCTGGAGGGAGCGCGCTGGCGCCGCGAGCCCTGCCTGTGGGCATCAACATCGACGGCGTGCTGCTGCACGATGGTCTGGTCACCCCTCACGCTCACACCCGCTTTGCCTGGATACGCCACAGCGGCGCCTTCGACTACATCGAAAAGAACATCGACCCGACCGAAGACTTCACGCCTTATTTCAAATGGGTCGAGGACTACGGTTTGCCCATCCGCGTGTTCGGCGGCATTTTCTGCGCCGGGCAGGACGAGGCGCGCATGCGCTGGGGTCTGGAAACGGGTGGCCGCCTGGGTGCCCAGGTGTTCAACATGCAGCTGTACGCGCGCCGCGCAGATGGCCGCGAGATCACCGACCGCCAGGTGGCCGATTTTTTTCTGGATGCCATGGAACACGGTGAGCCTGTGGGCTGCCTGCCCAGTCTCGAAGTGCATGTGGACATGTGGAACGAGCGCTTTCGGCGAGTGGAAGCGGTAGCCAACCTGCTGGCGCAGTCGAACGTCAGGTTGCGCATCACGCTGGACCACTCGCACCTGGTGTTCAAGATCGGGCACCCGCAAGAGCTGGCCGCCAGCAGCCTGGCCGATGAGGCCGATGGCGCACGTGCCTTGCTGGCACCCGGCCACCCCACCACCCTGTATGCCCAGTGGTTGCGCGAGGGCTGGGTCGCCCATGCACACACCCGCAGTGTGGCACCGGGGGTCAGCCACAACGCCGCCATGAACCGCCGCCGTGGCCAGCCGGGCCGTGCCATTCAGTACCCGTTGATCGCGCCCCCGGCGGGCAGCTTTCATGGCCAGTGGCAGGAGGACGGGCTGCGCGACTGGAAGCAGGCGGTGCGTGATCTGCTCGTGCACATGCAGGCGCACCCCGAGGCTGCGCCGCAGCAGATCAGCTGCGAGTTCATTCCCTTCCCCGACTATGGCGGTGGCGGGCGCTATTCCATCTGGGGCAACAACCTCGCTTGTGCGGCCTGGCTGCGCGAGGAATGGGCCGCATTGCAGCCCAGCACCCTGGTTGAATCCGGGGCACAGGCAGAACTCGCGCCTGGCGTTTGATTCAACGGTGGCGCGAGGGGGCTCAGGCCCGGTGGCTGACGGGAGCCAGGCCGTACACCGGTGTCGGTAGGCCTTCCATGCGGGCCTTCAATTGCAGCGACAGGAACTGCGAGTAGTGGCGGCTCTGGTGCAGGTTGCCGCCATGTATCCACAGATGCGGGACCTGGGTGGGTTTCCACATGTTGCGCAGTTCGCCCTCCCAGGGTCCGGGGTCCTTGGGTGTCTGTGATCCCAGACCCCACACCTTGCCCACCTGGTCGGCGACCTCAGGTGAGATCAGGTCAGCCAGCCACTGGTTCATGGAACCGTAGCCGGTGGCGTAGACGATCAGGTCCACCTCCAGCTCGGTGCCATCGGTCAGGGTGACCGACTTTGGGTTGATGTGTGCAAAGTTGACCCCGCTTTTGAGCTTGATGCTGCCGTTGGCCACCAGCTCGCTGGCCCCGACGTCGATGTAATAGCCCGAGCCCCGGCGCAGGTACTTCATGAACAGGCCCGAGCCGTCAGCACCAAAGTCGAGCATGAAGCCGGCTTTCTCCAGCCGGCTGTACAGATCAGCTTCGCGCTTCTTCATCTCCTCGTAGACCGGGATGTGGAAGGTGTGCATGATCTTGTAAGGCACCGACGCAAAAATCAGATCGGCCTTGTGGTGGTCGATGCCGTTTTTGAGCGCCTGCTCGCTGTACAGACCGCCCAGTGCCAGTTCCATCAGGGCCGCTGATGGCGCAATGTGCGTAGACGAGCGCTGCACCATGGTGACATCCGCACCTGCCTCCCACAAGGCGGCACAGATATCGTGGGCCGAGTTGTTGGAGCCCAGAACCACGCACTTCTTGCCACGGTATTTCTCGGGGCCAGGGTGCTTGCTGGAGTGGTGCTGGTCGCCCAGAAAGGTCTCGGCACCCGCAATTTTGGGCACATTGGCGTAGCCTGACACCCCCAGGGCAATCACCAGTTCCTTGGGCCGCAAAATCACTTCCCGGCCTTCGCGCTCCACCCTGACCTCCCAGGTCTGGCTTGCCTCATCCCAGCGGCATTTCCTGGCCACGGTGGAGCTCCAGTAATTCAGCTCCATGACCTTGGTGTACATCTCCAGCCAGTCGCCGATCTTGTCCTTGGGGGCGAACACCGGCCAATCGTCCGGAAACGGCAGGTAGGGCAGGTGGTCGTACCAGACCGGGTCGTGCAGGCACAGGCTCTTGTAACGATTGCGCCAACTGTCACCCGCACGGGCGTTCTTTTCAATGATGATGGTGGAAACACCCAGGCGCTTGAGGCGGGCTCCCAGCCCGATACCGCCCTGTCCGCCGCCGATTACCACCACTTGCGGGTGCTCGGTGTAGCCCAGGGTGGCCGCCTCCTCGGCGCGCCGCTCGGCCCACGTTTTGCGGCCCACCCGCGCCCCATGCTCGGCACCGGCGATGCGGTTCACGCCTTTTTTCTCTTCAAATCCCTTCAGTTCCACCAGAGTGGTGAGAAAGGTCCAGCACAGCCCGTCTTTCAGCCGCAGATGGCCTCGCCCCCGGCCCAGTGCAGTCTCAAAGGTGAACCAGGCTTCTGTCACGCCCCCGCCTTCAGAGGCCTCACCCTCCAGCTGCCACTGGCCGGGTTGCACCTGGGCCAGCGTAGCCTCCAGCATGGCGCGAATCTGGTCGTGTCCTTCCTGAGTCTTGATGTTCCAGGTCCAGGACACCAGATCGCGCCAGTAGCTTTCTTCTGCAAAAAGCTGCACGGCGGCAGAAATATCGCGTCGATCCAGCGCTTGACCCAAAGCATTCAGCCAGCGGCTGGCTTGTGCTGAGGGTGTCTCCAACAAAGTTGTCATGGGCTCGTCTCCGTAGTGATAGGCACCGGCTCATGCCGGCTGGCCTTCAGCGCAAAAGCTGTGCCCGATATCAAAAAGTCAGCGCTTCCCTGGCAAAAAATCTGCAAGTGATTGATTTGTAACGATATTTACGAATATCGGTCTGGATGCCGTCGTCCGGCCTCCTAGGCGGCGCAGCTGTCACACCGAGACGACTGTCACAGCCCTGCCTGAGACAGGTGTCACACCCCGTTCAGTCAGCATCATTTGCGCCATCAAGCCGATGCGGCGCTGTGATGCCCCAACGTTTCATGCGGCGGTACAGCGTCATGCGCGACAGCTGCAACTGGCGTGCGACGGCTGTGACGTTCCATTGCGCCGCCTTCAGAGCCGCCCGCAAGGTCTGTTCGTCGTCGTTCGAGGGTACCTGCACGGGGCCCACGGGCAGGCTGGCTGTGCTGGGCGCGCGGCCCCATTCGTCTGGCAGGTCGTGCAGCTCGATCTGTCGGTTGCTGCACAGCGAACTGGCGTAGCTAATCACGTTGTGCAGCTCGCGCAAATTGCCAGGCCAGCGGTGTTGCAGCAGGCGCTGGCGGGCGGGCGCCGACAGGGTCAGGGGTCGCTCGTCTGCCTGATGTTGACCGTCCTGTGTGTTTTGCACCATGCGGTCGAGCATGTGGCCCAGGTCCTGGCGTTCACGCAGGGGCGGTAGCGTGATGTGTGCGCCATTGATGCGGTAGTACAAGTCGTCCCGAAACCGCCCCTGGCGTACCAGGGCCACCAAGTCGGCGTGGGTTGCGGCTATGACGCGGATGTTCACCGGCAATGCCCGCGTGGCCCCCACAGGGCAGACTTCGCGCTCGGCCAGCACCCGCAGCAGCCTGGCCTGTAGTGCCAGCGGCATGTCGCCGATTTCGTCCAGAAACAGGGTGCCGCCGTCGGCTTCCTGGATCAGGCCACGCTTGCCCTTGGCGCCCGCGCCCGAGAAGCTGCCGGGCATGTGGCCAAACAACTCGCTTTCAATCAGCGCCTCGGGTATGGCTGCGCAGTTGACCGCCACAAACGCTTGTCTGCGTCGTTCGCTGCTCTGGTGCACGGCCTTGGCGAAATATTCCTTGCCGGAGCCGGTTTCGCCGGTGAGGAGCAGGCTGATGGGCGAGTTGACCAGCCGCGCGGCGCGCTCGATTTGCCGGTCCAGCACCGGGTCGCCGCCCGACAGTGCCGCCAGCGGTGGCGGTATGACCCGCTCGGGCGTTGCGGCCCGCATTTCAGTGGGCCGTGAGGGCGGCGGTGACGCCAGCATGAACAGCAAGTGTTGGCTACCCGCCAGCGTGATGGCGCGCTGGTCCGAGGGGCTGGCCAGCACAAAACGGCCCATGTCTTCCAGGCGCGCGTTGAACAGTTGATCGAAGGACTTGCCCAGCAAGGTCGAGGTACGCAAGTCGGTCTGCAGCAGCTGCTGCGCGCGCCGGTTGTGGCCAATGATGCGGCCGCCAGCGTCCAGCGCCAGCAGGTATTCGGGGCTGACATCCAGAAACTGGGGTGCCGTGCTCAGGCGCAAGATCCAGTCGTGGCGAAAGCGATGCAGAAAGCTCGCGTTTTCGACGTGCGCTGCGTACATCTTGACCAGCTGCAGCGCCAGGTGCTGGCTTTGCTTACCCTCAGGTGATGACAGCGCCGAAATGTCGAGCACCGCCTTGAGCTTGCCGAAGGGGTCGTACACCGGCGCGGCTGTGCACGTCAGGGGAATGTGGGTCGCGTCGAAGTGGTCGTTCAGGTGCACCGTAAGCGCCTCGCCCGTGGCGATGCAGGTGCCCACGCCACAGGTGCCAGCGTGGTGTTCGCTCCAGTCGGCGCCCAGGTAGAGCCCGGCCTTGCGCAGGCTGGGTTCGAACACCAGGTCCCCCAGAAAGTCGACCGTCACGCCACGTGCGTCCGTCAGCAGCACGCAATAGCCCATGCCGGCGACCTGCTGGTACAGGGTTTCCAGGCCATGGCGTGCGATGTGGATGAAGGCCTCCATCTGATCCTGGTGCTCGCGCAGCCGGCCGCTGGGCAGAATCACCGCTTCCTGCATCTGGGTGGGGTCCAGCCGGTATTGGTGCACGCAGCGTTGCCAGGAGGTGCGGATGGTCTCGTCGTGCGAGTGGATCAAAGGGGCCGCCAGCGTGCCGTCGACGACCTGCATCACGGTGGCGATATGTTCCTGCTGTTGTGTTCTCATGGCGGGTGGTGCTATGGACCTTGATTCATACTACGTGTGCTTTGTGCGGGCCAGCAAGGGGACTTACCCTTGGTCTGGCCGGGCTGCATGCATGGTCGGCCAGGCCCCTCCAACGAGACTTTTGTATGAAAAACCTGCTTTGTTTTGGCGACTCCAACACCTATGGCACCGCGCCCATGGCGCACCGCAACGACGAACGCCGCCACCCGCCCGCCGTGCGCTGGCCCTGTGTGCTGCAGCTGGCCCTAGGGGCCGGTTGGCGTGTGATCGAGGAAGGTTTGCCCGGACGCACCGTCGGCCGCGATGATCCGGTGGAAGGTGCCGACCGCAATGCGCTGCGCTACTTGCAGCCCTGCCTGCAAAGCCATCGCCCGCTGGATGCGGTGGTCTTCATGCTGGGCACCAATGACCTGAAAGCCCGCTTCGGCGCCAGTGCCGAGGACATTGCCGAAGGTCTGCATGCGCTGATCGATTTCACCCGCGAAAACAGCTTGCCTGGGCACCCGCAGCCACACATCGTGCTGGTGTGCCCCGCGCCTGTGGTGGAAGTGGGTTGCCTGAGCGACATGTTCAGCGGCGCCGCCGCCAAGGCCCCGCACATGGCGGCTCATTACCGCCGCATTGCCGCCCAGCGCGGTGTGGGCTTTTTGTATGCGGGCGAACACATCGCCGTGAGCCCGCTGGATGGCATCCACCTGGACGAAGCCGCCCACGCCACCTTGGGCGCGGCTGTGGCGGCTGTGGTGGCATAAGGTCTCAGGCGTAACTCTCGATTTCGGCCTCCAGCTCCGCCATGGCCTCGCCACCGGCCATCAGATCTGTGATTTCCTCGCGACTTTTCTCGCCCTTGCGGAAATCGGCGGCCTTGGTGCCGCGGATCAGCACCGCAAAGTGGTCGCCCACCGTCATGGCGTGCACCACGTTGTGGGTGATGAAGATGACGGCGATGCCCTTGCGACGGGCTTGCAGCACGATGCGCAGCACGTGGGCGGCTTCCTTCACCCCCAGCGCTGCCGTAGGTTCATCCAGAATCAGCACCCGTGCGCCAAAGTGCACTGCGCGGGCGATGGCTAGCGCCTGACGCTCGCCGCCCGACAGGCCGCCCACCAGGCGATCGCCATCGTCGATACGGGTGATACCGAATTCGCGTACCGCCCTCACGGCCACCGCATTGGCGGTCTTGCGGTCGTACATGCTGAAAGGCCCCCAGCCCTTGGTGGGTTCAGCGCCCACAAAAAAACATCGACCTATGCTCATCAGGGGGAAAGTGCCGCCAAATTGATGCACGGTCGCAATGCCCAGCTCGCTGGCATCGCGCGGGTTGTCGAGCGAGACGGCTTGTCCGTCCACCTCGAATGCGCCCGAGGTGGGCTGGTGGACCCCCGACAGGATCTTGATCAGGGTTGATTTGCCCGCTCCGTTGTCACCCAGCAGGCAAAGCACCTCACCCGCGTGGACTTCCAGCGAGATGTCGTGCAGCACATCGATGGGGCCGAAGGATTTGTTGACCGATGTCAGCTTGAGCAGTGGCTGTTTCATTTTTGTACCTTCACTTTCGCGCGGGAGGAATAAGACAAGGCCATCTTGCGGAAGGTGTTGTTCATCAGCACGGCGGCCAACAGCAGCACACCGATGATCAGGCTTGCCCAGTTGGCATCAAAGCTGGTGTAGTAAATGCCCTGGTTCACGATGGCAAAGGTCAGCGTGCCCAGTACGATGCCCACCACGGAGCCATAGCCGCCGGTCAGGATGACGCCACCCACCACCACCGCAATGATGGAGTTGAAGATGAACGACTGCCCGGCCGACACCTGGGCGCTGTTGTACAAAATGGCCTGGCACATGCCCACAAAGGCCGAGCAAAAGCCGCTGCTCATGAACAAGGCGATGTTGAGCTTATCGGTGGGGATGCCGGCGTTGCGGGCGCTGACCTTGTCGCCGCCCAGGGCAAAAATCCAGTTGCCGTATTTGGAGAAGCCCAGCACATAGCCCACCACCACAATGGCCAAGACCCACCAGAGCAACACCACTTCATACTTGCCGTCGATGAAGTCACCAAACAGCGCTTTGGTGATGGGGTCGGTCTTGAGAGCTACGCTGGTGCTTCCGGTCAGGATGACGGACATGCCCAGGGTGAAGCCTGCAACCGCAAAGAGCGTGGCCAGCGTCACGATGAAGGAGGGCAGGTCGGTACGCACCACCAGGTAGCCGTTGATGAAGCCGACCGCCAGGCCCAGTGCCAGAGCTGCTGCCATGCCCACGGGAGCAGGCAGGCCAAAGTAGCCAGAGACGATGGCCATGGTCATGGAGCTGGCGGGGATCACGCTGCCGACTGAAAGGTCCAGGTGGCCTGCAATCATCAGCAGGCCCACGGGCAGCGCGATGATGCCCAGTTCGGCGGCCACATTGAGCCAGCTGGCTGCGCCGCTGGCCGAGGTGAAAGAGTCACCGCCAAAGATCGAGAAAAATAGAAACACCAGTACCAGCCCAATGAAGGAGCCGGTCTCGGGCCGGCGCAACAGGCTGCCCAGGGAGCTGGTGATCGCGCCAGCGCCGGCCTCAGTCCTGGCATGTGTGGCTGGAGCACTTGTCGTCATCGTGTTCATAGTGTGCAATGGGCCACCTGGTGGCGGCGCAGGTTGGAGAGACGGGGCCCGGTGCAGCATCAGCATGCACCGGGCCTGATGGTGAGTAGTCAGCGATCAGCGCGCGCCGGCTGCAGCACCTGCAACGGTCGCATCCACGTTGCTCTTATCCACAATGCCAGGGCCGGTCAGGACCGGTGCAGTGGGCAGCTTCAAGCCGTATTGCACATAGCCATTGAGCAGCGAGACGGCCAGATATCCTTGCAGATAGGGTTGCTGGTCGATACAGAACAGCTGCGTACCGTCCTTGATGCGCTGCAGGTTGGCGGGATCGATGTCAAAAGTGCCCAACTTCACCTTGCCTGTCAGACCTGCCTGGTTGATGCCGGTGGCGGCGGCGTTGGCATCATTCGCGCCTATGGTGATGATGCCGTCCACATTCTTGTCTTTCTGCAGGGCAGCCTTGATGGCCTGCGCCACGGCGGTGGCATTACCAAAAGCGGATGCGGGCAGAGGCAACTGTGTGGCCTTGCCACCGCCCTTGGCCATGCCGTCGGCCAGACCCTTGCAACGTGCCTCCTGATTGACGGCGCCCGGCTGGGTATTCACGCACAGCACATTCTTGGCACCACTCTTGGCAAAGTATTCGCCGCCGCCCATGCCAGCCACGTACTCTTCGCTGCCCACATAATTTTGGGCGCCCAGGCGCTTGGCCGCTTCCATGCCACCCGAGTTGTAGATGATGAGCGGTACACCGGCAGCCACGACCTCCTTGAAGGCCGAGTCCATGGCTTCGGGCACCCAGTCCGGGCCGACGATAGCGTCAGGCTTCTGGCTCAGGGCGGTGCGGATCAGCTTGGCGGCATCGGGGCCCAGGTTGTCGTAGTTCTGGGGGCCTAGCCAGGTGACGGAGCCACCGGCGGCCTTGACCACCAGACCTGCTTCGTCAGCGCCCTTTTTCACACGAGACCAGAACGGATCGTCCGCCTTGCCGCCGATCACGAAAATTTTGGGACCTGCGGCCATGGCAGCGGTGGCGCTGGCGACCAATGCGGCAGCAACGGCAGCGACTTTCAGGGTGTTCTTGACTGATTTCATCTTTAGCTCCTCGTATCGTTTGTCGATGGGTTCAAAAGGATGCCTCCCAGTGGAGGACATCCGTGGAATCGCCGGATGGCGTGATGACCTTGAACAGCATTGCTGTCTCGGGCATGGGTGACGAGAGCGCCTCATGCTTGCCTTGTGGGCGGCATGGGCACCCGGGCGGCTTCTGTGTCAGCCCGCCTCCTTTCGCGCATTCATGCGCTTGAGTTTTGCTTCATAGCGGGCCTGCATCAGACGGTCGCCCTCCTTGGTGCCGTCGTGCCAGGTGCCCAGCCATTTGTCCAGGGGCACCAGGCCGTCGCCGCCGAAATTGACGTCGAAGTACTTGTGGTGCAGGTAGTGGGTGTAAGCGTGGCTGTCCATGGCACGCTCGTTGCCAAGCTCCAGTTTTTCAAATCCCAGGTGCCCGTTGATGGCGCCAAAGCCCGCCATGTGCAGCTGGAACATGGCAATGATCGGGTTGGATGGAATCACCAGATGCCACAGCGCCACCGCGTGGTACAGAAAGGCCTCGACTGGGTGCATGCTCAATGACGACCAGGGGCTGGGATTGACCGAGTTGTGGTGGATGGAGTGAATCCACTTGTAGAGCCAGCCCCAGTGAATGAGGCGGTGGATCAGGTAAAAGTGCACCTCGTGGATGGCGGGTGCCAGCAATACCAGCAGCACCAGGTAAACAGGATCGTCGGTCCATTGCACCCACGGCACCCAACCGTTGGCGAAGCACCACAAGAAGATCACCTGCACCACCGTCCACAGCGGGATCGAGATCAGAAAGCTGCGCAGGAAGTTGTCGATGTTTTGGCTCTTGAACCAGAACACATCCGATGGCTGCTCAGCCGGGAACTTGTGGTGATATTTGAAGCGCCGGTCCTGCGCTTTGCGCACATACAGATGCCACTCAAAAAAACCGTAAAACACCAGGCAGGCGGCCCAGTTCACGGCCAGCAGATACAGCGGCCAGCCGGTGATTGTCTGAAGAGTGTCTTGCGCGGGAATGACCCAGTACCACCAGGCCAGTGCCGTGGCAAGGTGAAACAGGTTCCAGGGCCAGACATAGCCGGGCAGCCAGCGCAGCACCTTGCCCGGCTGCACAGGCCAAGCCCAAAAAGGCGCAATCTCGCGCCGACCGCTGGGCGCGAAATCACCTCGCTTGTTGCGCACACCGAACTGCGTATCGTCCATGACTACCTGTGACTCCTGAAAAACCGTGAAAAAGCGCCTTGGGGCGTACCTGATGCAACACGGATCCATTGATTGCAACCGGGTGCAATCACTTTAGCATCGGTCAAAACGATGTTTTCTTGGTGTTTACCCTTATTTTTGATTATTTTTTTCCAAATATTTTTTTCTTGAAAATGTTTTTCAATAAGATATTGCACCCGGTAGCAGTCCCCGCTACACTCAGCCCGCCTCCAACGATCCAATCAGATCCCGGTGGCCTGTTGTCCCAACAAACCAAGCCCTGACACTTTTTGAACACCACCACCATGTCTGATCAATTTCAACTGGCCGCATGTGCGGAAATGCTCTGGTCCGATCGCCCCATGGCCTGGCGATTGAGCCGCCTGACCGAAATGGGATTCCAGGTCGGCATCTGGAACTGGCAAGCCCATGACCTGGCCATGCTGGAAGCCTCAGGTGCCCACTTTTCGTCCATGACCGGCTACCTGAGCGGTCGCCTGGCCGATGACGAAGGTGCCGAGGAGCTGCTGCGCACCGCGCGTGAGTCCATCGAGGTCGGCAAGCGCCTGCGGGTGGATCGCCTCAACCTGCACGGCACCGGCCTGGGTGATCGCGGACTGCCCGTCACCCCTTGCGAGGTGGTCACCGGCGCCATGTGGCTGAAGGCGCGAGACACCTTGAACCGCATCGCCGACCTGGCAGAAGAACATGGCGTGACCTTCATGATTGAAAACCTGAACCTGCCGGTAGACCATCCGGGCGTGCCCTTCGCGCTGGCCGCCGACACCCTGGCCCTGGTGTCCGCCATCAACCGGCCTGGCCACAAACTCAACCTGGACCTCTACCACGCCCAGATCGGTGAAGGCAACCTGATTCAGCTGTGCGAACGCTGCCTGCCC
>JBEEJZ010000263.1:0-8355 GCA_041168905.1 Pseudomonadota bacterium | reverse complement strand
CTTACCTGCTGATCACACATGATCTGGAGGTTATCCAGGCCATGGCGCATCAGGTTCTGGTCATGAGTGAGGGACAGGTGGTGGAGTCGGGTGCGGTTAACCAGGTGTTTCAGTCGCCTCGCCACCCCTACACACGACGCCTGCTCAGTGCATCCCTGGGTCACCCCTGACCAGCTTAAAGCGTTCAAAATCAAGCGCTTTCTTTGATTTTTCAGATACAATCCGGGCTTCACGACCAAACGGGCGGGTTCACACCGCCCGTTTTTTTTGGTCGATTGTTTTTTGTTATCTGACCTTCATATTCACTTGGCTTTTCAAGACATAGTTCAACAAACGGTGACCGGTCTGGGTTACGACCTGGTCGAGGTTCAGCGATCAGCTGGCGGTCTGCTACGCATCACGATCGATCTGCCTTGGGATCCGGCTGCGGTGTTGCCGGCCGGCCTTGAGCAGTTTGTCACCGTCGAGGACTGCGAGAAAGTCACTCGGCAACTTCAGTTTGCCCTGGAGGTGGATGGGGTCGAATACAAGCGCCTGGAAGTATCTTCCCCGGGCATCGATCGCCCCTTGCGGCATGAAAAAGATTTCGAGCGTTTTGTAGGGCAGGTGGTCGACCTCACCCTCAAGGCCCCCATGGGGCAGGCGGCTGCCGGTCAGGTCAGTGCCAATCGTAAAAAATTCCGTGGCACGCTGGAGCGCGTATACGACGCTGATGGTGTTGCTGGTTGGCAAATCGTCTGGAGTGATGAGCCGCCGGTCAAGCCAGGCCAAAGAGTCAGTAAAAAGAGAGTGCCTGCACCGCTGCAGGCTTTGGGTTTTGCTCTTGATGAGTTGCGTGAGGCGCGTCTGGCGCCCATCGTCAGCTTCAAGGGGCGCACAGCTTCGGGCATAACGTCCACAACAGATTGAATAGGAGAGTCTAGGCATGAATCGCGAAATGTTGATGCTGGTGGAGGCCATTTCACGTGAAAAGAGCGTGGAGCGTGATGTGGTGTTCGGTGCCGTGGAGGCTGCGTTGGCGCAGGCAACCAAGAAGTTGTACTCGGGTGAGGTGGATATCCGTGTGTCGGTAGATCGAGACAGCGGCAAATATGAGACCTTCCGTCGCTGGCACGTCGTGCCTGATGAAGCGGGCTTGCAATTGCCTGAGCAGGAAATTTTGCTGTTCGAAGCCAAAGAGCAGATTCCAGACATCGAGGTCGACGAGTACATTGAGGAATCAGTGGAGTCGGTGCCGATCGGGCGCATTGGTGCCATGGCCGCCAAGCAGGTCATCCTGCAGAAGATTCGTGACGCCGAGCGTGAGATGCTGCTCAATGACTTCATGTCTCGCGGCGACAAGATTTTTGTGGGCACCGTCAAGCGCATGGACAAGGGCGACATCATTGTCGAGAGCGGTCGTGTTGAAGGCCGTCTGCGCCGTGGCGAGATGATCCCCAAGGAAAACCTGCGATCAGGCGACCGTGTGCGGGCCATGATCATGGAGGTGGATTTGACACTGCGTGGCGCGCCTATCTTGTTGTCGCGTTCTGCGCCAGAGTTCATGATCGAGCTGTTCCGCAACGAAGTGCCTGAAATTGAACAGGGCCTGCTTGAGATCAAATCCTGCGCCCGTGATCCGGGTTCGCGCGCCAAGATCGCCGTTCTCTCGCATGACAAGCGCATCGATCCCATCGGCACCTGCGTGGGTGTGCGTGGCACTCGCGTCAACGGTGTTACCAATGAGCTGGCCGGCGAGCGTGTGGATATCGTGCTGTGGAGCGAGGATCCCGCCCAGTTTGTGATTGGCGCGCTGGCACCGGCCAATGTGTCCAGCATCGTGGTGGATGAGGAGCGTCACGCCATGGATGTGGTGGTTGACGAGGAAAACCTGGCGATTGCCATCGGTCGCGGCGGTCAAAACGTGCGCCTAGCGTCCGACCTCACCGGCTGGAAGATCAACATCATGGACGCTGCTGAGTCTGCTCAAAAGCAGGCCAGCGAAACCGATGTGGGGCGCCGTCTCTTCATGGAAAAGCTCGATGTGGACGAGGAAATCGCCGACATCCTCATTTCTGAAGGTTTTACCAGCCTCGAGGAAGTGGCTTACGTGCCCCTGCAGGAAATGCTGGAGATCGAATCCTTTGACGAGGACACGGTCAATGAGCTGCGTACCCGAGCCAAAGATGCCTTGTTGATGATGGAAATCGCACACGAGGAAAGCGTCGAGGAAGTGTCGCAAGACCTGCGGGATCTCGCTGGCCTGACGCCTGAGCTGATCGGCAAGCTGACAGATGCGGGCGTGCATGCGCTCGACGATCTTGCCGACCTGGCCGTAGATGAACTCACCGAAATTACCGGCCAGTCTGCGGACGATGCCAAGACCCTGATCATGAAGGCGCGCGAACACTGGTTTACCGGTGATGCCGCTTCTCAAGAGTAACGGTCATGAAAGGTTACAAAAATTATGATCAGTACGACCGTTGCCGAGTTTGCTTCCGAGCTTAAAAAATCTACCGACACGCTGCTTGAGCAGTTGAAGTCGGCGGGTGTTTCTAAATCTTCTGGTTCTGACCGCCTGTCTGATGCAGACAAGCACCAGTTGCTGAACTACCTGCAGGCCAGTCATGGCACTGCAGGCCAGGATCGCAAAAAGATCACCTTGGTCAAAAAGTCCACCACTGAGATCAAGCAGGCCGACGCCTCGGGCAAAGCGCGCACCATTCAAGTGGAAGTGCGAAAAAAACGCACCTTCATACGCCGCGAAGATGGATCGGATCAGGTGTCCGAGGCGTCAGTGGCGGCTGAGGTGCAAGGTGCCGCCGCCGCTCAGGAGACGGCAGAGCTGGAGCGTCGTGAAGAGGAAGCCCGCCGCCAGGCCGAGCTGATCCGCGCCCAGGAACAAGCCTTGCTGGAGCAGACACGTTTGCGTGAAGAGCAGGAAGCCCAGGCACGAGCCGCCGCCGAGCGCGAAGCCGCTTTGGCAGCAGAACAGGCGCGACAGGCCGCTTTGGCACAAGAAAAAGCCAGATTGGCCGCGCAGGCTGCAAACGCTGAGCCGGCGACTGTGGCTGCTGATAGTGCTGCATCGATCGTCAAAGAGGAAGAGCGCGCGAAGGCGCAGGCTCAGTCCCAGGCAGATGCTCGTGCCGCCGCTGACGCAGCCTCAAAGGCCCGCGCCGCTGAGGAAGCCGCCCGTGCTGCTGATTTGAGTGAGCGCCGGCGCAAGGCCGAGGCTGAAGCCGCTGCCATTCGGCAGATGATGTCAGCGCCTGCCCGTAAGGTGCAAACGGCCAAGAAACCAGAAGAACCCGCGAAAGCAGCTGTCGATGCGGCCAAGGCGGGTGTCAAAGGGACCCTGCACAAGCCCGCGCCCGGTGCGCCCAAGGCGGGTGCTGCTGCGGCACCTGCTGCGCCTGGCACGGCTGGAGCTGGCAAGGAAGTTAAATCTGCCAAGCTGTCATCTAGCTGGGCTGGCGACACTGCCAAGAAAAAGGCGATCCCCACCCGGGGCGACACGGGTGCGGGTGCATCGCGCGGCAACTGGCGTGCGGGTCCCAAAGGTCGTCGTGGCGGCGACCGGGACCGTGACCAGCAGGGCGGCGGCATGCAGCAGCAAGCCCCTGAGGCACGGGTGCTGGAGGTGCACGTGCCAGAAACGATCACGGTGGCCGAGCTGGCGCACAAGATGGCGGTCAAGGCTTCTGAAGTCATCAAGCAGCTCATGAAGCTGGGCCAGATGGTCACCATCAATCAGCCGCTGGACCAGGACACCGCCATGATCGTGGTGGAAGAAATGGGGCACAAGGCCATCATTGCCTCTCTGGACGATCCCGAAGCCTTCACGGCTGAAGAGGTTTCCCAGCAGGAAGCCGAGTCCTTGCCACGTGCGCCCGTGGTGACCGTCATGGGTCACGTGGACCACGGCAAGACTTCATTGCTGGACTACATCCGGCGTGCCAAGGTCGCCTCTGGTGAGGCCGGCGGCATCACCCAGCACATCGGCGCTTACCACGTTGAAACGCCGCGCGGTATGGTGTCCTTCCTGGATACCCCGGGCCACGAGGCCTTTACGGCCATGCGCGCCCGTGGTGCCAAGGCTACCGACATCGTGATTTTGGTGGTGGCAGCTG
This sequence comes from Pseudomonadota bacterium, assembly GCA_041168905.1. GTDB lineage: Bacteria > Pseudomonadota > Gammaproteobacteria > Burkholderiales > Burkholderiaceae_C > JBEEJZ01. The sequence goes on along the minus strand of JBEEJZ010000263.1, from coordinate 4,243 downwards.
ACGATGGCGTCATGCCGCAAACGAAGGAAGCCATCAAGCATGCCAAGGCTGCTGGTGTACCTATCGTTGTGGCCATCAACAAGATTGACAAGCCGGATGCCAACCCTGAGCGCGTGAAAAACGAGCTGGTGGTTGAAGAAGTTGTTCCTGAAGAGTTTGGCGGTGATTCACCCTTTGTGCCTGTGTCCGCCAAGACCGGCCAAGGCATAGACGAACTGTTGGAGCAGGTTCTTTTGCAGGCAGAAGTGCTGGAACTGAAAGCGCCTGTGGATGCCATGGCCAAGGGCCTGGTGATTGAGGCGCGACTGGACAAGGGCCGTGGTCCTGTCGCCACCGTTCTGGTGCAATCCGGCACCCTCAAGACTGGTGACGTGGTCCTGGGTGGCCAAACCTATGGCCGGGTACGTGCCATGCTGGATGAGAACGGCAAGCCAATCAAGGAGGCGGGTCCCTCCATCCCGGTTGAAATTCAAGGCTTGACCGAAGTGCCGCAGGCCGGTGACGAGTTCATGGTCATGGCTGATGAGCGCCGTGCCCGCGAAATCGCCACTTACCGCGCAGGCAAGTTCCGCAATACCAAGTTGGCCAAGCAGCAGGCTGCCAAGTTGGAGAACATGTTCTCCGACATGAGCGCCGGCGAGGTCAAGGTTCTGCCCATCATCATCAAGGCTGATGTGCAAGGCTCTCAGGAGGCCCTGGCCCAATCCCTGCTCAAGCTGTCGACCGCAGAGGTCAAGGTGCAGCTGGTGTATGCAGCTGTGGGTGCGGTGAGCGAATCCGATGTCAACCTGGCCATTGCGTCCAAGGCGGTCATCATTGGTTTCAACACCCGCGCGGATGCAGGTGCTCGCAAGTTGGCCGAAGGCAACGGTGTCGACATTCGCTACTACGACATTATTTATGACGCTGTGGATGACCTGAAATTGGCCATGTCGGGCATGCTGACACCGGACAAGAAGGAAGAAGTCATTGGTACGGCCGAGATTCGTCAGATCTTCAAGGTCAGCAAGATCGGTTCTATCGCCGGCTGTATGGTTACCGCGGGTGTGGTACGTCGCAGTGCGCGCTTGCGTTTGCTGCGCGACAACGTGGTGGTCTATACCGGTGAGCTGGAGTCGCTCAAGCGCTTCAAGGACGACGCCAAGGAAGTGCGCGAAGGCTTTGATTGCGGTCTGAACATCAAGAACTACAACGACATCCAGGAAGGTGACGTGCTTGAGTTCTTCGAAATCAAGGAAGTGGCGCGTACTCTGTAAGGAGTGCCCGAATCCATGGCTGCCAAAAAGTCAAAAATTCCGAATCGGAGTTTCAAGGTCGCCGATCAGATCCAGCGTGATCTGACGGAATTGATCGCGCGTGAGTTGAAAGACCCACGCGTAGGTATGGTCACCATACAGGCCGTCGAAGTCACGCCTGACTACGCCCACGCCAAGGTGTTTTTCAGCGTTCTTGGCGGTGATGCCAGTGCATGTGAAGAAGGTTTGAACCAAGCAGCAGGTTTTTTGCGCAACGGCCTGTTCAAGCGTCTTCATATCCACACGGTGCCTACCTTGCACTTTCAATTTGACCGGACGACCGAGCGTGCCGCAGACATGAATGCATTGATCGCTCAGGCGGTCGCGTCACGCTCAAAGAACGACGACTGATATGACACAAGCGCCGCGTGCACGGGTTGCCAGGCGCCCCGTGCATGGGGTGCTGCTGCTGGACAAGCCCTTGGGCCTTTCCAGCAATCAGGCTTTGCAAAAAGCCAAGTGGTTGCTGCGGGCAGAAAAGGCTGGGCACACCGGTACCCTGGACCCCTTGGCCACTGGTGTTTTACCTTTGTGCTTTGGTGCTGCAACCAAATTCAGTCAACTGCAGCTGGAAGCAGACAAGAGCTATGAGACCACGGTGCGGCTGGGTGTACGCACCAGTACTGCGGATGCCGAGGGGGAGGTCATCGACCTGCGGCCGGTAGGCTGTACTCTGGGGCAGGTGGTCGAGGTGCTTGACCGGTTTACAGGCCCGATCGAACAGGTGCCGCCGATGCATAGCGCTTTGAAGAAAGATGGTCAGGCTCTATACGAATATGCCCGCAGGGGCGAAGTGGTAGAGCGTGAACCCCGTGCTGTGGTGATTCGTGACCTGGAGTTGCTGGATGTGGAGTTGAGCGGTGATGCACCGTACTTGAAGCTGCGCATAGTCTGCAGCAAGGGGACTTACATACGCACGCTGGGCGAAGACATAGGTGAGGCCCTGGGTTGTGGCGGTCATTTGACCCAGTTGCGACGCGTCGATACGGGTGGCTACAAGGCTGATCAGTGCATCAGTCTGGATGCCCTTGAGGCCCTGGGCGAAGTGGAGCGTCTGGCGCAACTTGTACCGGTGGAGTCGCTACTCGCGGGTCATGTCAGAGTCACACTGGGGGACGAAGATGCAGGTCGCTTTTTAAGTGGCGTGCGTCGAAGGGGGCCTTGGCCCAACGCGGCACAAGTGGCCGTGTTTGGTGCAAGACCTCCCGCATTGCTGGGGTCGGCGCACGTCATGGCCGGCGAATTGATTCCTGGGCGCTTGCTGAGCCCGATAGAAATTGCGCAGACCCTGGGTCAGGGCGCGAACAGCGAGGCCGTGGCGGCCTGATCGCCCGAACCGTTTCAAGAGAAAGTGAACCATGAGCATTAAACAAATTCGTAATATCGCCATCATTGCCCACGTTGACCACGGCAAGACCACCATGGTCGACCAGCTGTTGCGTCAGTCCGGTACCTTTGCTGAGCACGAGAAGGTCGTCGACACCGTGATGGACAACAACGCTATTGAAAAGGAGCGTGGCATCACGATTCTGGCCAAGAACTGCGCTGTCAGCTGGCAGGGCACCCACATCAACATCGTCGACACCCCCGGTCACGCCGACTTCGGCGGTGAGGTGGAGCGCGCATTGTCGATGGTCGATGGTGTGGTGTTGCTGATCGATGCCCAGGAAGGCCCGATGCCCCAGACGCGTTTTGTGACCAAGAAGGCGCTCGCCTTGGGCTTGAAGCCGATTCTGGTCGTCAACAAGGTCGACAAACCTGGCGCCCGACCCCAGCATGTGGTGAACGCCGCATTCGACCTTTTTGACAAACTCGGTGCAACCGACGAACAACTGGACTTCCCGGTGGTGTATGCCTCTGGCATCAATGGCTGGACGTCCCTGGAAGAGGGCGCGCCTGGCGAGCAGTGGGGCCCAGATATGTCCGCGCTCTTCAACACGGTGCTCAAGCATGTGCCGTCGCAAAAAGGTGATCCCGCTGCGCCCTTGCAGCTGCAGATCTCGGCGCTCGATTTCTCCACCTTTGTGGGTCGCATCGGCGTGGGCCGCATCAGCCAGGGCACCATCAAGCCCAATATGGATGTGGTGGTCATGGAAGGCCCAGACGGCAAGACAGTCAAAGGTCGCGTCAATCAGGTGTTGACCTTCCAGGGCCTGGACCGCGTGCAAGCGACCGAGGCAGGCCCAGGGGAAATCGTGCTGATTAACGGTATTGCTGACATTGGTATCGGCGTGACCGTGACCGACCCCATCAACCCCGCGCCCTTGCCCATGCTGAAGGTGGACGAGCCTACCTTGACCATGAACTTCTGCGTGAACACCAGCCCATTGGCTGGCCGCGAAGGCAAGTACGTGACCAGCCGCCAGATCTGGGACCGACTGCAAAAAGAGCTGCAGCACAACGTGGCCTTGCGCGTGAATGAAACCGATGAGGAGGGTATCTTCGAAGTGATGGGCCGTGGTGAGTTGCACCTGACCATCCTGTTGGAAAACATGCGCCGCGAAGGCTATGAAATGGCGGTATCCAAGCCACGCGTGATGTTCCGGGATGTCAATGGTGAGCGGCACGAGCCTATCGAGTTGGTCACGGCCGACATCGAAGAGCAGCATCAGGGCGGCGTGATGCAAGCCCTGGGCGAGCGCAAGGGCGAGCTGGTGAACATGGAACCAGATGGCCGCGGACGCGTACGTCTGGAATACCGGATTCCGGCTCGTGGCCTGATTGGCTTCTCCAACGAGTTCCTGAACCTGACTCGGGGCTCCGGCCTGATCAGCAATATTTTTGACAGCTACGAGCCGCATAAGGGCGACATCGGTGGTCGCAAGAATGGCGTGCTGATTTCCATGGACGACGGTGAAATTTTCACCTACGCCCTGGGTAAGCTGGACGACCGTGGCCGCATGTTTGTGCGCGCCAACGACCCCGTGTATGAAGGCATGATTGTCGGC
>JBEEJZ010000262.1:0-14632 GCA_041168905.1 Pseudomonadota bacterium | reverse complement strand
ATTTGTGCACCTGAGTTACCTGCCCTGGATCGCGGCCGCCGGTGAACTCAAGACCAAACCCACGCAACACACCGCCAAGCAACTGCGCGAAATCGGCATTCAAGCCGACGCACTGCTGTGCCGCGCCGACCGCAAGGTACCGGACGAAGAACGCGCCAAAATTTCGCTGTTCTCCAACGTACCCGAGTGGGGCGTCATCTCGATGTGGGATGTGGACACCATTTATAAGGTTCCGCGCATGCTGCACGAGCAGGGTCTCGACGGCCTGATCTGCGACAAACTGCGTTTGAACACACCGCCTGCCAACCTGAAGCGCTGGGACGACCTTGTGTATGAGACCGAGCACCCGCAAGGCGAGGTCAGCATTGCCATGGTGGGCAAGTACGTGGACCTGTCCGACAGCTACAAATCGCTCAACGAAGCCCTGCGCCATGCCGGCATGAAGAACCATGCCAAAGTGAAGATCGAGTACATCGATTCCGAAACCATCAGCCCCGAAAACGTATCGCAACTCACCAAGTTCGATGCGGTGCTGGTGCCCGGCGGCTTTGGCAAACGCGGCATTGAAGGCAAGATTTGTGCGGCCCGTTTTGCCCGCGAAAATAAGGTGCCGTACCTGGGCATTTGCCTCGGTATGCAGGTGGCCACCATTGAGTTCGCCCGCCATGTGGCCGGCCTCAAGAATGCCAACAGCACCGAGTTTGATCCGCAAAGCCCAAATCCGGTTATCGCCCTGATTACCGAGTGGAAGGACGCGGACGGCACCATCAAGACACGCGACCATAACTCCGACCTGGGCGGCACCATGCGCCTCGGCGCGCAGAGTTCTGATGTGGCGGCAGACACCATCGCCCACAGCATCTACGGCAGCGTGGTGACCGAGCGCCACCGCCACCGCTATGAGGCCAATGTCAATTACCTGGACAAACTGCGTGCCTCCGGTCTGGTGATTTCTGCACTGACCCAGCGCGAACAACTCACCGAAATGGTGGAACTTCCGCAAAACGTTCACCCCTGGTTTGTGGGCGTGCAGTTCCACCCCGAGTTCAAGTCCACACCCTGGGATGGTCACCCTTTGTTCAATGCCTTTGTAAAGGCGGCGCTGGACCACCAGACGCACGGCAGCAGTCTCAAGGTCGTAGCCTGATGCGCACATTAACTGGAGCCCAGACATGAAACTTTGCGGCTTTGATGTTGGATTGCAGCACCGTTTGTTTCTGATCGCCGGCCCGTGCGTGGTCGAGTCTGAGCAGTTGCAGATGGACACCGCCGGAACGCTCAAAGAGATTACCGACGCGCTGGGCATTCCTTTCATCTTCAAGAGCAGCTTCGACAAGGCCAATCGAACCAGCGAAACCGCTTTCCGCGGTCTGGGTATGGAAAAGGGCCTGGAGATTCTGGCCAAGGTGAAACGCGAGATTGGCGTTCCGGTCTTGACCGACATCCACTCCGAAGACCAGGTAGCGCAAGTCGCTTCCGTGGTCGACGTGCTACAAACCCCGGCCCTGCTGTGCCGCCAGACCGACTTCATCCACGCTGTGGCTTTGTCGGGCAAGCCGGTCAATATCAAGAAGGGCCAGTTCATGGCGCCCGGCGACATGAAAAATGTCATCATCAAGGCCCGCGCTGCGGCCCGCGCTGCCGGCCTGAACGAAGACAACTTCATGGCCTGCGAGCGCGGTGTGAGCTTTGGCTACAACAACCTGGTGAGCGATATGCGGTCACTGGCCATCATGCGGGACACCGGTGCACCGGTCGTGTTCGACGCCACCCATTCTGTGCAATTGCCGGGCGGACAAGGCACCAGCAGCGGTGGCGTACGCGAGATGGTGCCGGTGCTGGCCCGAGCGGCGGTAGCAACCGGAATTGCCGGTGTGTTTATGGAAACCCATCCCGATCCGGCCAATGCCATGTGCGACGGCCCCAACGCCGTGCCCCTGCGTCACATGAAGGCGCTGCTGGAAACCCTGGTGGCGCTGGATTCCGTAACCAAAAAAACACCCTTCCTGGAAACCAATTTCCAGTAAATGGTTGCAAGATCAGAGTAGCCCCCGTTTTGTTTTTTGTTTTGTTCTAGAAAGAAAATCCATGAGTGCAATTGTTGATATCGTCGGACGCGAAATCCTCGACTCCCGTGGCAACCCCACGGTGGAGTGCGATGTTTTGCTGGAATCCGGAACCATGGGCCGTGCGGCCGTTCCCAGCGGAGCCTCCACCGGCTCGCGCGAAGCCATTGAACTGCGCGATGGCGACAAGAAGCGCTACCTCGGCAAGGGTGTTCTGAAGGCCGTTGAGCACATCAACACCGAAATTTCCGAAGCTGTGCTGGGCCTGGACGCTTCCGAGCAGTCCTTCCTGGACAAGACCCTGATTGACCTCGACGGCACCGAAAACAAGAGCCGCCTGGGTGCCAACGCGATGTTGGCCGTGTCGATGGCCGTGGCCCGCGCCGCTGCCGAAGAAGCCGGCCTGCCCCTGTACCGCTATTTCGGTGGCATGGCTGCGGTGCAAATGCCCGTGCCCATGATGAACGTCATGAACGGCGGCGAGCACGCCAACAACAACCTCGATCTGCAAGAGTTGATGATCATCCCCGTGGGCGCCCCTTCGTTCCGCGAGGCCCTGCGCTATGGCGCAGAGGTGTTCCACGCTCTCAAGAAAATCCTGCACGATAAGGGCATCAGCACCGCCGTGGGCGACGAAGGTGGCTTTGCCCCCAACGTGGCCAACCACGAAGCGGCCATCCAGATGATTCTAGAAGCCATCGACAAGGCTGGTTTTGTCGCCGGTGAGCAAATTGCCCTGGGTCTGGAGTGCGCTGCCAGCGAGTTCTACAAAGACGGCAAATACGAACTCGAAGGCGAAGGCCTGAGCCTGACCGCGCAAGAGTGGACCGACATGCTGGCCACCTGGGTCGACAAGTACCCCATCATCAGCATCGAAGACGGTATGGCCGAAGGTGACTGGGATGGCTGGAAAATTCTGACCGACCGCCTGGGCAAGTCGGTGCAGATCGTGGGTGACGACCTGTTCGTGACCAACACCAAGATCCTGAAAGAGGGCATCGACAAAGGCATTGCCAACTCGATCCTGATCAAGATCAACCAGATCGGCACGCTGACCGAGACCTTCGAAGCGATCGAAATGGCCAAGCGCGCTGGCTACACCGCCGTGATCAGCCACCGCTCCGGCGAAACCGAAGATTCCACGATTGCCGACATCGCAGTGGGTACCAATGCCGCCCAAATCAAGACCGGATCGCTGAGCCGCTCGGACCGCATGGCCAAGTACAACCAGCTGCTGCGCATCGAAGAAGATCTGGGCGATGTCGCAAGCTACCCCGGCCGCGCTGCTTTCTACAACCTGCGCTAAGCCTGGTTTAGCCTGTACCCTGCCCGAACATGTCACGTGGATGGGTCTCTGCTGCACTTCTGGGGTTGCTCGTGCTGTTGCATGTGCAGCTCTGGTTTGGCCGTGGTAGCGTGCCCAAGGTAGCGGAGCTGAAGTCACGGCTTGATGAGCAGACGCAGCTCAACCTACAAGCCCAAAGAGCCAACGATCGACTGGCGGCAGAGGTACGCGACCTCAAGGAAGGTTTGACCATGGTCGAAGAAAAAGCCCGTTCCGAGCTGGGCATGGTCAAACCCAACGAAATCTTTGTCCAGATCACTCACTAAGGCCGCCGCCAGCACGCGCGGCTATTGCCAGTGAGCCTGTTACGCGTCGCCGTGCTGGGTGCCGAGAGCACCGGCAAATCCAGCCTGATCCAGAGCGTGGCTCGGGAACTGAGCCAACTGGGCCACGAAGTGCGTACCGTCGATGAGTACTTGCGGGCCTGGTGTGCCAATGAAGGACGCACGCCGCTTGCGCATGAGCAGGTATCTATCGCCCTTGAGCAAACGCGTCAGGTGCTGGCTGCCTCAGGCAACAAGCTGCCACACAGTGCCACCTCGGTGCTGCTGAGCGACACCACCGCCCTGATGACAGCGATCTACAGCGAGGTACTTTTCGGGGATGGCTCCTTGCTTGAGTACGGACTGACCCAGCAAAAAACATTCGACCTCACCCTTGTCACGGGCATGGATCTGCCTTGGGTCGCCGATGGTTTGCAACGCGATGGTGCGGACTCACAAGAGCCCATCGACCAGCGATTGCGTCAGGTCTTGGTCCAGCACAGCCTGCCGTTCCACGTTGTTTACGGAGTCGGGCCACAGCGAACCCACAGCGCACTTCGCCTGCTGCAGCGTCGTTTGGGCACTCTACCCCCCAGCCTAGACCAAGCGCCCTGGACCTGCGACAAGTGCAGCGACCCCGGATGCGAACATCGTCTGTTCACCGGCCTGATTCAGCCCCAACCTTAGGCTTGGCTACCTGACGTTCAATGCGTGCTTGGGCTGCCGGGCAGCTGGCGCCCTGCGTCAGTAAATATCTGAGCGGCATCCACCGGATCGAATCTGTAGTTCATGCCGCAGTAATCGCAGTCGACTTCAATCTGGCCCTGCTCGGCCAGGATGCTCTCTGCCTCGGCAACCCCAAGGCCGCGGATCATGTTGCTCACCCGTTCGCGGCTGCAGCTGCAAGCAAAACGTGGCCCCTGCTCGCCGACAAAAGGCTCAAATCGCAGGACTTGTTCTTCCCAGAATAAGCGCCTCAAGATCGTGTCGACATCCAGCGTCAGCAACTCTTCAGCCTTCAGGCTGCTGGCCAGAATGGCGATGCGGTTGAAATGCTCGTTCAGACCAATCTCGTCCTCGTTGGCCTGGGCTGACCCTGCCAGGTTGCCTTCCCCCGTCACGGGCAGGCGCTGAATCAGCAAACCGGCCGCCACATGCTCATTGGCAGCCAGCACCAGACGCGTATCGAGCTGTTCGCTTTGCAGCATGTAATGTTCAAGGACTTCGGCCATGCTGTCGATCTTGCGACGCTGGTCGTCCCACAGCGGGACCACGCCCTGGTAGGCTTGCTGGCCAGGCAGGCGGGCTTTGGGGTCCAGGGTGATGGCACAGCGCCCGGCGTTGTGCTCATTGACCATCTGACTGAGGCTGGCATCTTCGGCCACAGGGCCGGCCACATTGGCGGTGGCTCGCAGACTCAGGTCAGACTGCACCTCGGTCACGGCCACCTTGACCGGCCCGTCCCCAAATATCTGCAGCACCAGCGCGCCGTCAAACTTGATGTTGGACTGCATCAACACCGCAGCGGCGCTCATCTCCCCCAACATATTGCGCACAGCCGCCGGATAGGCCCCGGCCTTGCTGTGTGCGCGGCGATGAAGTATCTCGGTCCAGGCGTCTGTCAAACGCACCACCATGCCACGTACGGGCAAACCTTCAAACAGAAACTTGTGCAATTCAGACATGCAGTCTTTCAATCATTCAATCCAAAAGGAGACCAACTCAGCCGAGCTTGGTCAGGCCAGATTTGTAGCGCTGGGCGTTGTCGATGTAATGAAGCGCACTGGCGTGCAGGCCCTCGATCTGCTCGGGGGTCAGTTGGCGTACCACCTTGGCCGGCGTCCCCATGATCATCGACCCATCCGGAAACTCCTTGCCCTCCGTTACCAGGGAGCCGGCACCCACCAGACAGTTTTTGCCGATCCTGGCGCCATTGAGCACCACCGCGCCGATACCGATCAGGGAGTCGTCACCCACGGTGCAACCGTGCAGCATCACCATGTGGCCCACAGTGACATGCTTGCCAATGACGAGTGGTTTGCCTGCATCCACATGCAGAACGCTGCCGTCCTGAATATTGCTGCCCTCGCCCACCTCGATGGCTGCACTGTCACCCCGAATCACGGCGCCAAACCAGACACTGGACTGAGCCCCCAGGGTCACGTTCCCAACGACCCGCGCGTTGTCAGCGACCCAGGCAGATGGGTCGATCTTTGGACAGTTGCCGTCGAGGGAGTAGTGCGCCATGTTCATATCCTGACTGTTGGGGCTGCAGATTGTAAAAGCCGGTGATGTCTGACATTGCCCGACAATGGAAGACATGAATTTCAAAGCCACAGGCCTGGAACTACGCGATCAGGCATTACAAGCACTGGCCTGCGCCAACGTGGATGCCAAAGTTGACCGGGCCATGAACTTGCCTGCAATGGCAGATCCTGCGTACGTTGCCCACATTGACGTAGCGCAACGCAGCTCTGTGCTTCCTGGACGACCCGCCAGACCGGCCCTGATCCATCCGGCCAAGGTACCGCGCCGCTCACCCATCACGCTGGAGGGTCGCGCTGCGCTGATACACGCAATTGCGCACATCGAGTTCAACGCCATCAATCTCGCACTTGATGCCGTGTGGCGCTTTGACGGCATGCCCCAGGATTTTTATGTCGACTGGGCACGAGTCGCCCGTGAGGAAGCGCAACACTTCAACTTGCTGCGCACGCACCTACGCAGCCTGGACCATCAGGATGGCTTGGCACGTTGGGACTACGGCGACTTCGACGCACACGACAACCTCTGGGCAATGTGCCAGGACACCCGAGAAGACATCGTTGCACGCATGGCGCTGGTCCCCCGCACCATGGAAGCCCGCGGACTGGACGCCACTCCCCTGATACAAGCCAAGTTGCGTCAGGTAGGGACGCCAGACGCCCTGCAAGCAGTCGCCATCCTGGACATCATCCTGCGCGATGAAGTCGGGCACGTGGCCATCGGCAATCACTGGTATTCGTGGTTGTGCGAGCGTGACCACCTGGACCCCATCGCTCACTATGCCTTGGTGACCGAGTTATACAGGGCACCCAGACTGAAGCCACCCTTTAACCTAGCAGCCAGACGCAGAGCTGGTTTCAGTACCGTGGAGTTGGCCTACCTGCAAGGCTTGGACACCAGCTGCGGGTACGCACCCAACAGGCCGGGCAGCGCCTCCAAAGATCCCCGCAGGGCTCTCTAAAATAAAGCACCAGGACATCCCCCCGCCATGCAAACCACTCCCATCGACAACACAGAAGCCGTGACCACCCACGGTCCGAACGCCATTGCCAGGCAACCCATACTGGACGTCAACAGGACCATTTTTGGCTACGAGTTGTTTGATCGCTCTCGGAAGGACCAGACCCACACAGCCGCGAGTGATGCCGAATTGCTGTTCAATGTGTTGTCACAAGCGGATAACGCGGTACTGGTCGAGCGCAAACTCATGTTTGTGAATTGCACCCACGACAGCCTGGCGGGCGGTCACCTTGACTTGATCCTGCCTGACCAGGTGGTGCTGGAACTGCCGCCGCCGGCCAACGCCACTCCTCAAGACATCGAAATGGGTCGGCAACGTTTGCTTGAAATTACCAAGCGGGGATTCAGGCTCGCCTTCGATCAGTTCGTGCTGACTGAGAAATTTACGTCCTGGCTGGCACTCGCCTCGTTCGTCAAAGTTGACCTGACCCAATTAGCCGTTAACGAGGTCGCCCCCACCGTCCGGCAGGCGCTCAAACATCAGCACATCAAGGTCATCGCCGAAAAAGTGGAAACGGCCGAGCAATTCGAGCTGACCCGCGGCCTGGGTGTGACCCTGTTCCAGGGCTACTGGTTTGCCAAGCCCGAACTATTTACGGGGCAATCCATCCGCCCTTCTCAGGCCACCATTGTTCAGCTCATCAACCTGGTGCGCAACCAGGCCAGCACCACCGAGATCGAAGAGTTGCTCAAGCGCGATGCGGTGCTGTCCTTCAACCTGCTTCGTTTCATCAATTCAGCCGGCTTCGGCTTGACCAAGGAAGTCACCTCGTTTCGTCACGCGGTGATGATTCTGGGGCTGAAAAAGCTGTTCCGATGGGCTGCCCTTCTGCTGACCACGTCCAAGTCGTCTGATCTGGCCCCCGCAGTGGGCCACACTGCCATCGTGCGTGGACGCTTGATGGAACTGCTGGCAGCAGAACTATTGCCAGCCGACGAAGGGGAAAACGCATTCCTCGTGGGTATTTTCTCGATGCTCGACATCTTGCTGGGTGTCCCGCTGGACAAGGCTCTGGACGCCATTGCCTTGCCTCCCCAGGTGACAGATGCTCTGCTGCACAACAGTGGGTTGCTGGCCCCCTTTTTGCAGCTCACCCTGGCCTGCGAAGAGGCCGATGACGCGGCTTTCGCTCAAGCAGCCACCACGCTGCAGCTCAGCAACCATCAGGTCAACTGGGCTCACCTTCAGGCCCTGGCATGGGCCGAATCGCTGCTCGACTGATCAGAACACCCTCATCAACCACGAGGGTGATGTTGCCCATGAATGTGGCGCAGGCGCTCCCTCGCCACATGGGTGTAGATGGTGGTGGTTGAAATATCGGCATGACCGAGCAACAACTGCACCGCTCGCAAGTCCGCGCCATGGTTGATCAGGTGGGTGGCAAAAGCATGGCGCAAGGTGTGCGGAGACAGAGGCACGGTGATGCCGGCAGACCGGGCATGTTGCTTCACGATCACCCAGAACATGACTCGGGTCATGGCACTGCCCGCACGAGAGCCTCGTACCGTCACAAACAGATCGTCAGAGGGCAGGCCACCCAGTAAAACGGGTCGAGCCTGCGCAAGATATCGACGCAGCCACTGGCCCGCGAGCTCGCCAAAGGGCACCAATCTCTCTTTGCTGCCCTTACCCATAACCCGAAGCACATGGTCATGCAGGCTGATGTTGGTCACCTTCAGGCTCACCAGCTCACTCACCCGCAGCCCACTGGCGTACATCAACTCCAGCATAGTGCGATCACGCACCCCCAAGGGCTCGGTCGTGTCCGGCGCGGCCAGCAGCGCTTCCACCTGTTGCTCTGTCAAGGACTTGGGCAAACGTACGGGTTGTTTGGCGGCCTGCAGCCGCAGGGTCGGGTCGGCACTCATCAACTTTTCCCGCAGGGCCCAGCGGAAATAGCGTTTGAACACGGTCAAGCGACGATTAGCCGATGTCGCCCGGCTGCTCTCGTGGCGCGCTGCAAAATAGGCCGTCAAGTCGGGCTCGACGACTTGTGTCAACACCTTTCCCTGGGCCGTCAGCCAGTCATTGAACAGTCGAAGGTCACGTCGGTAGGCCTCCAACGTGAGCCGCGCCAGACCGTCCTCCAGCCAGAGCGCATCGACAAAGGTGTCGATGCTGGGATGCAGAGGGGCCGACACAGTGGGTGCGGCACCCGCCGGCTGGGCCAGCGCCATCAATCCAGCGTCAGTTTGGCCGTTTCAACCACTTTCTTGTACACCGCCAGTTCGTCTTTCATTTGCTGGGCAAACTGTTCAGGCGTGTTGCCTAGCACTACCGATCCGGTGTCTTCTATGCGCTTGCGCACGGCCGGGTCTTCCAGGGCCTTGCGTGTGGCCGAGTTGATCTTGTCCACAACTTCGCGGGGCAGGCCCTTGGGCCCCAGGATGCCGTAGTAGGCCATGCGGTTCACGGGTTCCAGGCCCAACTCCTTGAAGGTGGGCACGTCTGGCATTGCGGCCAAGCGCTGAGGCGCTGCCACGGCCATGGGCACGAGGCGGCCGGCCTTGATGTGCGGCAGGGCGGATGGCACGTTGTCAAAAATGATCTCGACCTGCCCGCCCACGGTATCGCGCAGCGCCGGTCCCGCACCCCCGTAAGGAATGTGGGTGATAAACACACCTTGCAGGCTCTTCCAAAGCTCGGTTTGCAGGTGGCCGATGCCGCCTGTGCCAGAAGAAGAATATGAATACTTGCCCGGCGACTTTTTCAACACCGCCACGAAGTCCTTGTAATTTTTCGCGGGGAAGCTGGGGTGAACCGCAATCACATTGGGCGTCGCGGCAATGTTGATGATGGCCGTGAAATCGGTCGCGGCGTCATAGGGCATCTTGGGGTTGATCGCCGGATTTGCGGCCGTCGTGGAAACCGTCGCCACGCCCAACTGGTAACCATCGGGTACCGCCTTGGCGATTTCATTGGCCCCCACGATGCCACCACCACCCGCCTTGTTTTCGACCACCACGTTGTGGCCCAAGGCTTTGCCCAGGGGCTCGGCGATCACCCTGGCGACGATATCGGTCGTGCCGCCGGGCGCAAAAGGCACTTGCAACTTGATAACTTTGTTGGGGTAAGCCTGGGCCCAGGCGGTGCCCATCGTGCCCAGCGCAGCAGCCAAGACACAAGCCAGATGAAGACGACGATCCATATGTGTACCTCGCAAAGTGGAAAGGTGAAGATACAGCAATAAGCAGGCCCGCACGACCAAACGGGCTTCAAATTGACCTAGGGCAAACCCTAGACCGATGCCAGGCACTGTTATTCTCACGGCGTGAACTACGCACAACTCCTCTTCCCGGACTTCTCGCTGAGTTTGAGCGGCTACCTGGTTTGCCGCTATACCCGCTTGAACAGGACGGTTTGGGCACAGGTGGAAACCCTGGTGTACTACTTTCTGTTCCCGGTCCTGCTGTTTCAGTCGATTTCCCGCACGCCAATGGACCTGCTCGCAGCGTCCAACCTAATTGCCTCTGGCTGGACCCTGGGGCTCATCGGCATAGGTCTGGCCTATGCCCTGCCCCATCTGCCCTCACTCGGTCGCCACATCTCGGGACGTGATCATGCTGCCAGCGCACAAGTTGCTTTTCGCTTCAACTCCTTCATCGGTCTGGCCCTGGCGGATCGATTGGCAGGGCCGCCTGGCCTGCAGCTGATTGCCGTGCTCATCGGTGTGTGCGTCCCCTTGTTCAATATCGCGGCGGTCTGGCCCATGGCCCGACATGCGCAGCGGGGATTGCTGGGCGAACTGGTGCGCAACCCCTTGATCATCGCCACGGCCTCCGGCCTGATCGCCAACGTCATGGGATTTGCAATGCCCGTGTGGCTGGAGCCCACAGTGTCCCGGGTCGGGGCGGCCTCGCTGGCGCTGGGCTTGATGGCTGCGGGGGCCGGCATGGAGTTTGGTGCCCTGGCCCGCGCGAAAACCCTGGCTGTCAGCGTGTTGAGCATCCGCCACCTGCTGCTGCCCATGGCTGCCTGGGGCGTGGCGGGCCTGTTCAAGCTGTCCGCGGTAGAGACAACGATGCTGCTGGCTTTTTCTGCATTGCCAACGGCATCGAGCTGCTATGTGCTGGCCACCCGCATGGGTTACGACGGTGCCTACGTGGGCGGACTCGTCACCTTGTCGACCCTGCTGGGCATGCTCAGCCTGCCCTTCGCACTGGGTGTGCTGCGCTAAGGGCAGACCGGCAACTAAAGCAGGGAAGCCGCAAACGCGTTGATGGCTTCCAGCTCAGGCTTCAGGGTGGTGAAGGCGATGCCTTCGCGGCGCAGCACGTGGCGCAATCCTTTGTCCACTTCACGTGCCTGATCCTCGTCCTGGAAGCGCCCCGTATGGTTGTACTTGCGATCCCCTCGCTCCACCATGATGTTGATGCTGTTGGTCTGGCGATGCCACTCCAGAATTTGCTGCCGGGTTTTGGCGACATCGCAAATGTTGTCGGGGTAAGTTTCGTTGTAATAAAGAACCTGGGGCAAGGAACACTCGCTCACCAGAAATTGCACCTGACCATCCATCAGCTCGATCATGCGCATGTGCTGCTGAGCGATGAAATACTGGTTCTTGAGAACTTCAAAGTTTTTTTGCCAGACCAGTGACTTGGCGAAATCAGGAATCTGCTCCACCGACTTTTGCCGGATGCTCAGGTACAAAATGATGCCAGCCGTGAACATGGACTTGTCGCAGCCCGGCCCGCCGATGATGTTGATCACCTTGGTGGGATACATGCGCATCTTGTTTTCTGGCAACTGAGGGCTGACGTAAGTGAATCGCATGGACATGGCGGTGTGCGGTATGTGTGAGTGCTATGTAGGTTACTTCTGGGCACCTGGCTGCTGCGCAAGGGGCTGGACTGTGCGACCACCCTGTGCCAGGGCCCATCGCACATGTTCAGCCACCAAGGCACTGACCACAGGTTCTCTCATCTCCAACGCTTGCACTATGGCAGGGTCATGACAAGTGCGCAAGGCATTTCCCAGAGCCACCGCCAAGTTACGCTGCCAACGTTCAAAACCGATACGGCGTATGGCGCTGCCTTCGGTGTGCCGCAAGAAATCATCCGCGCTCCAGGCAAACAAGGACAACAAGGAGCTGCTGCCCAGGCCGGCACGTTCGTCAAAATCAGGCAAGGCATTGCGGCGGGCGTATTTGTTCCACGGACACACCAGCTGGCAGTCGTCACAGCCGTAGATGCGGTTGCCCATCAAAGGGCGCAACTCCTCAGGAATAGCCCCCGCATGCTCAATGGTCAGATAAGAGATACAACGCCGCGCATCCAGCCGGTGCGGTGCCACGATGGCCTGGGTGGGACAGATGGTCATGCAGGCGCTGCAGGCGCCGCAATGGGCAGTCACGGCATCGCTGACAGGCAGAGCCAGGTCGAGATAAATCTCGCCCAGAAAGAACATGGAGCCCCCCTCCCGGCTCAGCACCAAGGTGTGCTTGCCTCGCCAGCCCAGGCCACTGCGCTGCGCCAATTCGGCCTCCAGCACGGGAGCCGAGTCCGTGAAGGCCCGGTAGCCCAGCGGGCCGACTTCCTGAACCAAGCGCTCGCACAGTTGCTGCAGACGCTTGCGCAGCACCTTGTGATAGTCCCGACCCCGGGCATACAGCGACACCACGGCCTCGCCTGGCTGGCCCAGGCGCTGCAACTCGTGGTGTTGCCAATCGGCAGAAGTCGCCTGTGGAAGGTAGTCCATTCGGGCGGTGATCACGCTCACGGTGCCCGGCACCAGCTCGGCGGGACGCGCTCTTTTCAGGCCGTGCTGGGCCATGTAAGCCATGTCCCCATGAAAGCCCGCCTCCAACCATGCCAATAAACCCGGCTCGGCTGTGGACAAATCGACACCGGCCACGCCAATTTGGGAAAATCCCAGCTCATGGGCCCAGGCCTGAACCCGAGATACCAGATGCTTGCCGCTGATTTGAACCTTGTCGATCGTCACCGACCCATTGTAAAAACCGTTTTGCTACCCACAGAGGCGGCCACGCAAGCGCTTGCCGAGCATCTGGCCGCACAGGCCGACATCCAAAACGCGTACATCGAACTTCACGGCAATTTGGGCGCGGGCAAAACCACGCTAGTGCGTCATTTGCTACGCGCCCTGGGCGTGCAAGGGCGCATCAAAAGCCCTACATATGCGGTAGTGGAGCCTTATGAATTGACGGATCGGCAGCCCGTTCTCAAAGTGTGGCACTTTGACTTTTACCGTTTCAACGACCCTCGCGAATGGGAAGATGCCGGCTTTCGGGATATTTTTGCCAATGCTGGCCTGAAGCTCGCGGAGTGGCCGCAGCAGGCCGCGGGCGTACTGCCTGTGGCCGATCTGGTGTTGCGCCTTTCGGTCATTGATGAGGACGCCCGCAGCCTGGAGCTGTGCGCACAAACACCCACCGGCGCAAAGCTGCTGGCCGACTTGCCGCCACTCGATACCGCCACTTCAACCGTGAGTGCTGAAGCATGAAACGTCGCGACCTGCTGCAAGGCGGATCGTTGGCGCTGCTGCTGGGCCGGGCCCAGCTGGCGCGGGGCGCGTCCATCCTAGCGGTGCGTCTGTGGCCAGCGCCGGATTACACCCGGGTCACCATCGAGTCGGACACGGCGCTCAAGGCCAAACAATTTGTGGTGAGCAGTCCGCCCCGGCTGGTGGTCGACACCGAAGGCCTCGATCTTTTGCCCGGTTTGCAAGAACTGATTGCCAAGGTGCGGCCGGACGACCCCTACATCAGCGGCATCCGTGCAGGGCAAAACGCGCCCGGCGTGGTGCGCCTGGTGCTGGATCTCAAGCAGGACGTGCTGCCCCAGGTGTTCACCCTGCCACCTGTCGCGGCTTACCAGCATCGACTGGTGTTTGATCTTTTTCCCGCTCGTCCCATGGACCCGCTGGAGCTGCTGATTGCCGAACGGCTGGCGGACAGAAACAGCAGCCCGCCGGCGGTGGCGGACACTCGCCCTGACCCACTGGGCGAGCTCATCAGCCGACACACAGGCGCCGATCGGCCCAAGGCACCGCACACTGCCTCGGTAAGCCCGCCCCCAGGCGGATCACCCCCGGGACTGACCGACCGCCTGGTCGTCATCGCGCTGGACCCCGGTCATGGTGGAGAAGACCCGGGTGCCGTGGGCCCCTCTGGCACCCGCGAGAAGGATGTAGTCTTGCAAATCGCGCACCGGCTGCGCGATCGCATCAACGCCACCACCTTGCACAGCCGTGGCGGCAACCTGGCGATGCGCGCTTTCATGACGCGTGATGCCGACTACTTTGTGCCCTTGCATGTACGGGTGCAAAAAGCCCAGAGGGTGCAGGCCGATCTGTTTGTCAGCATCCACGCCGATGCGTTCTTTACCCCTACTGCCGGCGGCGCCAGTGTGTTCGCCCTCAGCCAGGGAGCGGCCTCCAGCAGTGCCGCCCGCTGGATGGCAGCCAAGGAAAACCGGGCCGATCTGGTTGGAGGCCTCAACATCAACGTGCAGGACGCCCAGGTCAAGCGTGCCCTTTTTGATATGAGCACCACGGCGCAGATCAACGACAGCCTGCAACTTGGCGGTGCGATGCTGGGCGAGATACGCCAGGTGGGCCGTTTGCACAAGCCGCAGGTCGAACAAGCCGGGTTTGCGGTCCTGAAGGCACCAGACATCCCCAGCGTGCTGGTCGAAACCGCCTTCATCAGCAA
>JBEEJZ010000261.1:0-9101 GCA_041168905.1 Pseudomonadota bacterium | reverse complement strand
GTGTCAGTCATGACGGGCTTAGGGCCTGCCACCGCAAGCATCTGGCTTGTGGTCTACAGACGGCCAACCCGGTGGCATCGACCTTCCAGCGTGGCGCACAGCGCAAGTGTCCTGGCTCAGTGAACTAAACTCCACCTCACATCAGGGTTAACCTTCAGTTAAATCAACCACTTACGGCGCATCGCTAGTGAAAGTCATTATAGGGGCCAATCGGCCGACGTCAGCGCCTGCAACTCGTGAGCTCATAGCCATCCATCCGCCCGCTGCCAGGAGTGTTTGTGTGGATGAAAATTCGGCAGGTCAGCGACTGGACAACTTTCTGCTGCGAGAGCTCAAGGGCGTGCCCAAGACCCATGTGTATCGCATCATTCGAAGCGGTGAGGTTCGCATCAACAAGGGGCGGGCCAGTGCTGACAGCCGCGTGCAGGTGGGTGACATGGTGCGTTTGCCACCTTTGCGGTTGCCCGAACCATTGACACAAGCCGCTGAGCGGGCAGTGCCGCCACGGGATTTCCCTATCTTGTTTGAAGACGAAAACGTGCTTGCGGTAGACAAGCCCGCTGGTGTGGCGGTACATGGCGGCAGTGGTGTCAGTTTTGGCGTGATCGAGCAGTTGCGACGGGCGCGTCCGACGGCACGCTTTTTGGAGCTGGTGCACAGACTGGACCGGGAAACCTCAGGCATTTTGCTCATCGCGAAAAAACGTTCTGCCCTGACGCATCTGCAGGATCAGTTTCGGGAGCGCGAAACTGGCAAAACCTACCTTGCCCTGGTGGAAGGGGCCTGGCCGGAGAACATCAAGGTCATAGACTCGCCGCTATATAAATACGTACAAACGGGTCAGGAGGGCTCGCCGGGCGTCGGCGAAAGACGCGTCAAGGTCGTTGGCAAGGATGATCCCCAGGGCATGCGCTCAGTCACCCTGGTGAAGGTAAGCCGACGACTGCCGCAGTTTTCCTTGTTGGAAGTCACCATCAAGACCGGGCGCACGCATCAGATTCGTGTTCACCTCGCCTCCATAGGGCACCGCATTGTGGGTGATGACAAATACGGCAACTTTGAACTCAACCGGGCCTTGCAGCGCCAGGGGCTCAAGCGGATGTTTCTGCACGCCTGGCGTTTGCAGTTCAATCACCCTGTCAGCGGGGAGCGCATCAACCTGAATACCGAGCTGCCCCCAGAACTGGAGACTTTCCTTGCGAAATCTGCTGAACCCGCGCCGATTTGATCTGATTGCATTCGACTGGGATGGGACGCTGTTTGATTCAACGGCCGTGATCACACACGCCATACAGGAGGCCGTGCGCGACGTCGGTGGCACTGTTCCTGGACGTGAGCAGGCGTCTTACGTCATAGGCATGGGCTTGACGCAAGCGTTGGCGCATGCAGCGCCGGACGTGCCGGAGCATTTGTATCCCCGTCTAGGTGAGCGTTATCGCCACCATTACACCGCGCATCAGCATGACATCACGCTTTTTGATGGTGTGCTCGACATGCTTAGCCAACTCAAGGCACGCCAGCATCATTTGGCAGTGGCGACGGGAAAAAGTCGTGTGGGCCTGGATCATGCGCTGCAGACCGTGGCGCTGCGTGAGGTTTTTGATGGTTCCCGTACGGCTGACGAAACAGCCGGCAAACCGCACCCACGCATGCTGCATGAGCTGATGGCCCAATTTGGCGTCTCCGCTGAGCGCACCTTGATGGTGGGAGACACGACCCATGACCTCCAAATGGCACAAAACGCCAAATGCGCGAGCGTTGGGGTCAGTTATGGAGCCCATCCCCATACCGCCTTCGAAGCGCATGCGCCCCGATTTATTGCACATTCAGTGCGTGAGCTACTGGACTGGTTGTTGATTCATGGCTGATCAGCGATTATTTTTGTGCCCGTCGTCAGCGCTTCAAAATGGCGGTCTCGCCGTCTCGTTTGACGTGGTGTACCAAGGGCAAACCTGCCGGGCTTTTGCTGTACGCCACGACGGGCAGGTCTATGCCTATCTGAATCGTTGTACCCACGTGGCCATGGAAATGGATTTCCAGCCCGACCGTTTTTTTGATGCCACCGGCCGATGGTTGATTTGTTCAACCCATGGCGCCTTGCACCATCCCAGTACTGGTGCCTGCATGGGCGGTCCTTGCCGTGGTGGTTTGGTGAAGATTGATCTGGATGAATACGACGGTCTCGTGCACTGGCATACTGCCCATCAATTAAAACCCGTCGATTTTTGACATGACTGATTTGCAAACGCCCGAGCCCGAGCAAAAGGAAGGCTCCCCCGAATTCGAAGCCAGGCCCCATCTTCCCAAGGAGACGGGATGGGAGCGCTCTGTACTTGAAAAATTGGCTTTTGCGACCTTGGCCGAGCAGCGGGCCGCGCGGCGTTGGAGATCCGGTCTCTGGATGGCCTGGCTGGCCTTTTTTGTATTTTTGGCCTGGTCGACCCTGGGTAACGGTCCGGCCAGCTCTGACGTTTCATCGCCTCATACGGCCGTAGTCGAAATCAAGGGAGAGATCGCCAGCGGCAGTGATGCCAGCGCGGAAGCCGTCGTGTCCGCAGTGCGCGGTGCCTTTGAAGACGAGGGCGCGAGGGCGGTCGTGTTGTTAATCAACTCCCCGGGTGGTAGCCCGGTTCAGGCTGGCATCATCAATGATGAAATTCGTCGCTTGAAAGCCAAGCACCGCAAGCCGGTTTATGCCGTGGTGGAGGAGTCTTGTGCCTCCGCCGCCTATTACATCGCAGTGGCAACCGATCTGATTTTTGTCGACAAGGCAAGTATCGTGGGCAGCATAGGCGTGCTGATGGATGGATTTGGTTTTACCGGCCTGATGGACAAGCTGGGAGTTGAGCGCCGCCTGATGACTGCAGGCGAAAACAAGGGATTCCTGGACCCTTTCAGCCCCCAAACCGAAAAGCAACGTGTATTTGCTCAGACCATGCTGGATCAAATTCACCAGCAGTTCATTTCCGTGGTGAGAGCGGGTCGTGGCACGCGGCTGAAGGAAAGTACGGAGACGTTCAGCGGCCTCTTCTGGAGTGGTCAGCAAGCTATCGAGCTGGGCTTGGCCGATCAGCTGGGGAATCTCGATTTTGTCGCTCGCGAAATTGTCAAGGCCGAGGACATCATTGACTACACCCGCCATGAAAACGTGGCCGAGCGTTTGGCCAAACGGTTTGGAGCAGCCTTGGGTGACAGCTCGGTGAGGGCGATGAGGAGCTTGTCAGGTATCCGCTAACGGCCGCAGGCTGGGTCTTGTCGTAAGGAGCTCAGCGACCAATGGCAAAGACTGCTGGCGTTGCCAGGGTTTTTGAGGCAATCGGGGCCTGTTTCCAGCTCTTGACGGTGTGACATTCACAGCTGGCCTGCGCCAGGGTGAGGCCTGTGCTGACGGACAAGCGGGTGCTGGGCTGCAGGCCCTGAATCAGTGCCTGCATCAGGGCTGAGTTGCGGTAGGGTGTCTCAATGAAAATTTGAGTTTGCCCCGTTTTGATGGCCAGTGATTCGAGTTCACGCAGTCGCTTGAGTCGATCAGCGGGGTCGGTGGGCAAGTAACCGACAAATGCAAAGTTTTGACCGTTGAGCCCGCTGGAGGCTAGCGCCAGCAGCAAGGACACGGGGCCAACGAGAGGCACCACCTGAACGCCCAGTTCATGCGCTGCGCGGACCACTGACGACCCAGGATCTGCGATGGCAGGCATGCCCGCTTCGCTGACCAAACCCTGGTCATGTCCCATAAGTGCTGGGCGCAGCAAGTGGCTTGCATCAAACTCCCCCAGGTGATCTCCCTTTTTGTGAACTTCTCTCGGCAGCTCTTCGATGGAAAGTGCCTGCAAAACACACACCAATGGATGGCTTTCGTTGATGCGCTTGAGGTAGCCGCGCGTCGTCTTGGCGTTTTCGCAAATCCAATGCTCAATCCTTGCCGCGACACGCAGGGTGCCCGCTGGCATCACCTCGTCCAGGGGCGTTAGCGAGTCGCAGCCAAAGTCCAGCGGGGCGGGTACCAGATACAGAACGCCTTTGCGGGCTGCTGAGGTCGTCATGGCAGCAAATCCACGCCGGCCGCACGCAGCATTTTGCAGGTGCGTATCAGTGGCAGCCCCACCAGTGCAGTGGGATCGTCGTTGTCGATGGCGTCCAGCAGGGTAATCCCCAGTCCCTCGCTCTTGGCGCTTCCGGCGCAGTCATACGGTTTTTCTGCCATCAGGTAACGCTCGATTTCTGAGTCACTCAAGTCTCGGAACTTGACACGCACGCTGGCCAGCTCGACTTCCTGAAAGCCGGTTGCCAGGCAAACCACTGCGACGGCTGTCTCGAAGATGACAGTTTGGCCACTCATTCGACGTAACTGGAGGCATGCCCGCTCATGGTTGCCAGGCTTTCCCAGGGGCTCACCATGGAGATCTGCCACCTGATCGGATCCGATCACCGCACAATCCGGGCGCTGATGGGCTACGGCCAAGGCCTTTGCCAAGGCAAGACGACACGCCAGAGCTTTAGGTGCCTCGTTCGGCAAGGGTGTTTCATCCACGTGGGGTGATAAAACGGAGAAAGGCAGGCGCAGGCGCGACAACAGTTCGCGTCGGTAAGCAGAGGTGGAGCCCAGAACGACAGGGCGGTTGGCGAGGCTGTTCATGCGGTCGATTCTCTTACACTGACGAGATGGAAAAAGAGTTTGCACCAACACGATTGGACATCAAGGCCCTGGCTGTGGCACAGGCTGACCTGGAGGGGGCGGCCGAGTTGTCCTGTTTTCAGCGCTTGAGTGCCGATCTGCGCCCGGAATCTCTGGGTGGAGCGGTTGATTGGCGAGTCAGTGCCGAAATGAGAACAAACGCCCAAGGCCTGGATGATATTTGGCTGCACCTGGCATTACAGACGCACTTGCCGCTGGTGTGTCAGCGTTGCCTGGGCCCGGTGGAGGTACCTCTGGCCTTGGACCGATGGTTTCGGTTTGTCGCCAACGAAGAGGTGGCGCAGGCGCAGGATGATGAGGTGGAGGAAGATCTTTTGGTGTTCAGCCGCGAATTTGACCTTGCCGAGTTGATCGAGGATGAGCTTTTGATGGAGACGCCACTGGTGCCGCGGCACGACGTCTGCCCGGTGCCCGTCAAACTGGAGGCGGTTGATGCTGATTTCGATCTTGTGATCGAGACCAAAGCCAATCCTTTTGCGGCACTCGCCGGTTTCCAGATCTCCAAAGACAAATAGCCCGGCTGGCCCCGTGTTTGCAGCTTAGGCTATAATTTTTGGCTTCGCGCTGGGACTTCGTTCTGAGCGACGAGTTTCATTTCAGTAACCCCATCGTGCTGCGCTTTGTTGTGGCACACAGAACACAAGGAGCGGATTATGGCCGTCCAGCAGAACAAAAAGTCACCTTCCAAGCGCGGAATGCACCGTTCACACAACGCTTTGAATGTGCCTGGCATTGCAGTGGAGCCCACCACAGGCGAAACCCATTTGCGTCATCACATCAGCCCCACCGGTTTTTACCGTGGGCGCAAGGTAGTCAAGACCAAGGCTGAAGCCTAAGTCTTTCTCTGCTACCTTCAGGCCCGGGGCTATCTTTCACAGGTAGCCTCGGGCTTTTGTTTTGGTGAGTATCCAACCGGAATGTGCCATGTCTTGTTGTCTAAGCGCTGCTGAACTTTCATGACGACGATCGCCGTTGATTGCATGGGTGGTGACCATGGCCCCAAGGTCACTTTGGCGGCATGTCAGAGTTTTCTAATCAGTCATCCGGACGCACGACTCATTTTGGTGGGCTTGCCCAGTGCTCTGGCCTCATTCCAGCACGAGCGTGCCACCGTTTTGGCGGCTTCTGAAGTGGTGGGGATGGATGACGCGCTGGAAGTTGCACTTCGGCGCAAAAAAGACTCGTCCATGCGTGTGGCCATCGAACAGGTCAAAAGCGGCTCAGCTCAAGCCGCAGTGTCTGCCGGCAATACGGGGGCGCTGATGGCGATTTCCCGCTATGTGCTCAAAACCGTGGAAGGCATTGATCGCCCAGCCATCGCGGGTCAGATTCCCAATGTGCAGGGTAAAGCAACGACGGTTCTGGATATGGGGGCCAACGTGGATTGCACAGCCGAGCATCTGCTTCAGTTTGCGGTGATGGGATCGGCATTGGTGTCCGTGCTTAGCGGCAACGCCAATCCCACCGTGGGCTTGCTCAACATCGGCGAGGAAGCCATCAAGGGCAATGAGGTCATCAAGCAGGCGGGCGAATTGCTTCGAAGTGCAGCCAAGGCAGGTGACCTGAATTTCGTGGGTAACGTTGAGGGCAACGATATCTTCAAGGGGACAGCAGAAATTGTGGTGTGTGATGGCTTTGTGGGCAATGTTGCCCTCAAGACCAGCGAAGGCCTGGCGGCCATGATCAGTGAGTTTCTAAAGCGGGAGTTTTCCCGCAACATCTTCACCAAGTTCGCAGCCGTCGTCAGCTACCCGGTGCTGTCTGCCTTGAAAAAGCGCGTGGATCATCGTCGCTACAACGGCGGTGCCTTGTTGGGTCTGCGTGGTCTGGTCTTCAAAAGTCACGGATCTGCCGACGAATTGGCCTTCGAATTCGCCTTGCATCGCGCGTATGATGCAGCCCGAAATAACTTACTTGATCTCGTGCGGACGCGCATCGCCCATGCTGCCCCCTTGCTGGCAGCATCGGATACGGCGGCACAAGCGTCAGCTGCGGCATCCCCACATTGATGACACTTTATTCCCGCATCATAGGCACAGGCAGTTACCTGCCTCCTCGTCGCCTGAGCAATGCTGACCTCGTGGCTGAATTGGCCCGTTCTGGTATCGAGACATCCAACGAATGGATTGTGGAACGCACAGGCATAGCCGCGCGCCATTTCGTGGATCCCGGGGTGTATTCCAGCGATCTGGGCTTGGAAGCGTCGCGTAGGGCGCTCGAGGCCGCAGGTCTCAAGGCCGATCAGCTGGATCTGATCATTGTGGCCACCTCCACGCCCGACATGGTTTTCCCGTCGACTGCTTGTATTTTGCAGAACAAGCTGGGTGCCAATGGGTGCCCGGCGTTTGACTTGCAAGCTGTCTGCAGTGGATTCGTGTATGCGCTGACGGTGGCCGATGCCATGATCAAGTCTGGCGCAGCACGCAACGCCCTGGTGGTGGGAGCCGAGGTTTTTTCTCGCATCGTCGACTTCTCCGATCGAACGACCTGCGTGCTATTTGGTGACGGTGCCGGTGCCGTTGTCCTGCAGGCGCACGATGAGCCCGGCATTCTGGCCAGTGATCTGCACGCCGACGGCAGCCAGGTCGGTGTGTTGTGTGTACCGGGCCATGTGTCGGGCGGGCAGGTACTGGGTGATCCGCTTTTGCGCATGGACGGGCAGGCTGTTTTCAAGCTGGCGGTCGGTGTCCTGGAGAAAGCAGCCAAGGCTGTCCTGGAAAAAGCCGGCAAATCCGAAGCCGATATCGATTGGCTGATTCCCCATCAAGCCAATATACGCATCATCCAGAGTACAGCCCGCAAGCTCAAGTTGTCGATGGACAAGGTCATTTTGACGGTGGACCAACACGGCAATACGTCGGCAGCCTCCATACCGCTGGCGCTGGATGCCGGTGTCCGAAGTGGTCGTGTCAAGCCCGGACAGCTGATCATGCTGGAGGGAGTGGGTGGTGGCTTCACGTGGGGCGCTGTACTCCTGACTTTGTAGTGGGCTGATGCTCTGGTTGTTTGGCCTCCTGATCAACACTGTTTTATTACGATGAAATCTTTCGCTTTTGTATTTCCGGGCCAGGGCTCCCAATCTGTCGGCATGCTGGATGCGTGGACGGATCACCCGGCTGTCGTCCAAACCCTGCAAGAAGCCTCAGATGCCTTGGGCCAGGACTTGGGCGGCTTGATTCGACAAGGCCCCAAGGAAGAGTTGTCACTGACCACCAATACCCAACCCGTCATGCTGGTGGCGGGAGTTGCAGCGTATCGGGTCTGGATGAGTGAAGTGGGCGTAGCCCCCAGCGCAGTGGCGGGTCATTCTTTGGGTGAGTACTCTGCCCTGGTTGCTTCGGGAGTTCTGACCCTCACTCAAGCTGTGCCCCTGGTGCGGTTGCGGGCCCAAGCCATGCAGGAGGCCGTGCCTGTGGGCAAAGGTGCCATGGCCGCCATTTTGGGGCTTGAGGCTGCCAAAGTGATCGCCGGCTGCGCGGATGCCACCAGGTTGATGCGTGAGGGTGGAGCTGACTTCGCTTTCGAAGTCGTGGAAGCCGTGAATTTCAATGACCCCGGCCAGACCGTGATCGCCGGCAGCAAGGCCGCTGTCGAGAAGGCTTGCGAACTGCTGAAGGCCAACGGTGCCAAGCGTGCCTTGCCTTTGCCAGTCTCTGCACCGTTTCACTCCAGCTTGATGAAGCCCGCTGCCGAGAAGTTGCGAGAACGACTGGCAGCGTTGGAATTGGGTTTGCCTCAGATTCCTGTTCTGAACAACATTGACGTCTTGGTGCGTGAGCAGCCCGATGACATACGCGATGCACTTTATCGTCAGGCATTTGGCCCTGTGCGTTGGGTCGAGTGTGTGGGTGCCTTGCGGGACAGAGGGCTGACGGACATCGTTGAATGTGGTCCTGGCAAGGTTCTGGCGGGCATGGTCAAGCGTATCGACGCCAGTTTGAATGGCTGGGCGATGTATGACCCCGGCACATTGGCGCAGGTGAAGGAGGTATTGGCATGAGCGATATGACGATGCAGGGACAGGTTGCCCTGGTGACCGGGGCTACACGTGGCATCGGTGCCGCGATTGCCCTTGAGCTGGCGGTGCAAGGTGTGCGTGTCATCGGGACGGCAACCACAGACGATGGAGCTGCCCGTGTCAGTGCAGCTTTGGCAGCGTTTCCTGGGTGTGCCGGACGCAATCTGAATGTGAATGACGGCCCTGCTGCAGATGCCCTGGTCGACAGCATCGTGAAGGAATACGGCGGTTTGCACGTTTTGGTAAACAACGCAGGCATCACGCGCGATAACCTCGCCATGCGCATGAAAGACGATGAGTGGGACGCAGTACTGGATACCAACCTGAAAGCTGTTTTCCGTATGAGCCGGGCGGTCATGCGCATCATGATGAAACAGCGCTACGGTC
>JBEEJZ010000260.1:0-6020 GCA_041168905.1 Pseudomonadota bacterium | reverse complement strand
CGCCGGAGCTGATGAGAATTTTCTTGACGCCCTTGAGCGCGCGCGCGCGGCGGTAGATCTTGATCAGCGGGCCGTGGTCGGTGATCAGGTTCTGGCAGATGCCGGGGTAGACGCAACTGGGTTTGCGGCAGGCGGCCTCGATTTCGCGCGTGCGGCAACCCGTGCGGTACATGTTGGCGGTGGGACCGCCCAGGTCGGAGATGGTGCCGGTGAAGCCCTTCACCTTGTCGCGGATGTCCTCGATCTCGCGGATCACCGAGTCTTCGCTGCGGCTCTGGATGATGCGGCCTTCGTGCTCGGTGATGCTGCAGAAGGTGCAGCCGCCGAAGCAGCCACGCATGATGTTGACGCTGAAGCGGATCATCTCCCAGGCCGGGATCTTGGTCGCGCCGTCGTGGCTGCCGTGTTCGTCGGCGTAGGCCGGGTGCGGGCTGCGGGCATAGGACAGGCCGAAGACCCAGTCCATCTCGGCGGTGGTCAGCGGGATGGGCGGCGGGTTGATCCAGACATCGCGCGCGGTGGGGCCTTCGCCGTGCGCCTGCACCAGGGCGCGGGCGTTGCCGGGGTTGGTTTCCAGGTGCAGCACCCGGTTGGCGTGCGCGTAAAGCACCGGGTCCGCCTTGACTTGTTCAAAGCTGGGCAGGCGAATCACGCTGCGTTCACGCGGCGGCACCTTGAGTTTGCCCTTGCCTTGCATGGCAGGATTAGGCACAAAGTTGATGGGCTGGACGCTGGGCTTGGCAACAACACTTGCCCTGGCTTCAGCGTCGTCCTTCTGTGCCCGGGCCTGGGCCTCGTCCTCCTTGGAGCACGTCGCGCCTTGTGCCTGGGCCTGCTCACTGGTCGTCATGTACGGGTTGACATGCGCCTCAACCCGGCCCGGCTCATCCACCGTGGTGGAGGTGATTTCAAACCAGCCTTTGCCGGTTTCGTCATCGGCCCGGCGCACAAAGGCCGTGCCGCGCACGTCGGTGATGGCGGTCACAGGTTCGCGCGCGGCCAGACGATGGGCCACTTCTACCAGGGCGCGTTCGGCATTTCCATACAGCAGCAGATCACACTTGGCATCCACAACGATCGAACGCCGTACCTTGTCGCTCCAGTAATCGTAGTGGGCGATGCGTCGCAGGCTCCCTTCGATGCCGCCCAGGATGATAGGAACGTCTTTGTAGGCCTCGCGGCAACGCTGGCTGTAAACAATGGCGGCACGGTCTGGTCGCTTGCCACCCACGTCACCAGGGGTGTAAGCGTCGTCCGTGCGGATTTTGTGATCAGCCGTGTAGCGGTTGATCATGCTGTCCATGTTGCCGGCGGTTACACCCCAAAACAGATTGGGTTTACCCAGCACCTTGAAAGGCTCGGCGCTCTGCCAGTCAGGCTGGGCGATGATGCCGACCCGAAAACCTTGGGCTTCCAGCATACGGCCAATCACGGCCATGCCAAAACTGGGGTGGTCTACGTAGGCATCGCCGGTCACCAGAATGATGTCGCAGCTGTCCCAGCCCAGGGCGTCCATCTCCTTGCGGCTCATGGGCAAGAACTTGGCGGTGCCAAAGCGGGCAGCCCAGTACTTGCGGTAACTGGTTAGCGGCTTGGCAGCACGGGCAAAAAAAGAGACATCGACGGGAGCGTTCATGGGGGCCTTAGGTGATCGCGGATTGTAAATTTGCCGCCCTGCCCCCACGCTCTCAAGGTCCTTCCCGGTCGCCGGGACTCAAAGCGCTGGATCTAGGCGTAAGTCTGATGTCGCTACAAACCGGCGCTCCCGGGCGCTTTGCTCACCTCGCTCCAGCATTGCCATGACCTGGCGTATTTGCGCTGTGGTCACCGGCACCGGGCCCGCTCCACGCAAGTAGTCCCGCACCTGTGCATACAGCTGCAGGTAGTTACCCGGCACCTCGGGCGCGATGACCTCGCTGGCACCTTCAGTCGCATACAAGGTCATTTGGCCCGGTCGAGGGTCTCGCCCCCAGTCCCCCAGGGCATCCAACTGTGGTCTGGCCCCAGTCTTGAGTGCATCCTCTTGCACATCGAGCCCCATTTTTTGAAAGGTGCCATGGGTGCCGTGCACGGCAAAACGTGGCGCAGGTCGCCCAACCAACGCGCCTGCGTGTAAGACCACGCGCAAGCCTGGGTGTGGGCCGTCGTAGCGCAGCACTGCATGAAAGTAGTCATGCACCACCGCACCATCGCGCTGGCAGGCCAGGTCCACCATCAAATCGTCGGGCACACCGAAAAGTTGCAAGGCCTGATCGACCAGATGCGCCCCCAGGTCGTGCCACAAGCCCGAACCCGGCAGGTTCTGGTCGCGCCAGCGATTGGGAACCTCGGGCCGATAACGGTCGAAATGGGACTCGAGATGAACAATGCGACCCAACTGCCCACTCGCCAGTACGCCCTTCAAAGTCAGAAAGTCCGAATCCCAACGGCGGTTCTGGAACACGGTCAGCATACAGCCCGTGTGTTGCGCTACAGCCAGCAGGTCTTCGGTTTCTGCCAGAGTCACAGTGCAGGGCTTGTCCACCACCACATGCTTACCGGCCAGCAAGGCGGATTTCGCCAGTGCGTGGTGGCTGGTGTTGCTGGTGGCAATGACGACCAGATGGACATCTGGGTCTGCCAATGCCTCGGCGATGGTGGGACGCACCATGACTTCTGGCCAGTCGTCCAGCACTGCCTGGGGCTTGCTACTCACCACGGTGTGCAGGTTCAAACCCGGCACACCGTGGATGAGCGGGGTATGAAACACTTTCCCCGCCATGCCGTAGCCCACCACGGCTACGTTGATGATCGGCGCTGTGCTGTCAATAAGGGTTTTCATAGTCGGCAAGTGTCCTGATTGATGGCTGCAAGGATTCAGCGCTCCATGTGCAGCCCATAGAATGATCTTTCATTCATTTTCATAGGAAATCGGCATGAAATTTGGTCTCAAACACAGCGCCCTTTGGGTCGCCTTGGTCTCATCAGCTTTTTCAGTAGCTGCGCAAACCGACCTCAAAGTCGCCATCGACCCCACCTACGAGCCGTTCACCTTCAAGACTGCCGATGGCAAGCCCACCGGTTTTGATGTGGATATCGCCAACGCCTTGTGCGAAAAAATGAAGCGCAAATGCGTTTTCGTCGAACAGGTGTGGGACAGCATGATTCCCGGCCTGCAAGCAAAGAAATACGACGTGATCATCAGCTCGATGTCGATCACCGAAGACCGTTTGAAGGTCGTGGACTTTTCAGACAAGTACTACAACACGCCCAGCAAGATCGTTCTGAAGAACGACGTCAAGTTCAGCGGCCCCGCGTCCATCAAGGGCAAGAAAATTGGCGTTCTCAAGGGCAGCACCCAAGAAAAATACGCCATGGGCGAACTCAAGCCCGCTGGCGTGAACATCGTTCCCTACGAGGCTCAAGACCAGGTGTACCTGGATATCAAGTCTGGTCGTCTGGACGGTACGGTGGCCGACATTCTGGAGGTGGGAGGTGGTTTCCTCAGCAAGCCCGAGGGCAAGGACTACACCACCGTGGGTGAGCCCCTGTTCATACCGAAGTACTTTGGCTCCGGTGCTGGTGTGGCCATGCGCAAAGGGCAAAAGGAGCTGAAGGCCAGTGTCAACAGCGCGATCAAGGCCATCCGCGCAGACGGCACCTACAAAAAGCTCAACGACAAGTACTTCAAGATCGACGTCTGGGGTAACTGACGTTCATCACCTTCAGCCCCGAGTTCTTGAATGAGTGGTTACTACCTCTCCATCCTGCAAGGCGCCGGCCTGACCATTGCGGTCTCGTTGGTGTCCTTGTTGGTGTCCATTGCTCTGGGGCTGTTGGGCGCCACAGCCAAGCTGTCTGGCAGGCGTCCCCTGGTGTGGGCGGCAACGGCCTACACCACCCTCATACGCGGCATCCCTGATCTGGTGGTGATGTTGCTGGTTTTTTATGGCGGCACCATCGGCCTGAATGCCGTGATGGAAGCCATGGGCAGCGAAGAGTCCATCGACATCAACCCTTTTGTAGCGGGTGTGTTGACCATCGGTTTCATCTACGGCGCCTACATGACCGAAACCTTTCGTGGAGCCATTCTGGCCATACCCACCGGGCAAACCGAAGCCGCTTGGGCATTTGGCATGGGGCGGGTACAGACCTTTTTCCGTATCACGCTGCCCCAGATGGTGCGATATGCCCTGCCCGGCTTTACCAATAACTGGCTGGTGCTGATCAAGACGACGGCGCTGGTCAGCCTGATCGGCTTGCAGGAAATGACCTACATCGCCAAGCAGGCAAGCTCTGCCACCCGGTCACCTTTTGTGTTTTTCTTGTTCACGGCAGCCTTGTTTCTGGTTTACACCTCTGCATCATTGTGGGTGCTGCGACGTTTGAGCCAGCGCTACAGCCTGGGCACACGACAGGTGGCCCACTGATGAGCTGGGACGTTATTTTCGAGCCGGCCAACCTCGCCCTGTACGGCGAAGGTGTGCTGACTACGCTCTATTTGCTGCTGTCGTCCCTGGCTGCCGGTGCGGTGCTGGCGGTATTGATGGCCCTGGGACTGACCAGCCGGTCGGTCTGGCTCACAAAATCCATAGGTGCCTACACCTACGTGATACGCGGCACGCCGCTACTGATACAGGTCTACCTGATTTACTACGGGCTGGGTCAGCTCGAATGGATACAAGCGCGCTGGGACGATGTGTGGCCCTGGACTCACTTCAAAGAGCCTTTCTTTTGTGCATGGCTGGCCTTTACCTTGAATACTGCAGGCTACACGGCCGAAATCATCGCTGGCGCCATACGTGAAACCCCTGCTGGCGAGATCGAGGCTGCCCAGGCTGTAGGCATGAGCCGCTGGCAGATGCTGCGCTACATCGTGCTGCCTAGCGCCTTGCGCCGCTCCCTTCCTGCCTACAGCAATGAAGTGGTGATGCTGCTGCAAAGCACCAGCATTGCCAGTGCCGTACCGGCCATGCTGGACATCACCGCAGCTGCGAGCCGGGTTTACTCTGACTTTTACTTGCCGTTTGAGGCCTATATGTTTGCCGCTGGCTTGTATTTGTGCATTACTTTTGCGCTTGTTGGTCTGTTCAAGCTGGCAGAACGGCGTTTTCTGGCATACATGGCGCCCCGCCGCTAAGCCAGAAAATATCTGTGTCACCACCCTGTCGCCCGCTTTATCTAACTCATGCGTCGCGTTGATCACCCCCTTTTGTGCTCCAGCATCGGCAGCCAGCGAGTGCTGACCAGTCTGCATTTCGGCCAGATCGGTGCTCGGCCCAAGGTGTACATCCAGGCCAGCCTGCACGCAGAGGAGCTGCCTGGCATGCTGGTGGCCCACCATCTGCGCAGTTTGCTGCAGGCAGAAGAAGATGCATGCCGATTGAGTGGCGAGGTGGTGCTGGTGCCCGTGGCCAACCCCATCGGCCTGGCCCAACGGGTCGATCACAAGCCCATGGGTCGCTTTGAGCTAGGCAGCTCAGAAAATTTCAACCGCCACTACCCAGCCCTGGCTCGGGCGATCTGGCCTAAGGTTCAAGCCAGCCTAGGGCAGGACGCCAGTGCCAACCGTGACCTGATCCGTGCCGCCGTGCAAGGTTTTTTGGCCACCTGGGTGCCAGATACAGAGCTGCAAAGCCTGCGCAAAACCCTGCTCACCTTGTCTGCGGATGCCGATCGTGTGCTGGACTTGCACTGCGATTGCGAAGCTGTGATCCACCTTTACAGTGAAGACGCATGCTGGGCCGACATCGAACCTCTGGCTCGCCTGTTGCAGTGTCAGGCCGTCTTGCTGGCACACAACTCCGGTGGCGCTGCTTTTGATGAGTCGCTGTCGGGTTTGTGGTGGCAATTGGCTGAACTGGCCCGGGCACATGGCATGGATGTGCCCATTCCTCAGGCCTGTGCCAGCACCACGGTCGAGTTACGCGGCGAGGCCGATGTCAGTCATGCCTATGCGCAGGCGGATGCCGCTGCCGTGCTGAACTACCTGCGCCATGAGGGTGCGTTGTTGGGCCAGGCGCCCGCACTGCCAGATTTGC
>JBEEJZ010000259.1:0-2579 GCA_041168905.1 Pseudomonadota bacterium | reverse complement strand
AGTTGTTGCTATTTCAAGTTCTGTCGGAGCTGTGCCCGCGAGTCAAAAGTCATTCCCATCGAGTCATTTCACTTGAATTCACAAAAAGTCTTTTGATATCAAGGACTTGAGGTTTTTCTTGCTTAGGTTTTTCTTGCTTAGGCTTTAACTGGCTCGAATGAGCAACAACCAGCTTCAATCTGTCTGGTCTTGTTGCATGTGCCCGCGGCCTTGTTCTGCGGTCTTGTCCTCTTGGTTTTGCAATGCTTGAGGGAAGATCATTGACTGCTGCTCGTATGCCTGAATGTCTTCAATTCGATAGAGCACACGGCCAAGCATCTTGAGGTAGGGCAGTCCTTGATCAGTGGAACGCCAATATTGAAGCCGTGGAGTTGCCCCAATTCACCGGACGGTTTGCGATTCTCGACGAGTGTCGAGTGCTTCAATGATATCGGTATCGAATTTCTGAGAATTCAAACTCCTTTCAAATGCATTAGGGGAACGCTGGCCTAACCCACTGTGACGGCGCAATGGGTTGTACCAAGACTCAATCCACGTGAAGATGGCCAAACGCGCCTCAGCCTTTGTTTTCCACGAACGGCGATCAATGAGTTCACACTCCAGCGTTGCGAAGAAGCTCTCTGCCATCGCGTTGTCATACGCATCACCCACCGTACCCATCGACGGTTTCACACCCATCTCCTCGCATCGCTTGCCAAACGCCACGCTGGTGTACTGACTTCCCTGATCGCTATGGTGGATGACTGATTCGGGACGACGTGTGTGAAGCGCCATGTTTAACGCCGCAATCACCAACTCGCTAGTCATTCGCTCTCCAAACGCCCAGCCCACCACTTTGCGGCTGTAAACATCCACCACCACAGCCAAGTACAAGAATCCGGCCCATGTTGGCACGTAGGTCATGTCGGCAACCCACAGCTGATTGATGCCCGTTGCCGTGAATTGACGCTTGACTAAATCAGGGGCCGCCTTGGCCTGACGGTCTCTTTGCGTGGTCACAACGTAGCCCCTACGCCTGCTCACGCCTTGCAGCTTGGCTAGCCTCATCAAGCGCGCAATGCGCTTATGGTTCACGCAAAGCCCCATGTCACGTAGCTCCGCCTGCACACGCGCTCTGCCATAGGTGCAATCGCTCATGATGTGAATTTGACGAATGCGCTCCGTCATGACACGGTCGTTGACGCTGCGTTGACTGGGTGGGCGCGAACGCCACTCGTAGTACCCGCTGGTGGATACGCCTAAACGTTGGCACATGGCTTGGATGGGTAAGTCGGCCTGATTCGCCTGAATCAGCGCATAGAGGTCTTGTCTATACCGCTGTCCTTGTTGGCGAACCAGGCCGTAGCCTTTGCCAAGATATCACGCTCCTGAGTGACTTGGCGCAATTGACGACGCAGCTGAGCTAACTCTTGTCGCTCAGCCGTTGTCAGTGGTGCATCGGCTCGGCCACCACCTAGCTCATCCGCATTGGCTTGACGAACCCATGCGCTAATGCTGGTGTCATGACAACCAAATTCCTTGGCCAACTCACTGGGTTTGCGCCCTGCACGCACCAACTCCACCATCTGTTGACGAAATTCGGGCGCATACGCCCCTTTTCTTGGTCCCATTCTTGACTCCTTTGACAGAACAATAATCTGTCCGGTCTAAAGGGGCAACTCCAGACTGCCAACGGCCTGGGCGTGTGCGGCCTGAGCCGCTGCGCTGGCGGAAAACAGGCGTTTCAGATCGGCATAAGGAACGAGCACCGACAACATGTCCACGGAGGGCGAAGCCGCCGGCGTCGCGGCAGGACTTGCTGACTCCTTGGCGGCATCATCGACAGCGGCTTGCGCCAGGTGATCAGACTTGGCGATGGCTGCGGCTTCTGCTACGCGAGAGGCCGCCTGAATCGCACGCAGTTCTGCTGGATTGGCTGGCATGGGGGGAGGATGATTTGAAACTGTTCGTACCATATGGATCTCCAATTTGAAGATTTAGGGACTCGTTATGGTCAGTATAACGGTCAAGATTGGCCAACTGTTTAGCCCCGCTGATCCGGAGACCCCCAAAACCGCAATCGCCGCAACCAACCGGGCCAAGAACGCTTGGGGCGTGATAACGCCTCTGCCCCGTCGGTCTGCGTCGGTTCGGCGGCGGGGCCCGGGCCAACCAGATCGGCCAGCACAAATTCGCAGACCCCAGATGTGAACGGCACCGGATGCCCGACCCCGGCTACGTCAAGCACACGCGCATGGGGCACCTGCTGGCGTAGCTCTTGCACCTGCGAGGCCCGGCAGACACCGGACTCGTGGCTATGCACCAGCCGCAAGGCACCGCTGTAATGCTTTAACAGGTGGGCGAATTTCATGCCCTTCCAGTCCTTGCGATAGGGCAAATCGAAATGTGCGGGCGACTGCACGGCGCGCAGCACGCCGGGGCTGACGCGCAACTGCGCAGCCCAGGCCTCCGGGGTGCTGGGGACCAGGCCCTGCTTCATGCCGTCGAACAAACCATAAATCGCCACCCAGTCAAAGCTCAGGCCAATGTCGTTGAGGATCAATGTACGCACCGCGACAGCTGCATCGCTGGCCAGGTAC
>JBEEJZ010000258.1:0-2813 GCA_041168905.1 Pseudomonadota bacterium | reverse complement strand
ATTAGATGTCGGCCTTGGCTTACGTTCGTCGTCGCGTCACAGGTCCAGTAAATACCGTTCTAGTTGGTGATGGTGTTGACCTTCTCTCGGACAACGCGGACAGCAGCACGAACGCGCCCCTCTGCGTAACGTTTAACAGTAAGTCCCCGCGACACCATCACTTCCTCCGCAGTGAAAACAGCGGCCAGTAACAAAAAGCGGATGCTCCAGGCCCGTCGCAACACCCGACGCCAGTCGTCCAGAATTCAGAGCTTCAGCTTTGAGGACCTTTTGTCTACTTACTAATAACGCAAGAACAAACGACAAAAGGCCCGGCCTGTCCTAAGACAAGCCGGGCTTCATTTTTAGGGTTCTATCGCTGATTGCTCTCGGTACCACCGCTGCATCTCAAGAAGCATCAGGGTGGTTTGGGCAGCGTCCTTGCTCAACCGAGCGCAACTCACCGCTCCCGCATCTCCAACGGTAAGAGATAGAGCGTCGGCGGGGGGGCTTGCAGCTCCTGCGGGAGCTTCGGAAACTGTGGGCACACTCCCGGCACTGATTGAGGCGCTGCTGCACACCCCGACAGGGCGAAGACTAGGCAGGCGACTGCCCAGCGCCTTTGAGTTTTTGGCGTATTCATTTGAGATTTCCCGATTGATTTGAGTTTGAGATTGCTGCACATCAGCGGCGCGTTGCTCTTGCTTGGCCGTGACCAACGCCACGCGTAACTTCTCGGAATTCCACTCCCGTTGAATCCGGGACTCCCCGATCTGAACTCCGCAGATGAATACCATCAGCAGCACGAGACCGCCCATCAGGTAATTCCAGTGGGCATAGACGAATCTGGAAACCCAGCTCATGGCGTACCTCCGTCCAGAGCTTGCAGCTTGTGCTGGTTCATGATACCGATCAGCTTATCGGCATAGCCTGGATCAGTGGCATACCCGGCCTTGGCCAGTGCTTGTGCAAATGCCTCTGCCTTGAGGCATTGGAAGCACGACTGATAGCGTGGGTTCTGTTTGAGAAATGCAGCGTGGTCATCAATGCTTTCTTGCCAGCTGGCGTACTTGCGCCACTTGGCAGGCACCACGACCCACTGGCCACGGATGAATTCCTTGGTCTGCAAAATCAAGGTCTCCCCCCGCCAACGGCTGTCTGCCTTGATGCCAAAGAGGTTCTTGCCCACCTTGGCCAGACCCGACTCACCCCACCCTGACTCCAGCGCCGCTTGCGCGATCGTGATGCTGGCGAATACGCCCGTTCGCTTCGCTGTAGCTTGAGCGGCAGAACCGATCAACGCGATGAACTCAATCGGCTTCATAGCAGCTCCTTTACATCTTTGGCTACTTCGTCGATCGAGTCATCCCGACGCTTGTCGATGAAAGCAAAGGTCCAGCGCACCATCGCCCATCCCGGCAGGCCACAGGCAAAGATCAATCCACCCATGGCACACAGCCCCATGGTTGAAAACGCCCAGTGATGCAGATCGAAGTGTTCGACGGTGAATGCACCGCCGCCGATGCTGGACACCACCGTGCTGATCAAGCCGACGGCCCACTCTCGCTTATTCCGAGGTGGGGTCATCAGCATGACCACAACGGCTGCCAAAGTGGCCCCGCTCGCGACAGCGGCTGCTGTACCCCCCAGCGCCTTGTAGGCCACTGCTGCTCCGGCGACCCCACTACTTGTCGGTTCTGGCATTCATTTCTCCAAAAAGAAACCCGCCGTGATTGCTCCTCGGCGGGTGGTTACAAAAATCAAGTTCAGATTAGGATTGATCAGCGGTATGCACCAACGCGTTCTCGGTCACGCAAGTCAGTTCAACCTGCTCAGCCCTGGGCTTGACGCTCATGACACGCGCCAATTGAGACCAGGACTGCCCCACACCAAATGCAAAGTGCGTTCGCTCTCGGTCAGCACCGACTATTGGCTCAAAACCGGGTTGAGTTTTCAGGATGGCATGGGCGGCAGTTGCGCCTTGCGTAACCTCAACGGCATCAGAAACCGAGCCATCTGGCTTTCGCAAAACAAGGTAATGAGCGGCTCCCAACTGCCAACCCAGCGGCTCTGAACACCGCACGGTTCTCGACTG
The DNA here is from genome assembly GCA_041168905.1 of Pseudomonadota bacterium. Taxonomy (GTDB): domain Bacteria; phylum Pseudomonadota; class Gammaproteobacteria; order Burkholderiales; family Burkholderiaceae_C; genus JBEEJZ01. The sequence goes on along the minus strand of JBEEJZ010000258.1, from coordinate 739 downwards.
GCTGTCCCAGCTCAAGACCTCACCACTCACACCCCAACGTGGAATGTCATGACTCAGGGCAATCAGATCGCCATAGGTCGGGATCAAACCTTCCAGCTCAGTGCGAAAGGTCACGATCCTTCGGCGATATCGGTTAGCCGCTGCGATGTATTTCCCCTCGCGAACGCTCTGGGCCTTATCGGTGCAGCCAAACAACCTCAAACGCGCAGGCTTGGCAGCCTGAGATCCAGACAAGGACACCGTGAATTCATCAGGCTTCCAGCTCTTGGGGTTGACGTATTCAATCGTGACTGCATCCGCAGTGGCATCGCCTGGCATCAGGTACTGGATCTTCAAGCTGTTGCGCACGATGTTTCTTGCAGAAAAAAGCGCCACCGGGATGGTCTTGGGTTCATCGCGAACGATGCGAACAATCCCGCCTTGCAAGAACGGTACTGCACGCCCCGTCCGGGCAATCTGCCCCAAGGCATCCCACACCGTCTGGTTCTGATCGAACACGGCATTGAAGGTATCCCCGCGCGCCGACCACACCGCGTCCAACCGTGCCAAGGCCGCCAGGTCTAATTGCCGGTCTGGCAATCCTGCGCCATAGCTGGACTTGACCGCGTCCGCGAAGGCCCACGCAATCGAGCGGGTGGGTTGCAGCGCAGACCATCCAGTGCTCGGATTCCAGATAGGGAGCTTGCGCGTCACCTGACAGTTGACCAGTCGGGATGAGCGCTGCGACAAGTTGTCGGTC
>JBEEJZ010000257.1:0-94899 GCA_041168905.1 Pseudomonadota bacterium | reverse complement strand
CGGCGCTGTACAGGTACAGGCCATGACCGCCTTCGTCTTGCACCTTGGCGATCAGAATGGCCTTGCGCTTGAGGCTGGGCGCGCGGCTGATCCAGTTGCCCTCCGGCAGCATGCCCACGATTTCGGAGTGCGCGTGCTGGCTGATCTGGCGCACCAGGGTTTTGCGGTAGGCCTCGGGCATCCAGTCTTGTGGCTCGATGCGGCCATCGGCATCGATGCAGGCATCAAAACGCCGCATCAGCTCGGCATCTTCCTTGGGCACCAGCGTCGGCGCGGGTTTGGCGCCCGCGGCATCGGGCACATTGAAGGACTGCGTATACATGGCGGTTCTCCTTACAGGGTTTTGGGGCGTTGATCGATCACGCGCTTGGCCTTGCCGGTCTGGGTGCGGGCAATCGTCTCGTAATTCAGCACCGACACGCGGGTGGAAATACCCACCACGGTCTTGATGTGGTGTTGCAGGGCCTTGGCGATGCCCTGCACGGCGCCCGGGTCCAGCCGACCCGAGAACTCGCGCTGCAACTCGCAGTGGATCTCGACCTCGTCCAGATGGCCGTCGCGGCTCAGCAAAATTTGGTAATTGCCCGACAAATGCGGGTCACGCATGATTTGCTCTTCGATCTGGGTGGGGAACACGTTCACGCCGCGCACGATGAGCATGTCGTCCGAACGGCCGGTGATGCGCCCCATGCGCCTAAAGCTGCGCGAGGTGGGCGCCAGCAAGCGCGTGAGGTCGCGTGTGCGGTAGCGAATGACGGGCATGGCCTCTTTGGTGAGGGAGGTGAAGACCAGTTCGCCCTCTTCACCGTCGGCCACGGGTTCGCCGGTGTCGGGGTTGATGATCTCGGGGTAGAAGTGGTCTTCCCAGATGACGGGGCCATCTTTGCTTTCCACGCACTCGCTGGCCACGCCGGGGCCCATGACCTCGGACAGTCCATAAATATCGACCGCGTCGATGCCCAGTTTTTTCTCGATCTCGGCACGCATGCCTTCGCCCCAGGGTTCGGCGCCAAAGATACCCACCTTGAGCGAGATCTGGTCGGGGGTGATGCCCTGGCGGTCAAACTCCTCGGCGATCACCAGCGAATAAGAGGGCGTGACCATGATGATGTCGGGCTTGAAGTCCATGATCAGCTGGACCTGCTTTTCTGTCTGGCCACCCGACATGGGCACCACGGTGCAGCCGGCGCGCTCGGCACCGTAATGCGCCCCCAATCCACCCGTGAACAGGCCGTAGCCGTAGGCCACATGCACCATGTCGCCCGCACGGCCACCGGCGGCACGGATGGAGCGGGCCACCAGATTGGCCCAGTGGTCGATGTCCTTGAGGGTGTAGCCCACCACCGTGGGTTTGCCGGTGGTACCCGACGAGGCATGCACCCGCGCCACTTGCTCGCGCGGCACCGCAAACATGCCGAAGGGGTAGTTGTCGCGCAGATCGGCCTTGGTCGTGAACGGGAACTTGGCGATGTCGGCCAGGGTTTTCAGGTCGTCGGGGTGCACGCCTGCGTTGTCAAACTTCTTGCGGTAGTGCGGCACATGGTCGTAGGCGCGCTGGAGGGTGTCTTTGAGGCGGGCCAGTTGCAGCGCGGCAATTTCGTCGCGGCTGGCAGTTTCGATCGGATCCAGATCGCCGGGCTGGGGGTGTTTCACGGTCATGCGGGTCTCCTGGTCAGGTTCTTTTAGGTGTTCTGGGGGCTGGGAATGAAGGGGGAGGATGGGACAGAGCTTCAGGCGTTCAAGCCGGCAATCACTTCGCCCTGGATGCGGTAGCTCTTGCCCCGAAACAGGGCTACCGTTTTGCCGCCCACCACGCGCACGGTGACGTCGTACACCCCAGTGCGACCCGAGGCCGAGCGCTCCACAGCCTCGGCCTCCAGCACATCGCCGATGCGGCCGGGCGCCAAAAAGTCGATGTTGCAAGCCGATGCCACGGTGTTGAGGTTGTAGCTGTTGCAGGCGTAGGCAAAAGCACTGTCGGCCAAGGTGAACATGAAGCCGCCGTGGCACATGCCGTGCCCATTGGCCATGTCGGCGCGGATGGGCATGCGCACGGTGGCGCGGCCAGGCGCAATCTGGGCCAACGTCATGCCCAGAGCCTGGGTGGCGCTGTCGCGTGACCACATGGCGTGACCCACGGCGTCGGCCAGGGCTTGAGGGTCGGTGGGGGTGGGCTGTTGGGCCGGGCTGGAGTTGGTCATGGTGGGGGTCCTGGCGCTGGGTGTGGATGGCTGGTGCTTATTTGCCGTTGAAACGAGGTGCGCGTTTTTCAAGAAAGGCGGCAACGCCTTCCACGTAGTCGGCACTTTGGCCCAGCTCGCGCATCATCAAAGCCTCGTAAGAGAGGTGTTGCTCCAGCGACGCGGTGTGGGCGGCCAGCATGGCCTGGCGGGTACGCACCATGGCACGGGTGGGCAGGGAGGCCAGCTGATGGGCCAGGGCGTCCACGGTGGCATCAAGGGCATCGTTGGCCACGCATTCCCAGATCAGGCCCCATTCGGCGGCCTTGGCGGCGGGCAGCTTTTGCGCGGTCAGGGCCAGGCCCATGGCGCGGGCCATGCCCAGGCGCTGTGGCACCGCCCAGGATGCACCGGTGTCCGGGATCAGCCCGATTTTGGAAAACGGCAACATGAAAGATGCGGCCTCTGCCGCCACCACCATGTCGCAGGCCAGCGCCAGGCTGCACCCGGCACCAGCGGCCACGCCCTGCACGCGTGCGATGGTGGGCACGCGCAAGTTCGTCAGCCGCATCACCAGGGGTTTGAAGTTGCGTTCCACCACGTCGCCGATGTCGGGCGGGGTTTGGCCGGGGGTGAAGACCATGTCGGGATCGGACAAATCCTGCCCGGCGCAAAAACCGCGGCCCGCGCCGGTAACCACCAGCACTCGCACGCTGGCGCAATCGCCGGTGCCGGCTTGCACCGCATCAAGCGCGTGGCGCAACTCGGCATGCATGTCGCCGGTGTAGGCATTCATCTTGTCGGGCCGGTTCAGGGTCAGGCGGGCCACGCCCGTGGTGGTGTCGACCGCAAATGAAATGCTCTGGTAGTCCATGGGGCGTGCCTCTTGCGCGGGTTCTGTTTTAAACGTGGTAACGGCGCTGCACCACGCGAAAGCGGTTGGCCACGAAGGCCGAGTCCGCATACGAGGCATTGGCCGCCGGGTTGCCGCCGGTGCCGTGGTAATCCGAATACGCCGCCGACTGGTTAACGAACACGCCGCTGGTCAGGTTGATGGACAGGGCCACCTTGCCGCGCCAGGTGGCTTGTGTCATGGCGTCGATCACGTCCTGGCTGCTGGAATACAGGCCCACCGTCAGTGCACCGTGGGTGCTGACGATGCGTTCGGACAATGCAATCGCTGCCGCCGTGTCTGCCGCCTTCACGACAAAGCTGATGGGGCCAAAGCGCTCTTCCATGTAGGCAGCTTCGTCAGACTCATCGCAAGCCAGCAGCACCGGGGTGCGGACTTTGGCGGCGGGGTATTCGGGGTTGCTCAGGGTTTGCGAAGCCAGCACCACGCGGCCCAGCTGCCCGCTGTTGGCCAGGTTCACGCGGTCGTTGGTGGCGTCGGACTGAATTGCCCCCAGCACGGCGCAGGCCACTTCGGGCTTGCTCAGGAAACGCTCCACCGCCTTGGCCAAGTCGGCACAGACCTCGTCGTAGCTCTTGTGGCCTTCGTCGGTGGCGATGCCACCCGCCGGCACGATGATGGCCTGGCTGGTGGTGCACATCTGGCCCGAGTACAGCGAAAGCGTGAACGCCAGGTTGCCCAGCATGGCTTTGTAGGCTTGGGTGGAGTCGATCACGATGTTGTTCACACCGGCCAGCTCGGCATACACCTGTGCCTGCTTGCAGTGATCAATGAGCCACTGGCCAAACACATTGCTGCCGGTGAAGTCGACCGACTTGACTGCCGGGTGCGTGGCCAGCGCCTGGGTGGTGGCGCGCTGGTCGGTCACACACAGGGTGACCAGGTTGGGGTCGATGCCGTTTTCGGCCAACACAGCGCGCAGGGTGCGCACGGTGATGGCGGCGGGCAGGATGGCATTGCTGTGCGGTTTGACGATGACCGCATTGCCCGTGGCCAGCGCGGCAAACAGGCCGGGATAGGTGTTCCAGGTGGGGAAAGTGCCGCAGCCCACCACCAGGCCCACGCCACGACCCACCACTTCAAAGTGCTTCTTCATGACCAAGGGCGGATTTTTGCCCTGGGGCTTTTCCCAGGTGGCCTCGGCTGGCACAAAGCTTTGCTCGCGCCAGGCATAGGCCACGGCCTCCAGGCCCCGGTCCTGCGCATGCGGGCCACCGGCTTGGAAGGCCATCATCCAGCCCTGGCCGGTGGTCATCATCACGGCGTGGGCAATTTCAAAGGTCTGCTTGTTCAGGCGGTCCAGCATCTCCAGGCAGATGCCGGTGCGCCCCGTTGCGCCAGCCGCCTGCCAGCCCGCCATGGCAGCCTGCCCAGCAGCAACCAGCACTTCGTGGTCGCACAGGGGGTAACGCACATTCAAGGGCACGCCGTAGGGCGAGGCCTCGGCGCCGCCCCAAGCGGTCTGGCCGGGTTGGCCCAGCTCGAAGTTCTGGCCCAGGTGCGCTTCATAGGCCCGCTTGCCGTCGTCTGCCGCTGTTTCACCATACACGCGGGGGCTGGGCATTTCGCTGTAGGCCGACCAATAGCCACGGGTGGCAATGGCGTTGAGGGCGCCATCCAGGGTGGCTTGGTGCTTGGCGAGCAGAGGGTGGGACATGGAATCTCCAGGGATAAACGGAAAAGCTTGATCGAGATCAAAGCCAACAGAACATCCACAAATTACACAATTTGCAGAAAAACGTCAAAAACTGTATCACGTTGACGGGTTTCGTGGCAAGCAATTCATCACCATCTGACGCCATAGTCCAAACATTTTTGGCCGAATTTCTGATATTTTTCAGTAATTTAAGGGTTTACCCTGATGCCTCAGAGACCAATCCACGCCCTCGTGTCCGTCACCTTGAATGCGATACAGATTTTCTAAATTGCTTTGATTTGGTGTGATGCTTTTGGGCTAGGAACAGACGGTCGCATGGCCAAGTCTGCCCACGAGGGCAACGCGCGAGGCCTGTAATGCAAACACTTATCCGAATTCGTATTGACAACAGCTACACTGCACCACACAATTTGTGTATCTACCCTGTATACGAACGAGGAGTAACCCATGCGTGATGCCGCGATCAACCTAAGAGCCTTGCCAGAGCAACGTGACCTGATCGACCACGCTGCCAGTCTGCTGGGCAAAAACCGCTCGGATTTCATGCTTGAAGCAGCCTGCGATCGTGCTCAGTCTGTGGTGCTGGATCAGGTCTTTTTCAAACTGGACGCAGAGAAGTTCATGCAGTTCACCGCCATGCTGGATGCACCACCCGGCTCCAGCGCAGGCCTTGAGCGCCTGATGGCGGTGAAAGCGCCCTGGAGTAACGGTACGACATGAGCTTGCAACTGAGCGCACCTCAAGCTCTCGCAGCAGTCCATCGTCTGGCGGAGTTCTCATGCGGGGAGGCGAGTCTGGATGATTGGCTCAAGCGCCGGGCACTGGCCAATCAACTTAGCGGAGCAAGCCGCACATTTGTGGTCGTAGATGATGACCATCATGCCGTCGGGTACTACGCCATGGCAGCTGGTGCTGTCTCACACCAAATGGCCATAAGTGGAATACGGCGGAACATGCCCGACCCCATCCCGGTGCTGGTGCTAGCCAGACTTGCCATCGACCGCCGTGCCCAAGGCATCAAGCTCGGGGCTGCGCTGCTTCAAGATGCGGTTCAACGTGCGCTTGCGGTGTCACAGAACGCTGGTGTGCGGGCCTTGTTGGTCCACGCACTCAACGACCGGGCAAAGCTGTTTTATGAACACTACGGTTTTCAGGCATCCACTCTGCATCCCATGACGCTGATGCTGCGCCTGAAACCGCTAAAGCTTGAAAACAGCCAGCAGCTAAGCAACATCATGGCCGTGGCCTATGGTTACGACGCTGCAAGTCAACCGGGGTGATTTGCGTTGAAATTTGCAGACCGCTTGTCTAAGCGGGCGAGCATTCCCTCGGTTTTGTCAGCGCTTGCGAATGCGGTTTGAAAGGCATTTCGCTCAAATTCAAGCCCCGCCGAAAGCGGTGTTTCCATCGCCATCAGCACAGACTCCTTGATGAGGCGCAGCGCAACCGCTGGCAACGCGCACAAGCGCTCAGCCATCGCCAGCGCTTCCTGCTCCACGGCATCGTCGCCATGAACCTCTGCTACCAAGCCACAACGTGCAGCTGTTGCTGCGTCGATCGGCTCACCCAGGAGCAGCATCTTCATTGCGCCGAACTTGCCCAAGGCACGCGTCAGACGCTGGGTCGCCCCTCCGCCAGGCATGATGCCAACCTTGACCTCTGGTTGACCAAAATGTGCGCTGTGCCCAGCCAGGATCAGGTCGGCATGCAGTGCAAGTTCGCATCCGCCGCCCAGAGCGTGGCCCCGAACAGCAGCAATGACTGGCTTGCGGCACGCAGCGATGGCGCCCCAAAGCAGATCGTGCCGTCGGTGCAGCAAATCGATCGGCGTCGCGTCCACGTACTCGCCAAGATCAGCGCCAGCGCAGAACGCCTTGGCGCCTCCCGCCAGCACGACCACGCGCACAGCCGGGTCGGCATCCAGGCGCCGAAAGGCCTCGGCCAGCGCCCGCCGCAAGGCCAGGTTCAAGGCGTTCAGTACCTCGGGCCGGTTCAGTCGCAGCACGACGACGCCCGGGCTGGGATGATCTTCCAGCAGCACCCTCTGTGTGGGATCGATGCTCATGACGCGCTGCCCGTGAACACCGGCGTACGTTTTTCGAAAAATGCCGCGACAGCTTCAGCGTGGTCTGCCGTGTGATGGGCCAAGCCTTGTAGGCGCCCCGCGGCATCCAGGGCTTCATCCAGCGTACCGGTGCGTGCCTGCTGCAGCAGCTGCTTGGTCCAGCGCAGCACCTGCGGCGGATTGGCAGCGATTCGACCTGCCAGACGCAGTGCCTCGGGTACCAGTTCGTCCGGCGCGACCACACGCGAGACCAAGCCGATGCGCAATGCCTCATTTGCGTCGATGGCATCACCCGTGAGCGCCATCTCGGCAGCTCGCGCATGACCGATCACGCGTGGCAACAGCCAGCAGCCCCCGTCGCCCGGGATGATGCCGACCTTGACAAAGCTCTCGGCAAAACGCGCCGTATCGGAGGCGATGCGCAGGTCGCACATGCAAGCCAGGTCGTTGCCCGCACCGATGGCCGGCCCGTTGACGGCAGCGATCAACGGAACCTGCAGCCGGGCAAGCGCCCTCGGAATACGCTGTATGCCTTGGCGATAGCGCACGGTGATCTCTTCGGGCGTGCCTGCAAACATACCCGTGCGGTCGCGCATCTCGGCGACATTACCGCCCGAGCAAAAAGCAGTACCAGAACCTGTCAATATGGCCGCGCGCACGGTGAGGTCAGTATTGAGCTCCTCAACCAGCGACTCAAAGGCCGCGAACATGTCCTCGCCGCTAAGTGCATTGCGAGTATCAGGACGGTTGAGGGTGATCAGGGCAATATTGCCCTGCTTCGTGACCAACAAGGGAGAGTTCATGCGGTTTCTTCCATTCGTTCAATGGCCATCGCCACGCCCTGGCCGACACCCACACACATGGTCACCAGGCCGTAACGGCCACCCGTACGTTGCAACTGACGCGCAGCGGTAAGCACCAGGCGCGCGCCGCTCATGCCCAGAGGGTGGCCAAAGGCAATAGCACCGCCGTTGGGGTTCACATGAGGTGCGTCGTCGGACAGACCGAGGGCACGCGTCACGGCCAGACCCTGAGCCGCGAAGGCCTCGTTGAGTTCGACCACATCAAACTCGCTGACCCGCAGCCCGGTCTGCGCCAGCAGCTTGTGCACTGCAGGCACCGGGCCGAAACCCATGACGCGGGGGGCAATGCCTGCGCTCGCATAGCCCACGATACGGGCCAAAGGACGCAGACCGTAAAGCTGCACCGCCGCTTCATTAGCAAGCAGCAGAGCAGCAGCGCCGTCGTTCACCCCCGACGAGTTGCCTGCTGTGACGGTGCCGTCTTTTCTGAAGGCGGGTTTGAGCACGGCCAGGCTATCGATCGTGGTGTCGGCGCGTGGGTGCTCGTCTTCGCTCACCCACGTGACGGAACCTTTACGACCAGGCACCTCTACCGGAACGATCTCCTGGTCCAGCAGGCCAGAGCGCATGGCGGCCAGTGCGCGCTGCTGGCTGCGTATCGCAAACGCGTCCTGATCAGCACGGGAAATACCGTGTTCCTGAGCCACGTTCTCGGCCGTCTCACCCATGGCGTCGATGCCATGTAATTGCGCCATGCGCGGATTCACAAACCGCCAACCAATGGTGGAGTCGTGAATTTCGGCATGGCGAGAAAACGCTGCGGTGGGCTTGGGCATCACCAAAGGTGCGCGGCTCATGCTTTCCACACCACCCGCAATGGCCAGCTGGGCTTGGCCAGCGTGCAGTGCGCGGGCGGCCTGGGCCACCGCTTCCAGGCCTGAAGCGCAAAGGCGGTTGACCGTCACCGCAGGCACCTCTACCGGCAGGCCCGCCAGCAGCGCGCTCATGCGGGCCACGTTGCGGTTGTCCTCGCCGGCCTGGTTGACGCAGCCGTAGACCAGCTCGTCGATTTGCACAGGGTCGAGTGTGGGATGCCGTGCCATCAAGGCACGAATCACACTGGCTCCGAGGTCGTCCGTACGCACACCCGACAGGGCACCACCATAGCGCCCGATTGGCGTTCGCACGCCATCGCAGAGGTAGGCATTCATGCTCACAAGCCCAGCACCCTTTCAGCGTTCCCGTGCATGATTTTTTCCATCACTTCGGGCTTGTAGCCCAGCTCATCCCACTCGCGCAGGATGCGTTCGTAGGGCAGGCTGGGGTAGTCGCTGCCGAACATGATCTTGTCCTGCAGGCGGCCACGAATGTCCACCTTCAGGTTGCCCGGGAAGTACTTGGGCGCCCAGCCCGACATCTCCCAGTAGACATTGCCCTTGTGCAGTGCAACGGCCGTGGTCTCGTCCACCCAAGGCCAGCCAGGGTGAGCCATGATGATTTTCAGGTTTGGGAAATCAGCCGCAAGCTGATCGATGTGTTCAGGGTGGGCGTGGCGCACCAGCGCACCGTTACCACCGGGCATACCGGCGCCCATGCCGGTCGTGCCCACGTCCACCATCACTGCCGCGCCCATCGCATTGATCTCTTCAAACAGCGGGTAGTAGCGCCGGTCACTCACCGCGAAGTGCTGCATGATGGGATGAAAGTGAAAGCCGATAAAGCCCAGCTCCTTGATCGCCTTGCGGGCCTGGATCATCGCGATCTCCCCCTTGGCCGGCTCCACCGCGCCCCAGCACTGGATGATGCGCTGGGGATGGCGCTTCCACATGCCATGCACGTACTCGTTGGTGCAGGGCGGGGCCGCGACGGTGGTCTCCAGGTCGAGCGCGACCAGGCAAGCCTCGACTCCAGCTTCAGTGAACTCGGCCACCACATCATCTTCGGCCTTGCCCACCCAATCACGTTTCCAGTAACGGGCCAGCTCAGCCGGGTAGGGGCCTTGGGATTCAATCCAGGTGGGCGTGCCGGGGTAACAGTGCAGGTCAATGATGCGCATGGTGTTTAACTTTCTGTGTGGGGTCAGTGGGCGGTAGCGGTCTGTTCCGCAAGGAGCTTCTGGGCAACGAGTTCACCCAGTGCCTTCTTGGACACCTTGCCGAAGGTCGAGACCGGGAAGTCCGGCAAGGCCTCCAGACGCTCAGGTAATTTGAACTTGGCGATTTCCTTGGTCAGCAGAAAGCCCACCAACTCCTTTAGATTCAGCGTTTGGCCCTGCTTGAGGATCACAAAGGCGCACATTTTTTCGCCCATGGCTGCGTCTGGCATGGGCACACAGGCCACGTTCTGTACCGAGGGGTGCATGAGGATCAGGTTCTCCACCTCTTCGGCGCTGATCTTTTCTCCGCCCCGATTGATCAGATCTTTCTTGCGGCCTTCGACCACGTAGTTGCCACTGGGGTGTTTACGCATCAGGTCGCCCGACCGGTAAAAACCGTCTGGTGTGAACTGGCGCGCGTTGTACTCGGGCACGCCGAAGTAGCCGCGTAGCGTGTAGGGGCCGCGCACGGTGAACTCGCCAACCTCGCCGTCTGGCACTTCACGGCCTTCGTCGTCGAGCAACAGCACCTCATCGTCCGGGCAGACCGGGCGACCGCAGGTTTCGAGCTTGACTTCTTCGGGATCGCTGGCGCGCACGAACATCAGCGTGCCTTCGGACATGCCAAAGTTCTCCTGCACAAACACGCCAGGAATCAGCGCACGGGTCTTTGCCCGTACCTCGGGCTGCATACGTTGGCCACCACTCTGGATCAACTTGAGGCTGGACAATTTGAAGTGATCGACAGCTGGGTCATTGATCAGGCGGATCAGCAGCGCGGGCACGACCTTGAGATGACTCACCCCGTGCTTTTCAATCAAGGCAAACATCTCGGCGGGACGGGTGTTGCCATGCAGCACGACTTTCGCACCCTTGAACATGAAGCCCTGGATGCCCGGACAAGCCAGCGGCAAGTTGTGCGCAATCGGCAGCACCAACAGCAGCACCGAGTCGGCTGTGATTTCAGTGACCTCAGCGGCCGCCTTGGAGTTGTAGGCGTAGTCGTTGTTGGTCCGGGGGATGAGCTTGGGGATGCCGGTAGTGCCACCCGAAAGCTGAAAGATGCAAGGGTCGCTTGGATCGATCTTGATGTCGGCCAGTCGTGAGGCCGGCAGTGTGGCCGGCCGGTTGATCAGATCACGCAACGACACCTCGCCCGCGCCCGCCTCGCCCAGCACAATGCGGAACTTAAGCAACGGGTTCTCAGCCTGAACGCGGGTAATGACCGGCGCGAATGCGAAGTCACCCGCAGTTTCGGGGTAGACGCAAGTGGTCGCACCCGAAAGGTTTACGAACTGGCTGATCTCTGCGTAGCGGTGCGTGACAAGTGCCGCGATGGGGATACAGCCAATTTTCTGCAGGGCGAAGTACAGCACCACGAACTCGTGCACATTGGGCAGTGTGGGCACAACACGGTCCAGCGGCTGCAGACCGAGCTCGAGCAAATTGAGCGCAAGGTTGGTGCTGGTGCGGTCGAGCTCGGCGTAGGTGTAGACGGTGTTGCCGTCGATCAGTGCCACACGGTCGGCGTAGCGACGAAACACGTCGTCGAACTCCTGTGCCAGCGAACGGTCCTGCCAATAGCCCTGGGCCCGGTAGCGCTCAGCGTACTCCGGGGGGAAAGGGACGAATCCTTCAAGCATGATGAGCCTCCTTGGATGGTTTATCAGGTTGAACTGGTGAAGCCGCCATCGATGACGACGACCTCCCCGGTGACAAAGCGCATGCCCTGGATCAGGTTGAGCATCACCTCGGCCACGTCATCCGCTGTGACACAGCGTTTGAGGGGCGTGGCCTTGGCGCGCGCGCCCATGAGCGTGTCGTATTTGTCGCCCAGCATGCGTTCCATCCAGTCGCCCTCCATCCAGCCTGGTGCTACAGCATTCACGCGGATGTCCGGCCCGAGGTTCCAGGCCATCATCTTGGTCAGGCTCACCACGGCGGCCTTGCTGGCAGCGTAAGGTGGCGGCTGCGGGCCGGGGCGTAGGCCCACGATGCTGGCGGTGTTAACTATGCAGGGTTCACCACCGTCCGCCTTGCTCTTGCGCAACAGTGGCACGCTCGCGCGGGTGACCTGAAAGTTGCCGCGCACATTGACCGCGAAGGTGCGGTCCCACGCGTCCATGTCCAGGCTGTCCAGGTCCTTGACCTTCCAGGTTGCGGTGGTACCTGCGTTATTGATCAGCGTGTCGAGGTGGCCAAAGGCTTCGCCCACCTGAGCCAGCATCTGCCGAACCGCAGCGTCGTCGCTGACGTCGCACTGCAGCAGCAAGGTTTGCGCGCCCAGAGCCTGGGCCTCCTCGGCCACCGCCTGCGCGGCTTTAGCGCTGGAGGCATAGTTGATGGCGACGTCGAAGCCCGCGCGGGCCAGGGCCAGCACGGCGCTACGGCCTATGCCAGTGCCGCCGCCAGTAACGAGGGCTTTTTTGCGTGTACTCATGGAAATGCTCCGTTTAATGGCTGAGTTCATCCCCGGCACTCCTCATCGGGTGCCATTCGGGACATCAGAAAGTGGAGGGATTACTGGGGCTGAACGCCCAGGTCATTCACCAGGCGCTTCATGGCGCCTTGTTGCTGCACAAAGAATTCACGGGCACCAGCCACAGTGTCCTGGCGCGGATAGACACCCATATCGCCCAGTCGGGTGGCGATCTCGGGGGAGGCGGTGATACGGTTCACATCGGCATTGATGCGCTCGATGATGGCGGGCGGTGTACCCATGGGTACGATGATCTGGAACCAGCCTATGGCTTCATAGCCTGGGTAAGTTTCTGCCACAGCTGGCACATCGATCCCTGGCAGGCGCTTGGCAGAGGTCACGCCCACTGCCCGCAAACGACCAGACTTCACATGCTGCAGCAGGCCAGGAACACCGTCCACGGTGAGCATGGCATCGCCAGCCAGCACCGCAGCCACCGCCTCGGGTGGTGCGCGAAACGGCACGGTAAAGAGATTCATGCCACCGGCTTTGCTGACCATCTCACCGGCCAGGTGGGGCAAGGAGTTGAGCTGTGGCGCAGCGAAGTTGACCTTGCCGGGGTTAGCCTTGGCATGCTTTGCAAGGTCAGCCAGCGACTGGATGGCACTGGTGCCAGGCACTGCCAACATCAATGGGCTGGTACCGACGGTGGCGGCCGAGGAGAGATCGGTGTCGGGGTTGAACTGTGGACTCTTGAACACCAGCGGCGTGATCGTACCCATGGCGGCAGGTACAAAGCCGATGGTGTAGCCATCGGGCGCAGATCGCGCCAGGGCGGACATGCCAGGAATTCCGCCAGCACCGGGTTTGTTATCCACGACGACACCCTGACCCCAGGCGGCAGCCAGCTTTTCACCAATGATGCGAGCAATCACGTCAGGTGCCGCGCCAGCACCCGCCGGCACGATCATGCGCACGGGCTTGTTCGGCCAGCTATCCGCGATGGCAGCAGTGCTGGCGAGGGCCAGCAGCGGAAGGGCGGTCTGCATGAAGCGACGTATAAATTTCAATGTCATGTTTCGTCTCCGTCTGTTTTTGGATGTATCCCGTCAAGGGGGATGGGAATGAGTCTAGGCAGATGCGGGGGTTCCTATAAGATGGTTTTTTCTTAAACGTGATTCGAATTTTGAATCCCTCAAAGGACTGCCGTGAAACACGAACAACTTCAGCACATGATTGCCATCGTCGAACACGGCAGCCTGCGCTCGGCCGCCCGTCGACTGGATGTGCCACAGCCAGCACTCACGCGGAGCGTGCGGGCCTTGGAGCGAGAGTTGGGGGTGGCGTTGTTTGCCAGGCAAACCACCGGCATGGTGCTTACCGCAGAAGGTGCACGGTTTCATCGCCGCGCCTGCGCCGTAGCCAATGAATTAAGGCGGGCACGAGAGGAGGTGCAACAACCTGGGCCAGCCTACGAGGGCACCGTCGCTGTGGCGCTGTCCATCATGCCCCATTTGGGGATGCTGCCCGATGCGCTTCCAGTGTTCCGACGCACCTACCCCAAGGTCAAGCTCAGCATCACGGAGAGCCTGCTACCAGGGGTCGAAGGGGCGCTTCGCGATGGCAGCATCGATTTTTACCTGGGTGCGGCTCCACGGCTAAAGCCCTCTCCTGGCTTGGCGCTACAGCATCTCTGCGACAACACGCGGGTCGTGGTTTGCCGCAAGGGTCACCCCTTGGCGCTGGCGCGCAGCCTCAAGGCGCTTTCCACCGCCGAGTGGGCTGCGACCACCATTGACCACAATGCAGACGAAGACTTGGCGCGACTCTTCGGCGCCCATGGACTGAATGCGCCCCGGGTGATGCTGCAAGCTCACTCAGCGTTGTCGGTGCAAGTGGCGTTGGCACAAACAGACCTGCTTGCCATGCTACCCAAGCAGTGGATGAGTTTTGCGATGACCCAAGATGTGCTGGATGTGATTGCAGTTCAGGAAGAGCTGCCGGCGCCGGCAATCGTGCTGGTTCGTCGGCCTGACTTGCCCTTGTCGCCGCCCTCCGAGTTTTTTTGCGATGTACTGCTGCGCAGCCTGCCTAGAGGCAGGTAAATCAGGCTTAGGGGTGACAGTTACTGTCTATAAAAGTGGCCAGGACGCCACTGACGGAAGTGTCTTCGGTGCCTATTGAGCAGCCTGGCGAAAAGTGGTTGTGGTGTCGCCACCAGTGCAGCGCGGGCTCAAAGCCATGTTGCACGACGAGCCGCGAGAACAACTCCCCGGCCTGCACTTTCATTTGCAGCAAATCACGTTCCGCGACAGCAATCAGCATTGGGAAGGGATCTGCGTTGATCTGCTCCACCACACTTGCCGAACGCCATGTTCCGGTATCAGTGCCAAAGTAGGCATCGTTACGTATGTCTGGCGTTGGGATATTGAGTGCTGCTCGGGCCAAGCCTTCAAGGTGCGCGTTGTACGGACCGGAGAGAAGGGCTGCGCCTGCGATATGCCAATTGGCATGCTGAAAGCGTTTGATCAGACTGGCGGCTGCCACATGGGCCGCACCCGCCGATTCGCCCACAAGCACCAACTTGGCAGCATCCGCTTGCCATGTGGGGGCCAAACGCTGCACTGCCTGGCAGACTGCCACGACGTCTTCAGGGCCACTGGGCCATCGATCACCGGGCGCAAGCCGGTAGTTGGCCAAAATGGTCACATAGCCCTGGCCCGCACCCCACAAGCCTATGTTCGACATGTCCTGCTTGTCACCACGGATAAAGCCACCGCCATGGAAATACACCAGGATCTGGCTGGTACCACACTTTGCAGACTCATCGGGCAGGTACACATCCATCACCTGGCGTTCATGCGCGCCGTATGGCACATCCTTCAAGCACCTTTTGCCAACTCGAGACTGCTTGAGCTGCAGGGGCGCAAAGAGTGCGCGCACCTGCTGAGGGCTGACTTCTGGCCCAAAATCAGCCAGTGCGCGTGCCAAATCGGGAGGCATGGAATCTTGCATAGCTGAGTCATTTTCAAAAGTTGAAGGTCGCACTTTATGTGACGCCAACAAGCACTGGAAGATGGCGCTCGGCGGTTTGTGATGCACCAGGTCAATCACCCAATGACAAAGTAATGACTGTTGCGCCTATGCTCCCTGACCATCCCAACCTCAATGTCAACCGAATCTCATGGATCTGAGCGCTTACGCAGTTGCACCCAAGGCCACGAGCCTGTCCGACTGGACGCTGGCCAAGTCATACACGCCACTGCCCGACGACTGGCTGATTTTTGTGGCGGATGTCACCGGGTCCACGCAAGCCATTGCGCAAGGGCATTACAAGCAGGTCAACGCCCTGGGCGCTGCCTGCATCGTGGCAGCCACGCATGCTTGCGGACCTGAGGCCATTCCCTTTGTCTTTGGCGGCGACGGCGCAACAGTGGTGGTGCCGCCCACCATGCAAAGTGCCATGACCCAGGCCTGGCTGGCCTTGAGCGCGCGCGCCCTGGCCAGCACTGGCCTGGAACTGCGCGTGGGCTGTGTGCAGGTGGCAGATGTTCGCGCGCGCGGGGCCGACGTCCGGGTCGCACGCCACGGTCTGGCCGGGCAAATGGACATGGCGCTGTTTTCGGGCGGCGGCCTTTCGCTGGCTGAGGATCTGGTCAAGACCGCGCCAGAGCGCTACGGCGTGCTGGTCGCAACACCCACTGAGCGCCCCGAGGGCCTGTCGGTCGACGGCCTGGAATGCCGCTGGAACAATGTGCCTGCCACGCGGGGCCGCATCATGACACTGCTGGTCAAGGTCAAGGTCAAGAACCACGATCTGAACAAACTCCAGCACCTCATCAGGCAAATCGAGACCCTGGTGCCCCAGGCCAACCCGGTACGCGTAGGCAACCTGCCGCTGACCTGGCCACCGCAACACCTGGGCACCGAGCTGGCTTACCGGGTAAGTAACCGGGTCTTGCGGTCGCTCCGACATGCCGGGATCTGGGCCCTGACCGGCCTGTTTTCCGGCCTGGTCAAGCTGCAAGCCAACAAGGCAAACAGCGCCGCCGGCAAGTACATCCGCGGCCTGACGCTAAGCACCGACCACCTCAAGCTGGACGATGTGTTCAGGGCAGTGCTGGACGTCACCCCCGAAGAATCGGCACAGCTCGAATCTCTGCTGCACACCCTGCAAGACCAGGGCGAACTGAGCTTTGGCCTGCACTACAGCGACCACGCCCTCATGACCTGCTTCGTGCAGTCGATGGAGCAGCACATCCATTTTGTGGACGGCGGCGACGGGGGGTATGCCGTGGCGGCGAGGCAGTTGAAAAACACCAGGCCGGCTACTTCGCATCAGGCTGCGCCGCCCGCATCAAGCTCCACACGCGCCCGGACGTGAGCGGCATTTGCAACTGTGGCGCCAGATGCGCCAACCCGGCACGGGCCAGGGCATCGGCTACCGCGTTGACGAGGGCGGGCGTGGCGCCGATGGTGCCGAGTTCGCCCACGCCTTTCACACCCAGCGGGTTGGTCAGGCAGGGTGTGGACTCGTTGGTCTCGGTCTTGAACACCGGAAACGCATCTGCGCGCGGGGCGGCGTAGTCCATCAGGCTGCCGGTGAGGGGCTGGCCGGTTTCTTCGTCGTAAATCATGTGCTCGCACAGCGCCTGGCCCAGGCCCTGCACCGCGCCGCCTTCGAGCTGGCCACGCACGATCATGGGGTTAACCACCCGGCCCACGTCGTTGACCGAGGCATAGGCCACCACGGCCACGGTGCCGGTGGCGGGGTCCAGCTCTACTTCGCAAATGTGGCAGCCATTGGGCCAGCTGGGCGCCTGCACCTTGCTGGTGGATTCGATAAAGATGCGTTGATCGGCCTGGCGCCCCGCCAGTTCGAACAGGCCCAGCGCCACATCGGTGCCCGGCACCTTGAAGCGGCCTTGCTCGTACACCAGGTCCTGCTCGGCCACCTCCAGCTCGGCAGCGGCGAGTTGCCGGGCCTTGTCGAGCGTGCGCTCACTGCCCACCTGCACCGCCGAACCGCCCACAAAGATAGAGCGAGAGCCCGCACTGCCAAAACCGTCGCCCCGGTCGGTATCGCCCAGCACTACGCGGACCTGCTGCATGGGCACGCCAAAGGCATCGACCACCAGCTGCGCCAGCGAAGTGGCTATGCCCTGGCCCATGGCGTTGACGGCAGAAAACACCTCGATGACGCCGCTGGCCTGCACCGACACGGTCACACGTTCTTGCAGCACATTGGCACCGGTCCACTCCAAAAAGGTGGCAATGCCGAGGCCACGTAGCTGGCCGCGTGCAGCCGATGCGCTGGCACGCTGCTCAAAGCCGGCCCAATCGGCCAGCGCAAGCCCCTGGTTCATGATGGACTCGAAGTGGCCACTGTCATAGGTGTGGCCCATGGGGTTCTTATAGGGCAGCTGCGCAGGCTGGATGAAGTTGCGCCGGCGCAGGGCAACACGGTCAATGCCAGTCTGGCGAGCGGCCTCATCCATCAGCCGCTCGATGATGAAGATGGCTTCGGGCCGACCCGCGCCGCGGTAGGGGCCGGTAGGCGCCGTGTTGGTCAGCACGGCTTTGTAGGAGAAATCGATGGTCTGGATGTCGTACACACTGGTTTGCACCCAGGGGCCGATTTCCACCTGAATCGCCACGCCGCCACCGGTGCCGTAAGCCCCTACATTGGCCAGCGACAGCACCCGCAAACCCAACACCTTGCCCGATGCATCCAGCGCCATGGCGGCCTGGGTCAGCACGTCACGGCCATGGGTGGTGGAGACGAATTCATCGCTGCGCTCGGCCACCCATTTCACGCTGCGTTGCAGGGTGCGACAGCAATGGGCCAGCGCCAGGTCTTCGGGGTAGGCGCCTGTTTTCATGCCAAAACCGCCACCTACGTCTCCCACCACGATGCGCATGGCGCTGGTGGGCAGACCCAGCGCGCCACACAGGGTGTCGCGCACGCCCGAGGGGGTTTGGGTGCTCATGCGCACGGTGATGCGCTGGGAGTCGGCGTCAAACATGGCCAGTGCGCTGCGCGGCTCCAGCGTCAGGGCCACCAGGCGCTGATGCGTGATCTGCAGCTGCACCACGTGGTGGGCCTGGGCAAAGGCGGCGTCGCACGCGGCCTGGTCGCCATAACGGGTTTCAGCGCTGATGTTGTCGGGCGCCTGTTCGCACAGGGCAGGGGCACCCGGTGCAATGGCCACCGCCGGGTTGACGACCATGGGCAGCTCATCGAAATCAAGCACCACGGCCTCGGCAGCATTGCGGGCCTGCTGCAAAGTGCTGGCAACCACCGCCACCACGGGCTCGCCCACAAAGCGCACCCGCTCCACGGCCAAGGCATGCCGCGCCGGGGTAGCTGCGGGTGATTTGTCCGCCCGCTTGTAGCCCGACACGCCGGGCAGGGGTTTGACGCCGGCGGCCACAAGATCGGCCCCGGTCAGCACCAGCAGCACCCCAGGCATGGCAGCAGCAGCCGAGGTATCGATGGATTTGATCTGCGCATGTGGGTAAGGCGAGCGCACAAAGGCCAGGTGCGCCAGGTCCGGTGGACTAAGGTCATCCGTAAACTGGCCTTGTCCTTGCAGCAAGGCGTCATCTTCCAGGCGGCGCACAGCCTGGCCACTGCCATAACGCGCTGACGGGATAGGGGCTTGCAGGTCTAAGGCCATGATTCTGATTCCTGTGTGGGGGGAACTGGGGCAACTGCCCGGAGCGGGCCCATTTTGCCCAAGACTGCGACCGATGGCCTGCGCGGGGTCAGAGAAATCAAGTTCGGGTAAATTCAACGCATGACTTTGACCACTGCGCGCCCACAGGCCGCCGCCCCCACTTTTTCCAGCCAGGAGTTTCGCGCCGCGCTGGGCATGTTTGCCACGGGGGTTACGATCGTGACCGCGCGTGCCCCCAACGGCGACCTGGTGGGCCTGACGGCCAACTCCTTCAACTCGGTGTCGCTAACACCGCCGCTGGTGTTGTGGAGCCTGTCCAACTCGGCCTCGTCCATGCCCGCGATGAGCACCGGTTCGCACTACGCCATCAACATCCTGGGGGCCGACCAGCAGGATCTGGCCTTGCGCTTTGCCAGCAAAGGCCTGGATCGTTTTGCCGACGTGGCCTTCACCGACGGCGTTGCCGGCGCCCCACTGCTCAAGGGAGCCATCGCCACTTTCGAATGCTTCAACCGCAGCCGCTACAACGAAGGTGACCATGTCATTTTTGTCGGCGAGGTCGAGCGTTGCATGCACCAGCCGGGTGCATCGCCCCTGCTGTACCACGGCGGCAAGTTCTACACTGAGCACCCGCTCTAATCTGGCTGTCGGCCCTGCAACTTGCGCAGTCGCCTGGCCAGAGCCACGCCACCGCCCACCTTGCCGCGCCGCTCATGACCCAACGTAAAGACCACCTCGACGGACTTGCCATCCTTTTGCTGCTGGGTTGCTGCCTGCTGTGGGGCTTTCAGCAAGCTTTGGCCAAAGCCACGCTGGCCGAGGTGCCGCCCGTGTTTCAGGTCTCGATCCGCCTGGGGGGTGCAACCCTCTTGCTGCTGCTGTGGTGTCGCTGGCGTGGCATCTCCTTGTGGGCCCGAGATGGGTCGTTGCGACCCGGGCTGCTGGCAGGCGCCTTGTTTGCGGGTGAATTTGCCTGCATGTACATCGGCCTGCAGCACACCACCGCCTCGCGTCTGACCTTGTTTGTTTACACCTCACCGTTTTGGGTGGCGGTACTGGTGCCCATGGTGGTCAGCACTGAGCGTCTCAGCCGCCTTCAATGGGTGGGCTTGTTATTGGCTTTTGGGGGTGTCGGCCTGGCCCTTCGGGAAGGCATGAACGCAGGTGCGCCAGCCCAGCAGTGGCACGGCGACCTGTTGGCGCTGGCCGCGGGCATGTGCTGGGGCCTGACCACGGTGGTCATCCGCGGCAGCGGCCTGTCGCACATCAAACCGGAAAAACTCCTGCTATACCAATTGGGTGTGGGCGCAGTCACCTTGCCCGCACTGTCCGTGTTTTTGGGTGAAACCTGGGGCTGGCAATGGAGCGGCTTTGCCTTGAGCTCCATGCTGGTACAGACCGTGGTGGGCGCGTTTGCCAGCTACCTGGTGTGGATGTGGATGCTCAGCCGCTACCCGGCCACCAAGATCTCGGTCTTTGTGTTTCTGACCCCGGTATTTGCGATGGCCTCAGGCGCCCTGTGGCTGGGCGAACCCCTGACCGTGGCCCTGCTGGGCGCATTGGCACTGGTGGCCGGCGGCATCGTGTTGGTCAATCGCCGGCCCACCAAGGCCGCCTGAGCGAGCGGCCAGCGCACGGCGCCACGTCACCTAAATTTTGATTTTTATATCAAGAAACAAACATAAAATCTGAAAAATTGATATTTATGTCAAATGCAAACCCTACAAGAACTTGGTGAAGCCGTCGCCACGCGTCGCAAGCAGCTGGGATTGAAGCAGGGCGATGTCGCGGCCCAGGCAGGCTTGACGCCCGAATCTCTGTCGCGTTTTGAACGTGGCAGGTCGGCAGAATTAGGTTCACGCAAATTGCTGGCCGTGCTGGCGGTTCTGGGAGCCGAACTGGACATCGTGGCCCAGGTTCAAGCCGGCAACCTGGATGAATTACGCCGCGAGCGTGCAGAGTCAACCGGCACACCATCAGCGAGGTACTGACCCAAGCAACGGCGATAAACAAGGCAACGGAATGCGCCTTGACGTGGTGTCTTTGGTTACGTGAGCATCAGGCTCACACCTCGAAGGTGACCAACAGCTCCTCGCCCAACATGTCGATCATTTTCACGGCCACCGTCGCGCCGGCTGGCGGCGCCAGTGACTCGTAACGCCCCTGCACCAGGTCTTGCTTGCGCTCGGGCACGTCGTCGACTCGCGCAGGCTCTCCAAGGCGTACTGGCGAACGAAGGCGTTGTCGAACTTGACACTTTCGAGGCAGGTCTCCAGGTCCGTATCCGCGATGAAGGCAACGATCTCAGGATGCGTCAGGCCCATGGCTTCCCGGCGATCCTTCTTGCTCGGGAACAACTTCGCATAGAGCTCAGGAATCCTGGGCGTCTCCAGCACGAGCCGGAGATACCAGTAGGTTTCCAGGGCGCGGAACTGGGCACGCCGAAGGTAGCGAAGCTGGCCAGTCTCGCCGTCCTCGGTGGCGAACTCCAGAATCTCGCGGATGGCAGGGAACGCATCGCAGGGGTAATTTTCAGAGCGCCAGGCGTCTACGCGCTGTGTCAGGACTTGATAAAGGTAAGACATGGAGGCTCAGCGCTGGTCTGGCGTGGTGTCGCCCGGCCACAGCCGAGCGAAGTCAAACGAAAGTTGGCGGTGGTGCCGGATGGACAGCAGGTACACCGTCGCATTGGCATCCATGGCCGCGTAGAGCATCAGGTAGTCGCCGTGCAGATACTCGCGCAAGGCATCGGCTGCACCCGGCGGCAGCGTGGCCAGCTGCGCCAGAGCTTCGGCCGACTGGGGCGGATTGGCCAGGTAGCGCCGACCGATGCGAGGGAAACGCTGCAGGTTGGGGATAACGGTGGCGCGCAGATCGACCAGCAACTTATCAAAAGCGAAGCCGGCGTCCGCTTCCACTAAGAACGCCTCGATGGCGTCCAGCCGCTCCAGGAAGCTCGCGGACAGCTCGACGCGGTACAGATCCTCAACCACGCTTCTTGACTGTCTTGCCGGTGGCCGACGCCGCGCGGCGCTCCTGACGCTGGGCGATGGTGGCATCCGCCTCGTAGGTCCGGCCGGCCCCGATGTCGGCTAGGCCTCGCTTAGCGTCGTCAATCAACAAAAGATGAATGCGTTCTCGCTCCAGGCGGTGGTAGTAATCCAACCGGTCAGCGTTAATCAAGGCGACGTAGCTCTCGCCGTTTTTGGTGATGATCTTCTCTGCGCCCGCCTTGGCCTGATCTGCCAACTCGGACAGATGGGCACGTGCATGGGTGAAAGGGACCACGTCGCTAGCTGCAAACCCCATGTCTGACTCCTCCAAAAACCATTGACAGAATTCTGCACAGTTTACGTCAGCCTGCCCTAAACCACCCCCTCCGCACGCAGCTGCGCCACACGGCTAGCGTCAAGCCCAAGTTCGGCAAGTACTTCAGCAGTGTGCTCGCCCAGGGCCGGTGGGGGGCGGTGCAGCACGGGAGGGGTAGCGGTCAGGCGCAGGGGGCTGGCCACGGTGGCCATGGCGGGCACGGCAGTTTGTGAACGGGCCTGCGCGGACGTGGCCTGCGTCACCACCAGACCTCGGGCCTGTACCTGGGCATCGTCAAAGGCCTGCCCGATGTCATTGATGGCACCGCAAGGTACGGCTTTGTCCTCCAGCAAGGCGATCCACTGCGCGGTGGTGCGCAGGCAGGTCACCTGGCTGATGGCGGGCACCAGCTCGTCGCGGTGCAGCACGCGCAGGGTGTTGGTGGCAAAGCGTGCATCGGTGGCCCACTGCGGCTGGCCGGCGGCGTGGCAAAACCGCGCAAACTGGCCGTCGTTGCCGATGGCCAGGAGCATGGCGCCATCGGCCGTGGGAAAGTCCTGATAGGGCACCAGGCTAGGGTGGCTGTTGCCCTGGCGCGGCGGCACCTTGCCGGTGTTCAAAAAACTGGCCGCCTGGTTCGCCAGGATGGCCATGCCCACATCCAGCAGCGCCATGTCGATGTGCTGGCCCAGGCCGGTGCGGTGCCGGGCCTCGATGGCAGCCAGGATGGCGCTGGTGGCGTAGGTGCCGGTAAAGAGGTCGATCAGCGCCACGCCCACGCGCTGCGGCCCGCCGCCGGGCACCTCATCGGGGCGGCCGGTGATGCTCATCATGCCGCTCATGGCCTGAATCATCAGGTCGTAGCCAGCGCGTTGGGCATAGGGCCCGGTCTGGCCAAAACCGGTGACCGAGCAATAAATCAGCCGGGGGTTGAGGGCATGCAGGGTCTCGAAGTCCAACCCGTACTTCGCCAGGCCGCCGACCTTGAAATTCTCGACCAGCACGTCGCTGCCCATGGCCATCTGGCGTATCAAGGCCTGCCCTTGCGGCTGGGCCATGTCGATGGTGACCGAGCGCTTGTTACGGTTGCAGGCGGTGAAGTAGGTGGCCTGTTCAGTGTCATGGCCGTCGGCGTCTTTCAGGAACGGCGGGCCCCAGTGGCGCGTGTCGTCGCCCTCCCCTGGCCTCTCCACCTTGATGACATCCGCCCCCAGGTCAGCCAGCATCTGGGTGCACCAAGGACCCGCCAGCACACGCGAAAGGTCCAGCACCTTGAGGTGGGAAAGTGCGCCTTGATTGACGTTCATCGCCGTGTCTCCTTAGTAGATTTGGTCAACTACCGCCTTCAATTGGACTGTTGTACCTGCACACCCGCTCGAAGCACTGCGGGGTATGGCGGGCCAGCCGATTTCTGCGCATTTGGCAGCATGAGGCGGGGCCGCCATACCCCGCAGTGCCCCCCAACACCGTCGCCCGCAACAATCAAACAGCTACCAAAACACGAATAGCTTCAGTTGGCAAACGCAGCAATGCCCGTCTGCGCCCGGCCCAGAATCAGCGCATGGATGTCGTGGGTACCTTCGTAGGTGTTCACCACCTCCAGGTTGACCAGATGACGGGCCACGCCAAACTCATCGCTGATGCCGTTACCACCCATCATGTCCCGCGCCATGCGGGCGATGTCCAGCGCCTTGCCACAGGAGTTGCGCTTGAGGATGGAGGTGATTTCGACCGATGCAGTGCCCTCGTCCTTCATGCGGCCCAGGCGCAGGCAGCCCTGCAGACCCAGTGCGATCTCGGTTTGCATGTCGGCCAGTTTCTTCTGAATGAGTTGGTTGGCCGCCAATGGGCGACCGAACTGCTTGCGGTCCAGCGTGTATAGACGAGCACGTAGCCAGCAGTCTTCTGCCGCACCCAAGGCGCCCCAGGCAATGCCGTAGCGGGCCGAGTTGAGGCAGGTGAATGGCCCCTTGAGCCCCTGCACCTCGGGAAAGGCGTTTTCTTCCGGGCAGAACACGCCATCCATCACGATCTCACCCGTGACCGACGCCCGCAAGCCGACCTTGCCGTGGATGGCGGGGGCGCTCAAGCCCGCCATTCCTTTTTCCAGGACGAAACCACGGATGGGGCCAACGGCGCCACCCTCGGTCACTTCCTTGGCCCAGACCACGAACACGTCGGCCATGGGGCTGTTGGAAATCCACATCTTGCTGCCGGTGAGCTTGTAGCCGCCTGGCACCTTGTAGGCGCGAGTGGCCATGGAGCCGGGGTCCGAGCCATGGTCAGGCTCGGTCAGGCCAAAGCAACCAATCCATTCACCACTGGCCAGCTTGGGCAGGTATTTCTGCTTTTGCGCCTCGGTACCGAATTCAAAAATAGGCACCATCACCAATGAGCTTTGGACGCTCATCATGGAGCGGTAGCCGGAATCCACGCGCTCCACCTCGCGGGCAATCAGGCCGTATGCCACGTAATTAAGGCCCGGGCCGCCATAAACCTCGGGGATGGTGGGGCCCAGCAAACCCAACTCCCCCATCTCACGAAAGATGGCCACATCGGTGCTGCCCTCTCGAAAGGCCTGCGTCACACGCGGCTGCAACTTGTCCTGGCAATAGGCTGTGGCAGCATCCCGCACCATGCGTTCATCGTCAGTCAGTTGCTGATCGAGCAGAAATGGGTCTTGCCATTGAAAGGCGGCGTGGGCCATGGTGGTGTCTCCGATGAAAATGAGAAATGTCTGGTTATTGGGCACCCGACTGCGCCATGCGCTCGCTCTTCCAATAGACATCGTCGCCCCCGTTCATGCGATTGAGCACGCGAGCCAGTACGAACATCAGGTCAGACAGGCGGTTCAGGTATTGGCGCGGGGTGTCCTTGATGGCCTCTTCGTTGCCCAGCGCCACCACCGCCCGCTCGGCGCGACGTGCCACTGTGCGCGCCACATGGGCCAGGGCGGCGGCACGGGTACCTGCGGGCAGGATGAACTCCTGCAGGCGCGGCAGCTGGTCGTTGTAGGTGGCGAGGGCAGCGTCCAGCGCAAGTACCGCATCCGCCTTGAGCAGTTCGAACCCAGGGATCGACAGCTCACCGCCCAGGTTGAAAAGCTGGTGCTGAATCTCGACCAGCACAGAACGCACATCGTCGGGCATAGGCTCACACAGGAGTACGCCGATGCCGGAGTTGAGTTCATCGACCTCACCCATGGCATGAACGCGCAAGCTGTTTTTGCTGACCCGGGTGTTATCGCCCAGGCCGGTGGTGCCGTTGTCGCCTGTACGGGTGGCGATTTGCGTCAGTCGGTTACCCATGTTGTGTTTCCTCGTTGGTCTCGGCTAGCTGAGGACTGAATTGTCGGCCAAAGCCACGTAAACTCATTTCACTATCAGGAGACCCGCCCCATGAACGCCCCCACGCCCACTCCCCACCTGATGCCCGAAGTGCAGCAACGCCCAGTGCCGGAGGCGCTGATCGCGGCCCTGAAAGTCCGTTTTGGCGAGCGCTGCTCCACCGCACAGGTGGTGCGCGAGCAGCATGGCCGCGACGAGTCCTCATTTGCTGTGCCGCCGCCAGCAGCCGTGATCTTTGTTGAGAACACCTCTGAGGTGGCTACGGTGGTGCGGCTGGCCAGCGACTTTGAAGTGCCTGTTATTCCTTTTGGCGTGGGCTCGTCACTGGAAGGGCATCTGCTGGCGGTGCAAGGGGGTATCAGCATCGACATGGGCCGCATGAGCCGTGTGCTGTCGGTACATTCCGAAGACTTGACGGTGACGGTGCAACCTGGCGTCACGCGCAAACAGCTCAATGAAGAAATCAAAAGCACCGGCCTGTTTTTCCCGATCGACCCGGGGGCAGACGCCAGCCTGGGTGGCATGTGCGCCACACGTGCCAGCGGCACCAATGCTGTGCGCTACGGCACCATGCGCGAAAACGTGCTGGCGCTGGAAGTGGTCACCGCCAGCGGCGAGGTGATTCGCACCGGCACCCGGGCCAAGAAAAGCAGCGCAGGCTACGACCTGACACGGCTGATGGTGGGTTCGGAAGGCACTTTGGGCGTGATCACCGAAATCACGCTCAAGCTGTACCCCTTGCCCGAGGCCATTTCGGCAGCTGTGTGCTCGTTTCCCAGCATCGAAGCCGCTGTGCGCACCACCATCGAGATCATCCAGCTGGGCGTGCCCATTGCCCGCGTGGAGCTGATCGATGCCAACACCGTGCGCATGGTCAACACCTACGCCAAGCTGGGGCTGGCGGAGTCGCCCATGCTGCTGATGGAATTCCATGGCTCCCCCACCGGCGTCAAGGAACAAGCCGAGTTGGTGCAGGAGATCGCCTCCGGCCATGGTGGCAATGCTTTCGAGTGGGCCAGCACGCCTGAAGAACGCACCCGCCTTTGGACCGCACGGCACAACGCCTACTTTGCTGCGGTGCAGTCGCGCCCAGGCTGCAAGGTGATCTCGACCGACACCTGCGTGCCCATTTCACGCTTGGCAGACTGCCTGCTGGACTCGATCACGGAAGCCGACGCGACCGGCATTCCGTACTTTCTGGTGGGCCATGTGGGGGATGGCAACTTCCATTTTGGTTACCTGCTGGACCCGGCATTGCCGGCGGAGCGTGAAACCGCGGAACAACTGAATCACGCCCTGGTGGCCCGCGCCCTGAAGCTGGGGGGCACCTGCACCGGCGAACATGGCGTGGGTCTGCACAAGATGGATTTTTTGGTCACTGAAACCGGTGCTGGTGCAGTCGACATGATGCGCACCCTCAAGCGCGCACTGGACCCCAAGAACATTCTGAATCCAGGCAAGATCTTCGCGCTATAAGCCCTGGCACAGCATTCGCTGTGCATGCCACCTTGCCCGCAGCGGGCAAGGCCTAACTCAGGCCTCTTCTGCGATCGCCGCGATCATGTACTGGATCTTTTTTTCCATGCCGTCGGGGGTGTCCGGGAAACGCGCAGAAATCGCGGTAATTTCGTCCTGAATTTCAACAAAAGCATCCACCAGATCGGGGTCGAAATGTTGCCCGCGCTCTTGGAAGATCACGTGCATCGCCTCCTGGTGCGACAAGCCGGCCTTGTAAACCCGGGGCGTGATGAGGGCGTCATACACGTCAGCAATCGTCGTCAGACGCGCGCAAAGTGGAATCGCCGTGCCTGCCAGCCCTTGCGGATAACCACGACCGTCCCAGCGCTCGTGGTGACCCAACACGATGTCTTTCGCCGTTGTCAAAAACGGGAGCGGGGTTCCCATGGAGCGCTCGGCCTGCTCGATCACATCCAGGCCGATTTGGGTGTGGGTGTTCATGATGGCAATGTCACCCGGCGTGAGCCGGCCCGGCTTGAGCAAGACGCGATCAGGGATACCGGCATTGCCGATGTCGTGCAAGGGCACCGAGCGAAAGATGGCCTGGATGGCGTCATCGCTGAGCAGCCCGGCAAACGGTGGGCGGTGGCGGACCTGCTCAGCCAAGGCCTTCACGTAGTGCTGGGTTCTGCGGATGTGCGGCAAAGTGTCGGCATCACCCACTTCTGCCAGCAGTGCCATGGCAACCATGGTGACGTCTTGCAGCGCCACCAAGTCTTGCGTACGAGCCTTTACCTGCAGTTCTAGATGGTCATTTTTTGTTCGCAACAAATCAGCCTGCGTTTTCAACGCCAGATGGGACGCCACGCGCGCCAGCAAAACAGGAAAGCTGACC
Organism: Pseudomonadota bacterium; assembly: GCA_041168905.1. GTDB lineage: Bacteria > Pseudomonadota > Gammaproteobacteria > Burkholderiales > Burkholderiaceae_C > JBEEJZ01. The sequence continues at coordinate 67,078 of JBEEJZ010000257.1, read as the reverse complement.
GGTTTATGGACAAAATCAACGGCACCGATTTCCAGCCCCAAGCGCTCGTCGTCAGGGTCGGACTTGGCAGACACAAAGATGACAGGCATATGTCGAGTCAGAGGATCTGCCTTGAGGCGGCGGCAGACCTCGTAGCCATCCATCACAGGCATCATGATGTCCAACAGAATCAGGTCCGGCGGGTTGGTTGTTGATCTGGCCATGGCCAGACAAGTCTCGCCATCTTCAGCCGACATGACCAAATATTGGCCACCCAGCGCTTCCGCCAGCAGCATACGGTTGATCGGCTCGTCGTCAACCACCAAAATGGTGAACTTGGCCTGTTCCTGAATAGCGCTCATGAGGTTTCAACGATCTTGTTTGTGGACTTGGACCGGAGTTGAAAGCAATGAACTTTCACTGATCCCGCACGAAGAATAGCACTGCCTGCTTAGTGCGGAATGAAGCGCTTTCAAGGGCGCAAAAAAGGTGCCTGGTACAGCCAGATGGGACGGCCATCCGGGGCCTTCAAACAGATGTGCGGCCGCAGATCACAGGCTTCAAATTCAAGGCTGGCCAGCCAGGCACCGGGCTTGAGCTCGGCCAGCGCTTTGGCGGCAGCCCGCGGCATGCTCTCGGGCCGCTGGAAGAGATAGACCAGGTCCCAGCCTTGCCAGCTCTGTTGCCACATATCGCCTTGACGCACGCTGGCCCAGGGACAGCGCAGGGCACACCACCAGCGCAGGGGCCAGCTCCACTCCAGGCCATGCAAATGGGCGTGCGGATAGGCCTGCCGCAGGGCCAGCAAACCATGGCCCATCCCGCAACCCGCATCCAGGATCTGGGCACCGTCCTGCAGCGCAGCCTGTGCCGGCAAACCCAACAAAGCCCCAGCTGGCGTAGGGAACACAGGCGCATCACGCCAAGCATGCATAGGGTACAAAAGCAGGAAGGCCACCAGCGGCAACAACCAGGCCCAGGCCGGCAGCACCGCCGCCCAGAGCGCAAGCACCGAGACCGGAAAACCCAGGGCAATCAGGCTTTTACGCCAGGGGGTACGCCCCAGCGCACTGCCCAAAACTCCCCACACCGTGGCCAGCGTCACGGCCCACCCAAGTGGCAGCCCCACTTGGTGTAGCGCCCAAAGCAGCGCCCAGGCCAAGCCCCACACCACCAGGGCGGGCAAGGGCCAGGAGCGTTCGATCAGGTGCAGGGGCGCTCGTGGCATCAGGCTGACCTTGCTGCAGCGCTCAGAAGCCAGGTGCCCATGTTCAACGCGTGGCGTTGCCAGACAATCTTTCGATCAGTCCGTTGAGCTCATCCAGGGAGCCAAACTGGATACTGATCTCGCCGGTGTCTTCCATGCGCCCTGCGCGCTTGACCCGCTTTTTGACACGCACCTCAACCTGGGCTGTCAGCAAATCGGACAGTTCCTCTTCCACGCGCTTGAGGTCGCGTGATTTTTCCTTTTTGGGCTTGGGCGCAGTGAGGGTGAATTCGGCACTGAGCTTGCGCACCAGGCTTTCGGCGTCACGCACGGACATGCTACGGGCCGTGATTTGGTGCGCCGCCGTGATTTGATGGGCACGGTCCAGCCCCAGGAGGGCACGGGCATGGCCCATGTCGATATCTCCAGCCATCAGCATGGTTTGAACCGGCTCGGCCAGGTTGAGCAAGCGCAGCAAGTTGCTGGCCGCACTGCGTGAGCGACCCACAGCCTGTGCCGCTTGCTCGTGAGTCAAGCCAAACTCCTTGATCAGGCGCTGCAGGCCCTGGGCCTCTTCCAGGGGATTCAGATCTTCGCGCTGGATGTTTTCAATCAGCGCCATGGCAGCGGCGGCCTCGTTGGGCACATCGCGCACCAGCACCGGCACCGTGTCCAGGCCCGCCAGTTTGGCGGCTCTGAAGCGACGCTCGCCAGCAATGATCTCGTACTTGCCCTGGTTGTTGCCGTCCGTCAATCGGCGCACCAGGATGGGCTGCATGATGCCTTGCGCCTTGATGCTTTCAGCCAGTTCGTACAAAGCCCCCTCGTCCATACGGGTGCGGGGCTGATATTGCCCGGCCAGCATATCGGCCAAAGACAGGATGCTGGGTGCGCCCGCCGTCTGGCTGGCGGCGTCCGCCGGGGCGGGATCGACAACGCGAGGGCCTAGCAAGGCCTCGAGGCCGAGGCCCAAGCCCTTGGGTTTTTTGGTGACCATGGTTTCTTTCTCAGGTAAACGGTGTCATCGGAGGGCGTACAACATCGCCCATCAGCTGACAAACTTCTGCTGCAAATTCAGGAGCATTTGGTGACCTTCAGACCAATCACCCAGGCCAGACTCGGCATTGATGTGAGCTCGATGGCCGTAGTCCAAAAAAACTGAGCCCCAGGCGTGCGCCCACTGACGCGAGCGCTCAGGGCCGCAATAAGGGTCGTTCTGGCTGCCCAGCACCAAAGACCTGAAAGGTAAGGCTTGTTGGACCACAGGGGACCAGCTGGCGAGCACGGGCCGCAAGGCCTCCCGCTCAGGATCTCCGGGTGCGACCAGGAATGCTGCCTGCACCCGGTGAGTGTTGCGCGACACCTGCGCCCAGGCCGCCACCAGGATGCAGCCCAGGCTGTGCGCCACCAGGGTGATCGACGCGTCGGCGGGCTGGCTCAAGATCACGTCCTCCAACCTGGAAATCCAGTCTCCGCGCAAAGGACGATCCCAGTCGTGCTGCTCCACCCGTGTGTAGCCGTATATGACTTCCCAACGGCTTTGCCAATGATCAGGGCCCGAGTTCTGCCATCCTGGCAGAAGTAAAACAGTGGGTGTGGACATGGGTGGCCTGGGCTTTCAGGGTGAGTGCCTGCGCATCACAAGCTGGAGATGCGATCAACCATCTCTTGGGCAAAGGTCACAAAGGCCTGCGCACCCTTAGAGGCCGGGTCAAACACTACCCCCGGCAAGCCATAGCTGGGAGCCTCGGCCAGGCGCACGTTGCGGGGGATAACGGTGTCAAACACCTTGTTGCCAAAGTGGGACTTGAGTTGTTCGCTGACCTGCTGTTGCAGTGTGATGCGCGGGTCAAACATCACGCGTAACAAACCGATGATGGCCAAATCACGATTGAGGTTGGCATGCACTTGCTTGATGGTATTGACCAGATCGGTCAGGCCTTCCAGTGCAAAGTATTCGCACTGCATGGGCACGATCACGCCGTGTGCGCAACACAGGCCGTTGAGCGTGAGCATGGACAGCGAGGGTGGACAATCAATCAAAACGAAGTCGTAATCGGCATCAACCACCGCAAGTGCCGCCTTCAGGCGCTTTTCGCGGCGCTCCAGGCCCACCAGCTCTACCTCAGCACCGGCCAGATCCCGGCTTGCACCCAGAATGTCATAGCTGCAGCCGCTTTCGAGGAGCTTGGGGCTTTGGACTCGCGCTTCCGCCACAGAAGCAGACTCCAGCAGAACATCGTAAACACTGAGGTCCAGGGTCCGCTTGTCCACCCCAGAGCCCATGGTGGCATTGCCTTGGGGGTCGAGGTCGATCATCAGCACGCGCTGACCGAGCTTGGCCAAGCCAGCCGCCAAGTTGACAGTGGTGGTCGTTTTACCCACCCCACCCTTTTGATTGGCAACGCAGAATATTTTGGCCATGCGAATGAGTGAAGCTGGTGATATGTAAGGGAAATGCTGAGCTGGAGAGACTCGCAAATACTACTTGGACAAGGCAAGCTTGATACCAAAGCCCACCAGAAAAACACCGGCAATTTTTTGCAAAGCCCCAGTAACCGCCGGATTGGCTCTTAATTTTTCGGCCATGGTGTGGGTGATGATCACCACCCCCATGCAGTAAACAAAACCCAACACCGCAATCGTGGCAGCCATAACACCAAATGTCACAAAACCCTGGTGCAGCGCCGGATCAATGAACTGCGGGAAAAAGGCGACATAAAACATGATGGCCTTGGGGTTGAACAAAGTGATCACCATCGTTTGCCGGAAATAATGCCCGGGTCGAATGTTGATCATGGGCTTGTCGCCCGGCTTGGCCGTCAACATCTTGAAGCCTAGCCAAGCCAGGTAAGCAGCACCCATCCATTGCAAAGCTGTAAACAACATGGGGTTGGCCGCAAGCACTGCCGCCACACCCGCCACGGTGAGCCACATCAAAATCTGGTCTCCCACCAGCAAACCCAAGACTGACGCTGTGCCGCCTGCTAAACCACCTTGGCCTGTCGAGGTGATCAAGGCCAAATTGCCCGGCCCAGGCAGAAATAGCAGAAGCACAAAGGCGGCGACAAACGCACCGTAATCTGCGATACCAAACATTGAATTGCCCCGAAAGTGAGGCCGCAGTTTACGTCAGCGCAGGCTTGCGAACGGCTATCCAAGACTCAGGAGGGACGCATCCAGACGATGCAGCGATCGGCCTGCAGCCCGGGAACCACGACAGGTTCCACGTGAAACACTTGTACGTCGGCGGGCAGCGCTTCAATTTCGTCTAGCGGATGCTTACCCTTCAGCGCCATCCACAAACCACCCTGAGCCAACGCACCCCTCGACCAGTTCGTGAAATCCACGAGCGAAGCGAAGGCTCTGGAGCACACCACATCGTAGGGCCCACTCAAACTTTCAACACGGGCATGAACGCCACGCAGGTTGGGCAACTTCAAACTCGCTGCCACTTGCTGGATGAAGGCGGCCTTCTTGGCAACCGTGTCCACGCAATCCACACGCCAGTCTGGCCGACAAATAGCCAAGACCACACCCGGCAAACCCGCACCGGACCCCACGTCCAGAAGTCGTAACTCCGCGAGCTCTTGGCCGGCAACCTGGTTGGCGAGCGGCGACATCACAGCCAAACTGTCCAGCAGGTGCTGGGTCAACATGGCTGCCGGGTCCCGCACGGCGGTCAGGTTGTAAACCCGTGTCCATTTCTCAATCAAAGCCAGGTAATCCAGCAACTGGGCTATCTGGCCTTCTGACAGGGTCAGACCCAGGTCTGCCAAGCCCTTTTTCAGCTCTGGCTCGAGCGGGCGTATCAAACGACCTCCTGCGACGCATCTTGCGCAAGTAGGCCAACACTTTCAGCGGGTCGGCTTCTTTGCTTCTTGAGGTAAACCATCAACAGCGAAATGGAGGCGGGCGTAATGCCCGAGATACGCGAAGCCTGTCCCAAGGTCTCAGGCTGGTGCTGCTTGAGTTTTTGTCTCGCCTCAAAACTCAAGGCAGTGACCTGAGCGTAGTCAAGATCTACAGGTAGCCTCAAGTTCTCAAGGTGCGCCGCCCTCTCCACCTCGTCTCGCTGGCGATCAATGTAGCCGCTGTATTTGGCCGCAATTTCCACCTGCTCCATCACGGCTTGCGCCAGGTCATCGCTCGTTGGCCCCGGAACATCGCCACAGGTTTCACGTGAAACAGTATCTTCCGGCGACTGCAAACTTGGGGCTAACACGTCTTTGGCCGAGTACTTTCCATCGCTCATCGTCATCAGAGTGGCGTAGCTGACATCAGGTCGGCGCAAGAGTTCAGCCAGGTTGTACTCGTGGTCGATAGCTTTCCCCAGGACACGCTCGGACTCGGCGGCATCCAGATTGCGCGGATTCACCCAAATAGATCGCAGACGTTCTGTTTCACGTGAAACAGCATCACGCTTGCGGCAAAAAACGTCCCAGCGCTGATCGTCTACCAGCCCGAGCTTGCGCCCAGTTTCTGTCAAGCGCATATCGGCGTTATCTTCGCGCAACTGCAGACGGAACTCTGCCCGACTGGTAAACATGCGATAGGGTTCACTCACGCCCTTGGAAATCAGATCGTCTACCAGCACACCCAGGTAAGCCTGATCTCGCCCCAGGACCCACGTGTCTTGCTGCCAAGCATTGCGAGCACCCGACTGCAAAGCAGCATTGGCTCCGGCAAACAGGCCTTGTGCAGCTGCTTCCTCGTACCCTGTGGTGCCGTTGATCTGACCGGCAAAAAACAGGCCCCGAATTGCCTTGGTTTCAAAACTGCTTTTGAGGGCTGTAGGGTCAAAGTAGTCGTATTCAATCGCGTAGCCCGGACGCAAGATGTGTGCGTTTTCAAGGCCGGCCATGGACCTGACCAAGGCGTACTGAATATCAAATGGCAAGCTGGTAGAAATGCCGTTGGGATAGACCTCGTGAGTGGTCAGGCCTTCGGGCTCCAGGAAGATCTGGTGACTGTCCTTGCCCGCAAAACGATTGATCTTGTCTTCAACACTAGGGCAATACCGTGGCCCGATACCGTCGATCTTTCCAGTAAACATGGGGCTGCGATCAAACCCCGAACGAATGATGTCGTGCGTGCGCTCGTTGGTGTGCGTGATCCAGCATGGAATCTGCCGAGGATGCATGGACGCACGACCCATGAAACTGAATACGGGCACACCCGTGCCATCAACAGCCCCATCGCCTGGCTGCTCGATGCATTTACTGAAATCAATGGTACGACCGTCGATGCGAGGCGGCGTGCCTGTTTTGAGTCTGCCTTGCGGCAACTTCAGCTCCTTCAAGCGGGCACTCAAGCTGACCGCAGGTGGGTCACCCGCTCGACCGGCGGCATAGTTGTCCAGGCCCACGTGTATCTTGCCGTCCAAAAAGGTTCCAGCGGTCAGCACCACCGTTCGGCTTCTAAAGCGTATGCCGACCTGAGTGACCGCACCCACCACGCGGTCGCCCTCCACCATCAGGTCATCAACCGCCTGCTGGTACAACCACAGGTTGGGCTGGTTTTCCAGCTTTCGACGTATGGCGGCCTTGTACAAAATCCGATCGGCCTGCGCACGGGTTGCCCGGACAGCAGGGCCCTTGCTACTGTTGAGTGTTCTGAACTGTATGCCGCCCTCGTCAGTTGCCAACGCCATGGCGCCACCCAATGCGTCCACTTCTTTCACCAAATGGCCCTTGCCTATGCCGCCGATGGACGGATTGCAGCTCATCTGCCCCAAGGTTTCAATGTTGTGACTCAGCAGCAGCGTGCGTGCGCCCATGCGAGCTGAAGCAAGTGCAGCTTCAGTGCCGGCATGGCCGCCACCGACAACGATGACATCAAATTCCTGGGGGTAAAGCATGGTGTTGCGCCGACTGGCGTCACTAAAAAGACTGGGGGAGGCGCTGATTTTACCGACGGGACTATTTCCTCACATGGGCCTATCATGGCAACTGCGCACGACGCGCACATTCAAAGCTGGGCGTTTTAAGCCCGAAGTTCACTCATCTTGAGGTTGTTTTCCATGAAGCTTTATTACTCGCCTGGCGCGTGCTCGCTGTCTGCCCACATTACCTTGCACGAATCGGGGCTTGCATTCACGGCCATACCAGCACCGACCAAGACGCACACGCTGCCAGACGGCACCGACTACTACACCATCAACCCACTGGGCTATGTGCCCCTGCTGGAGCTGGATGACGGCACCAAGATCACCGAGGGTCCGGTCATCGTTCAGTACGTGGCAGATCGGGTGCCAGACAAGCAACTGGCACCCTCCAACGGCACGCTGGCACGCTACCGCCTACAGTCTTGGCTCAACTTCATTGGCACCGAGCTGCACAAGGGCTTCTCACCCCTCTTCGCGCCTGGTATGCCGGACGCCGCAAAAGACATGGCCAGAGATCGACTGGCGGGTCGCTTGAAGTGGGTAGAAAGCGAACTGGCCGGCCGCTCTTACCTGATGGGCGACACTTTTACTGTGGCTGACGGCTATCTTTTCACAGTGACCGGGTGGGCCCCACGGGTGGGCGTGGACTTGTCAGCTCTGCCGAACTTGCTGGCCTACCGTGAACGGGTCGCCGCCCGCCCAGGTGTGGTCGCGGCAATGAAGGCCGAAGGTCTCATCAAGTAATTTTGTCAGGTCAACGCTGGGGTTTCCAGCGCTTGAGCAGCAGAGCGTTGCTGATGACGCTGACAGAACTCATGGCCATGGCGGCGCCAGCGACCACCGGGCTGAGGTAGCCCAGCGCCGCCAATGGAATTCCAGCAACGTTGTAAGCGAATGCCCAAAAAAGGTTTTGGCGTATTTTGGCAACTGTTCGACTGGAGATGTCGAGAGCTGACGACACCAAAGAGATATCACCCCGCATCAAGGTAATGCCCGCAGCATGCATGGCAACATCGGTGCCCGCACCTGGGTTGGCCATGGCCATCCCGACATCTGCTGCCGCGAGGGCTGGGGCATCGTTGATGCCATCGCCCACCATCAAGACGGTGTGACCACCCTGTTTGAGTGCCTGCACATGGCCGGCCTTGTCCGCTGGCAGCACCTCGGCGAGCACTTCGCCATCCTGGGGGCGCAAGCCTAATCGGATGGCCATGGCATGGGCCGCACCCTGGTTATCACCAGAAATCATGATCAAGCGCAGTCCCCGCTCGCGCAAGCGGGCAATCGCTTCTTGAGCACCTGGCTTGGGCTCATCCCCGAAAGCCAGCAAGGCCAGTGCCACGTAAGGGGTATGCCCCAGCCCAGCCAGCACATCACCTGCAGGGCTCGTCCCCTCGGCAAGAACCGACACAGTGGCACCCTGCAACTTCAAGGCATTAGCTCGCTCTGCCAGCACCGTCGTGTCTACGCCCAGTTCCTCCATCCAGCGCAAACTGCCCAGCCGGTAGGTCACGCCGGCTACGACACCCTCAGTGCCACGACCAGGCACAGCGCGAATCTGTTCGGCCATGACCGCCTTCACCCCCTTCTCGTTGACCGCCCTCAGCACCGCTTTTGCCAATGGATGCTCGCTTGCACTTTGAAGGCTGGCCAGCACAGCCAGCACCCGGGTTTCATCTGTGGCAGGGGCCAATTCCAGCGCAATCAATCGGGGCTGCCCCAAGGTCAAGGTGCCCGTTTTATCAAAAGCGACGGTATCCACCCGATGGGCCAGCTCCAGGGCCTGGACATCCTTGATCAATATGCCATGCTGCGCCGCCACCCCCGTACCGGCCATGATGGCCACCGGCGTCGCCAATCCCAGCGCACAAGGACAGGCAATCACCAACACCGCCACCGCATGGATCAGGGCCGTCTCGAATGAAGCGCCAGCGCCCCACAGCCAGCCGGCAAACGTGATCACGGCCAGCACCATCACCACGGGTACAAAAACCGCTGCAACCTGGTCCACCAAGCGCTGTATAGGCGCTTTGGCCGCCTGGGCATCTTCCACCAGGCGAATGATGCGTGACAGCATAGAGTCAGCGCCCACGGCATCCACTTGCATCACCACACGGCCTTCCCCGTTGATGGAACCCCCAGTCAACTTGGCACCCGGTTCCTTGGTGACCGGGAGGGGCTCGCCCGTCAGCATGGACTCATCCACCTGAGTCTGCCCCTGAAGAACGTGCCCGTCCGCAGGAAAGCGCTCGCCCGGCCTCACCACCAGGTGATCACCCGTCAGCAACTCGGCAACAGCCACATCCTGTTCACCCTCCCTACCCAACAAGTGGGCCCGCTCTGGGCGCAAGGCATGCAGGGCTCGTATGGCCTCGGTGGTCTGACGCTTGGCTCGAGTCTCCAACCATTTACCAAGCAAGACCAGGGTCACCACAACGGCTGACCCCTCAAAATAAAGGTGCGCCATGGTCCCGGGCTTGGCGGTTAGCCAAAGCCAGGTCGACAATGCCCAGCCCGCCGAGGTACCTAGGGCTACCAGCAGGTCCATATTGCCGGTCAGGTCTTTCAAGGCGTGCCAGCCCGCCTTGTAAAAGCGGGCCCCCAACACAAATTGAACCGGTGTGGCCAATACGAATTGGGCCCACGCCGGCAGCATCCAGTGCATGCCAAACAAATCACCCACCATAGGTGCTAACAATGGAAATGACAGCAGGACACCCCAGGCAACGGGAGCAAAACCAGCCCAGGGTGAACGGTTTAGCACTTCGTCTTGCTGCGCCTTCACGGCCTTGGGTTCGTAACCCGCATCGCGCACGGCTCGCCACAATACTGCCTGATTGAACGACGTTGAGGTGGTTTTTACACGAGCTGACTCTGTCGCCAGATTGACAGAGACTTCAGACACACCAGGCACTTTTTTCAAGGCCTTCTCAACACGTGCCACGCACGATGCGCAGGTCATGCCTTCGATACCGATGTCCAGCTCGGTGGAGCTTTCAATGTGAGTGTTCATAGGGGTGGGCTTGATGGTGAGCCTGTTCGAACGGGTCCACCTTGATTCAGGTCAAGGAAAATCCCGCCTAGGGCATGGACACTTGAAAGAGCATCATTCCTCTGATTCTGCGCTCAAGGCTCAGGCGACAAGTAAAAAGGACCCACTATGAATTACGAATTGACCGTTACCGGAATGACTTGTGGACATTGCGAAAAAGCCGTCACGAGGGCGCTGCTACAAGTGGACCCTGACGCAAAGGTCGCCATCGATCGCAGCCAGAATCGGGTCACCATCAACTCCGACAAGGAAAAGCCAGCTCTGGTGCAAGCCATCGTCGAGGAAGGCTACACCGTCGCTGACTAAACTCGCGATACTTGCATCGTTCTTCCTTCAAGCTTTTTCAGGAGATCATCATGAAAGCAAACGTCGGTGGCATGGACCGTGTAGTGAGGATATCGGCTGGTGTCGTTCTGGTTGGACTCGCAGCGACTGGCACCATTGGTGCTTGGGGTTGGCTGGGGTTGGTGCCATTGGCCACAGGAGCTGCAGGATGGTGTCCGCCATACGCCCTGCTTGGCTGGAACACTTGCTCCACCAAACCCAAGTGACCTGGTCTCTTGGCACATCACACGACGGCCCCTTCAGGGCCGTTTTTAATTCAACGTTACGATCCCTGCCTTTCTTATTTGATAAGGGTGACGCGTGTTCAAAAACATGATGATGTATCGCATCCAGTCAGGCTTGGATGCGCAGGCTGTCGATATAGAAGCTGCACTGGACAAGGCACGTTTTGAGGAATGCGGTGCCAGCCAGGAAAAATCGATAGGCTGGGTAGAACCCCGGGGTGAAAAACACGGACCCTTGGTCGAAAGTGTTGCCGGCCAAAGAATTTTCAAGTTGATGGTAGAGGTCAAGGCCGTTCCCTCGTCCGTCATTGCCCGCAAAGCCAAGGAAAGAGCAGCGCAGGTGGAGGCACTTGAAGGACGCAAACCTGGCAAGAAAGAACTGCGTGAGATCAAGGAAGACTTGAAGCTCTCATTGTTGCCTATGGCCTTCACCAAGCAATCAACGGTCTGGGTATGGATAGACCCGGTCGCCCGCCTGCTGGTCATCGACGCTGGCAGCCAGGCACGTGCCGACGAAGTGATTTCCATGTTGGTGAAATGCCTGGATGGCTTTGGTGTCACCCTGATCAACACCACGGTTTCCCCAGCGATTGCCATGGCTCAATGGCTGACGACCCAGGAGGCGCCGCCTGATTTCAGCGTTGACCGCGAATGTGAACTCAAGGCTCAGGACGAAAGCAAGGCAGTTGTCCGCTATGCCCGCCATCCGCTGGACACCGATGAGGTACGCCTGCACATCGAAGGCGGTAAGGCCCCTACCCGGGTCGCCATGACCTGGAACGACAGAGTGTCATTTGTGCTGACAGACGCCCTTCAGATCAAGAAACTGGCCTTTCTTGATGTCGTTTTTGAAGGCGCCTCTACCGGCAAGGACGATGGCTTTGATGCAGATGTTGCCATCACAACCGCCGAGCTCCAAAAAATGGTCCCCGATCTGTTGCTGGCCCTGGGCGGAGAAGCCGCATTGGCCTGAGGCTCTCTGGCCCGCCTCGTGGCGATTAACGGAACTTTACAAAGCATCACATCAAGTCAACCTGCTCGATACATGGCGGGCGCAAACTTCTTTCCAACCCGACGCCAATCGTTGGCGCCAGGCTCAACCATCGAGAAGGAAGTTATATGAAATCGCTAGTAAAGAAGGTTCTTGTAGCAGCTGCTTTGGCAGGTCTGGGCGTAGCCGCTTTTTCTCAAATGCCCCATCGCGGTATTGACGATGGTCACCATGACCAGGCAATGTCGCATGGGCGCATGGACTCTGGAAAGATGAAAGAGCACATGGAAAGGCTAACGGCAGCACTGAAGGACAAGCTGAAGCTGACGCCTGCACAGCAAGCCTCCTGGACCACCTACCAGGAAGCCATGAAACCTAGCAGCTCCATGATGGATAACCACCCGGATCACGCACAGATGAGCAAGCTAACCACGCCTGAACGTCTGGACAAAATGAAGACCATGCACGATCAGAGAAACATCGAGATGGAAAAGCAATCGACGGCCACAAAGGCGTTTTACGCAACGCTCAGCGCTGATCAAAAGAAGATTTTTGACAGCGAGACCATGAGGATGGCTCCTAGCGGAAGAGGACACGAGCACCATGGCAAGGCCGGCAAACCGCAAAGCAAGGCACCAGACAGCAAGTCTTGATGCTCAGGGTGAACCACCCAGCAAAGGCCCGTGAGGGCCTTTTTTCATGGTGCCTAACCAGCTGCTCAGCCAAGCACCGCCACATGGAAAAAAATCAACCGGGCACTTCTCCTAACCCCTTGCGTAGCGAGTGGACCCAGTTTTACCTGCTTTCAAAATCCTTGATCTCTGAGCGAGATCACCCATCCCATTTCTGGAAAAGATCTGAACAAGTATGTGGATAAATTTATTTTTATTTGATGGTTATCCACAATTTTTTTGTTTCTAAAAACTTGTTCATGAATTTTGGACATCTGTGAACCATGCCCACGAACATCATTTCACAGGTTGTAAGATGTTGAAAAATAACAATAAATTGATGTTATCAACACTTCTAGACTTGTTCTATCTACTACGACTATCTTTTTAAACAAAGAAATACATAGAAGTTAACAACAATAAATCCATGATCGACTTTGAGATCATCAGATGTTTTTGTTACAGGACATCGCTGCTAAAATTTGCAGATCCCAAAGCAAACTTTTCTTCGGACTTCCTCATGCCTGTCGTCAAAGCTGATCAGTCACCCGACAAGCACTCCGCTTCGTTTGAGATTAAAAGTTGTCAGTGGCCCTTGCTGGCCTGGGTTCCCAGAACTCTTGATATGGCTCTGCTAGCAAGGGATTTGGAACGAAAGTTCGGGGAAACGGGAGAATGCCCCGATTTTTTTGACAATCAGGCTCTGTTGCTTGATTTCTCAGCTTTGGACAAGGAAGAGCTTGAAAGTGGTGATGTCAACGAACTTTTGAGGCTGTTGCGCAAATATCAACTGAACCCTGTTGCTGTGCGTTGTGGCAGTGGTGAGGGGCACCTGCTCCACTCTTCTATTGCTGCGGGGTTAGCACTGGCTGATGAAGTTGTGATCGGTAGAACCCCTCATGTTCAGGGCAAAAACGTTGAAGAACAAATTCGTGAAGTACGTGTAGAGGTACCCGTTGAAGTCAAGGTGCCTGTTGCTGCGCCTTCGACAATGGTGATTGAAAAGCCCTTGCGCTCTGGGCAGAAAATCTACGCACGAGGTGGCGACCTGGTTGTTTTGGCCATGGTCAACCAGGGCGCCGAGGTGGTTGCTGATGGCAATATCCATGTTTATGCCCCTTTGCGGGGTAAGGCGATGGCGGGTGCCCGTGGCAACACGCAGGCTCGAATTTTTTCCACTTGTCTAGAGCCAGAGCTCATTTCCATCGCTGGAATCTACAAGACCAGCGAAAATGCCCTCCCTGATGCCGTACGTGGCAAGCCTGCTCAAGTACGTCTTGCAGGTGATGATCTCGACAAACTTTTGATAGAGCCCTTGGGCACTTGAAACATCACACATTCTCCAATTAGAAAGAACGTTTCGTCATGGCAAAAATCATCGTGGTGACCTCTGGTAAGGGTGGGGTAGGGAAAACAACCACTAGCGCAAGCTTTGCATCGGGCTTGGCCTTGCGCGGCCACAAAACGGCTGTCATCGACTTCGATGTAGGTCTGCGCAACCTTGATCTCATCATGGGCTGTGAGCGGCGTGTTGTTTATGACCTGATCAATGTCATTCAAGGCGAAGCCAACCTGAAGCAGGCCCTGATCAAGGACAAGCAATGTGACAACCTCTTTGTGCTGGCAGCTTCTCAGACGCGTGACAAGGACGCGTTGACGCAGGAAGGCGTGGAAAGAGTATTGAACGAGTTGTCAGAGATGGGCTTTGAGTACATCGTCTGCGACTCTCCGGCAGGTATCGAGACGGGCGCGTTGATGGCCATGCACTTCGCAGACGAAGCGCTGGTGGTCACCAATCCAGAGGTGTCATCAGTCCGTGATTCAGACCGTATTCTGGGCATGCTCAGTTCCAAGACCAAACGTGCCATCGAAGGGGCAGAACCCATCAAGGAGCATCTGCTCATCACCCGGTACAACCCGGCCCGAGTGGATCAGGGCCAGATGTTGTCACTGGATGACATTCAGGATATTTTGAGAATCAAGCTGATCGGGGTCATTCCAGAAAGTGAAGCTGTCCTGCAAGCTTCCAATCAAGGCCTGCCGGCAGTACACCTCCAGGGTAGTGACGTAGCTGAGGCCTACAAAGACGTCATCGATCGTTTTTTGGGAGAAGATAAACCGATGCGCTTCACAGAGGCTGCCAAGACGGGTTTCTTCAAGCGCCTGTTTGGGTCGAAGTGAGAGGCGGACAGAGCATGTCATTTTTATCCTTTCTTCTGGGCGAAAAGAAAAAGACGGCCAGTGTTGCCAAAGAGCGGCTGCAAATTATTTTGGCCCACGAGCGCAGTGGTAGAAATGCGGCTGAGCCAGACTACCTACCCGACTTGCAGCGTGATTTGGTTGCCGTCATCAGCAAGTACATTCGAATCGATCCGAATGACATCAAGGTGAACCTTGAAAGGCAAGACAACCTGGAGGTGTTGGAAGTCAAGATTGAATTGCCAGACGTTCGCTGAGAACAAGTGACCCGCCATGGTGAACACCTCACCTACAGTGTAAAGGTGCAAAAAACAGGCGCCCGTGATACATTAGGCAGTCACTTAAAAGCAAAAAACTGTGGCCAAAGTCACAGTATTTTTGCGGAAGCCCTCGCCGTGAGGGCTGCAGTTGGGTAGGCTTGCGCAGTTGGCACCATGCCGATGCGAAGATCCGTACCTGATGCGGTTTGAGGCCGAATCGCTGTGCGAAGTTGTGCCTTCAAAAAAGGATGAAACCCGTAAAGGAGAATCCTTGAACCTTGGTGATACCGAGTGCAAGTCACCTGAGAACCACGAAACGTGCAAACTTGTAGCGTGAGTTAGGGCATGCGGGCCAACGGCACAGATTAACGATTGAAAAGGTAAAGCAATGGCAAAAGAAGAGCTGATTGAAATGATGGGTGTCGTCAACGAAGTGTTGCCCGACACCCGTTTTCGAGTGACCCTGGAAAATGGTCACCAGTTGATTGCGTATTCAGCTGGAAAAATGCGAAAAAATCATATCCGCATCCTGGCAGGTGACCGTGTGTCTTTGGAGCTGTCGCCCTACGATCTGACCAAGGGTCGTATCAATTTCCGCCACATTGAAGGTCGTGGCCCGATGACTCCCAGGCGCACCAGTTAAAACCTTTGTTCTGCTGGCCAGGGAAGCTTGGCTATTTGATACACACTTGCCGAACCATCTTGATGTCGGTCATGCCCATCATGACCTTTTCCATCCCGTCCATCTTCAAGGTGCGCATGCCTCCCTCTACTGCGGCGGCAAAAAGTTCGGCTACACGTGACCGTTCCTGTATCAGTTTCTTGACGCCATCATCGGCAATCAAAAGTTCGTGCAGACCCAAACGGCCTTTGTAACCAGACTTGCCGCATTTATCGCAGCCTACAGCCCTGTATAAGCGCACTTGTCCATCTTTGCCGTAGGTTTGCTGCCAGTGCTGGAGCAGCTTCCTGGATTCGCCTTCGTAGTCTAGTTTCCAGGCTTTGGTGTGACGTAATTCGTCTGAATATTCGGTTGCGAACAGACGCATCTCTTCAGCGTCTGGCACATAGGCCTCTTTACAGTCACACAGTTTTTTGGCCAGCCGCTGGGCAAGTATGCCCAGTAATGCATCAGCGAAGTTGAAGGGGTCCATGCCCATGTCCATGAGACGGGTGATGGACTCAGGCGCCGAATTGGTATGTAGTGTCGAAAACACCAGATGACCCGTGAGCGATGCTTCCACACCCATTGCAACGGTTTCGTGGTCACGTGACTCACCCACCATGATGATGTCCGGGTCAGCCCGCAAGAATGCCCGCATCACCAGGGCAAAGTCGATACCTGCCTTTTTGTTGATCTGAACCTGGCGTAAACCCTTTTGCGTGATTTCAACGGGATCCTCAGCTGTCCATATCTTGGTCTCAGGCTTGTTCAGGAACTTCAGGATTGAGTGCAGGGTGGTGGTTTTGCCTGAGCCAGTAGGCCCGCAGACATAAAACAGACCATAGGGTTTGCTGACCGTTTTTTCCAGCCGTTCTCGGTTGTGAGGTGTGAGGCCCAGCTTTTCGAGCGGAATAGGTTCGCCACCTGCCAAGATGCGCATCACCACATCTTCAACTCCCCCGGCTGACGGGATGGTTGCGACCCGAAGCTCGATGTCCAAAGGGCCGTATTTTTTGAACTTGATCTTGCCATCTTGCGGCTTGCGGCGCTCAGAAATATCAAGATCACACATGATCTTGAGGCGCGTAACCATCGCCTGTCGAAACTGTGCCGGAACCTCGATATAAGGAACCAGGCTTCCGTCTATGCGAAACCTGATACCGGTCTTGAACTTGCCCGGCATGGGCTCGATGTGAATGTCAGAGGCTTTCTGGTGATAGGCGTCAATGATGATCTTGTTGACAAACTTAACCAGCTCGTTATCTGCAGCTGCAGATTCAAGTGCGTCATCGATTCCCCCTCCGTCGTCCAGTGGGCCATCCATGTCAGCCAGCATCTGGTCGATGCTGCCGCCTTGTACGTCGGCACCCAACAGCTGATCAAGCGTGTATCTGAATTCGGTCTGTGTCGTGACGCGGTAAACAAACTTGTGCACGCGAGGGAACACCTGTGGCACTACACGCGCCCCACGCACCGCCTCTGGGTCCATGCACATGATGAGCAAGCCTTCGGGCCCGTCTTCCAGAGGAATCCAGCCCTGAACTTCCAGAAATTCACGTTTCAATGAACCTAATAATTGCTCCGAGCGTATGCGGCCCTCTTTGAAGGGTTCATAGCTGACCCCAAAAAAGCGGGCGATCGACGCCCCAATTTGGACAAGCTGCACGTTGTATCCACTCATCAACATGCGCTCAACGGACACACCCTCACCTCGTGCCTCGACCAGGCAGCTCTGTAGCTCGGAATGGGTAATCACACCTTCTGCTACCAGACCATCAAATTTGGTCGAGCGTGGTCGATTCACATCTCCATCCGCGCGCAAGCGTTGGTGAATGGCTGTACCCAGCGTTTTGCAGATTTGGGCCATGCCATCAACTTCCAGTGCCCCAAATGCCTGGTCAGCCTTGTTGTTGATCATCTGCACCACACCTTGCAAAGTGGGGCCTAGCATGATGGGAGCCACCAGCATTTGCTTGGTCCGGTACCCTGATCGTCGATCAATTTCCTGCAAGAACGTCAATGAAGGATGTATGCGTTTGAGAGCATCAACGTCATACACATCAGCTAGATTGAGGGCCTGACGTGTGTAAGCCACGTAGCCCGCAATGCTTTGTGGCGATATGGGTAGCTTCAAGTCACGACTGCTGTTCAGTCCGGTCTTGATCTTGGAAACAATGGCAGTATGGTCATCGCTGACGGCATATACGGTCAGACGATCTGCGTTGAAAAGACGACAGATCTCATGACTGACCTCCAACATGATCTGATCGATATTCTCGGTTTCGTGGATGCGCGATGTGACATGCTGTAGTTGGCGGTAAAACAGGGCCTCAAAAGCCTTGCTTCGCTTCTCAGGCGGTCGCTTGAGCTCATCCCAGAAAGCCTGGTCGCCGATGGCGTCTTGTACCAGTGCATTGGGCTCAGGGCTCACAGTTCAAACTCCTGGCCTGCTCGTAGCCAACGTATGTCATGGGCCACCTCCCTGCTGCCAGGGGTTGTTTCATCAAAGCGGTGGATTTCATCCATGATCAAGTCAGTTTCCGCTGGCTTCGTATGAGTGATGTAGATGGGATAGCTGACTTCGGGAGGTATGTTGTCAAGCTCCTGTGCCAGTGCATGTGGGGACAAATGTTTACTTCGTTGCGCTAAATCGCGTTCGCGGTTGCTGAAGGCGGTTTCAATAACCAGCATACCTATAGGGAGTTGGTTGACGCGCTCCCAAAACGCTGGGTTGCGCTCGGTGTCACCCGAAAACACCCAATGCTTTCTGCCGGCATTCAAGGCAAAACCTACCGCTGGAACGGTGTGAACGGCGGGCAATACCTCCAGAGACTTGCCAGCTAAAGCGACCAGTTGCCCAACCCCAATGGGGTTTAAACGTATAAAGGGCTGCTCTGCCGACGGGATGCGGCTGAAATCTGGCCAGATCACATCGTTCAGCACATGGGCCCTGAGGGCCTCTATGGTGCCTGGCAATGCATAAACATCTATGGGACAGGTACGCGCTGAGCCAATGGCATCCGCCATCAAAGGCAAGGCTGCAATGTGGTCCAGGTGGGAGTGCGTTAGAAAGACGTGGTTGATGCGCGCCATTTCAGCCAGGGTGAGATCTCCGACCCCGGTTCCCGCATCGATCAGGACATCATCATCGATGAGGAAGGACGTAGTCCTGCAACCCTGGGCGATGGCACCGGAACATCCCAATACGCGGACCTTCATGGCCTTCTCATTTCGTTTCAAAGTTGGTGGCGCCATCCCACGCCGGATCAAAGGGAAGCAGTCGCATGGAAGCGATGCGCTCAGCGTATACCTGATACAGGTACTTGTCAGGGTTCAACTTCACCAACTGATTGAGCGTCGCTTGCGCATCATCCCAGTTTTGACGTCGATAAGCATCGAGAAAAGAGCGCCAAATGTCCAACTCTTCCCTCACCGTCTCAGACAGTGCCTCCTCTGTGCCCACCGGATAATAAATGGTCACGGCCTGTTCTTTGCCTTTGACCCGCACCCTGTCCAGCTCTTGCCACACCTGGCCACGGCTCAATTGGTGGGTGGACTCACTGACCACCATGTCTACGCCATAAATCTTGCTCAGACCCTCCAGGCGCGACCCCAGGTTGACGGCATCGCCGATCACCGTGTAACTGCGCCGGATATCCGAGCCCATATCGCCGACACACATGGACCCTGAGTTCAGGCCGATACCAATTCCGATTTCCGGCAAACCACGTGCTTGGTGTTCTTCGTTGATGACTCTCACAACATGAGAAATGTCGATTGCAGCGCGCACTGCCAAAGATGCGTGATCGGTGCTTGCGACAGGTGCCCCCCAAAAAGCCATGACGCAATCGCCCATGTACTTGTCAATAGTGCCTCGCTGGGCTCGGATCAGCTGTGTCAAGCGACTGAAAACGCCATTGAGGAGTTCCTGCAGGGCGATAGGCTCCATATGTTCTGATATTTTGGTGAAGCCTCGCATGTCGCAAAACATGACGGTGAGTTCCCGATTTGCAGCCTTCATGCTGTAGCTGTCAGGATCCTTGACCATCTCATCGACCAGTTCAGGGGGCACGTATGTGCCAAACAAGTTGGCCAGATCGCGTTTGGATCTGCTTTCGACAAAATAGCCGTAGCTCATGTTGAGCGCAAACGCCGTTGTGGTCGAAGCGATGACCGAAGCGAGAGGCAGAACCAGTGAGTAAGTCTGGAACAACCAGAAGTTCAATCCGACCGGTAGCGCAACCACCACGACGCTCAACATCACTGCACTTGTGGCTGACAATGTGGGCAAGGTCAGTGCCAACAGCAAACCAGTCACCATCAGCATCAACACCTCATAACCTCCAGCGTAGTCCGGCTTGACCGGCAGCCGCGAGTCGAGGAAACCCGAAATCATGTTGGCGTGCGCTTCCACGCCTGGGTAGGCCTCGCCGACCGGTGTGACGCGCAGATCCTGCAGGCCGGGTGCGGTTGTTCCTACAAGAACGATCTTGTCACGTAGGGCATGGTCAGATATGGCACCCGAAATCAGGTCAACGGCTGAGATGTACTGAAATGAGCCCCCTCTTGCCCCGCCGACGCCCCGATAGGGGACCAGGGTGGCCGCTCGTTCATCGACCGGTATCGAAAAGCTACTGTTGCCTTGCAACAGGCGCACACTTTCCATGATCAGCCGGTTGTCTGTACCAGCTTGAGCATTTGAAATTCCCAAAGCGACCTCAGGCATACCAGCCAAAACCCTAAACATGGCCAGGGACAGGGACTCGTAGTACCGACCTTGAAATTCGGCAATCATGGGCAGCGAGCGCACCACGCCATCGCTGTCGGGAATAGGATTGAAGTACCCGGCCATGGGGGCAGCCTGAGCCAACTGCTCTATATTGGAGCCAAAGCCATTCCAGCTTGTGATGCCTACGTGTTTTCCGTTGAACGCCATCGTGTCAAACACGGGTTCAGGCAGTCGGCCCGACTTTCCGCCGTCGCGGTCACTGGTTAGGTAGTAGCCCATCACGACGGGACGGTCCTTGATGGATCGGGCAAACGCAGCGTCGTAGTCCAGTTGGCTCTGAAGCTGCGGCAGCAAGCTGACAAAACCAGGCTCTCCGCTCAGCTCGTTTTGGGCCAGGGAACGCAGTTTTTTGAGACCGGAGCTATCGTCCGGCTCAGCAAACACAACGTCAAACCCGACAACGGCAACGCGCTGGCGGTCAAATAACTCGTCCATCATGGACGCCAAATGATGCCGACCCCAGGGCCAACGGCCAAGTTGCGCCAAGCTCTTCTCATCAATGTCAATGATGACGATCCGCTCGTCGAGCGTTCTGGGCATGGTTGCACGCAGGCGTGCATCAAAGATGACGTTGTCCAGACGGTCCAGCAGGCCGATATTTGCCACCCCCAGGATGTGCAGCAGTGCTATCAGCAACGGCAACAACGTGACTGACATCCGTACCCAGTGTTTGCGAAGGTAAGTCATTGCTGCTGATTGGCCTGCGCACCCAGGAAGATTCAGAGCCAGATCAACGTTGCAGAAACTGCATCTGGGTGCCTGCCAACTGAATCAGGTCACCGTCTTTGAGAGACATGGGCTCCGAGCCGATGGCGGCACCGTTCAGCGTGGGCCTATCAGTGCCCTCCACATGGTTTAGGGTAAAGCCATGAATTCCCGCTGTGATGGAAGCGACAGCCACACCGGGCTTGCCGATGGTGGTGACAGCCTTGGTCAGTGGCACTTCGCGACCAGCCGCAGCACCCGACATGACTTTGATAACGGCGCTTTGTGCTGATGGGGTGGCAAGCGATGGTGACCCCAAAGA
The DNA here is from genome assembly GCA_041168905.1 of Pseudomonadota bacterium. Classification (GTDB taxonomy): domain Bacteria; phylum Pseudomonadota; class Gammaproteobacteria; order Burkholderiales; family Burkholderiaceae_C; genus JBEEJZ01. The sequence goes on along the minus strand of JBEEJZ010000257.1, from coordinate 45,783 downwards.
TGGCACTTTTACAGGGGGTGGTTCGGGGGCTACGGCCTCCTGCTTCACCTGTTCAAAACGAACCTTGTGCTTGCCTATGTCGATGGTATCGCCATGTCGGAGTAACTGCTTTTTAATGGGCAAACCATTCACAAAAGTGCCGTTGGTGCTGTTGAGGTCTTCCAAAAAGACGTCTTCACCCACTTTAAGAAGGACGGCATGTTCTCCACTGACCGCCAAATTCTCAATCACAACACTGTTGTAGGGACGACGGCCCAGGGTGGTGCGTTCCTGGTTCAGAACCAGCTCCTGCACGGTCACACCGTCCATTGAAACGATCACTTTTTGCATGATCGACTCCTGTTCTTACTTCTCATCGGGACAAACTTATTGTTGATCAAATTCCCAGCCCTGCGGTGATTCACTCACCCGGCCGTGGGCCTACTCGGCCTGGACCACAACCACTGAGATGTTATCGCGTCCGCCCTGGTTGTTGGCCGTTTGCACCAAGCGATCTGCCTTTTCCTGCAGGTCTGGCGTGGCCTCCAGAATGTGCCTCAACTGAGCGTCCCTGACCATGTCGGTGAGACCGTCACTGCACAGCAAATACACATCACCCGACTGGACTTGTTCGTCCAGCACATCCATCGTGACGTCCGGCGCTACACCAAGCGCTCGGGTCACCAGGTTCTTGTGTGTGGACAGCAAAGCCTGCTCTGGCGTGACCAGGCCTGCATCGATTTCCTCTTGTAAGACCGAGTGGTCTTTGGTGAGTTGCGTCAACTGACCATGCCGGAGGCGATAACACCGTGAGTCGCCAACATGCACGAGTACCAGTGTGCCCGGGCCAAAAACTGCGGCCACCACTGTTGTACCCATACCTCTGCACTCGGGCTGAGTCAGTCCTTTGGTGAAGATATCCAGATTGGCTTGGGCCACACATTGCTTGAGTGCCCGGCGAACGTCGACCGTGTTTGGAGAGCCCCCCGCCTGGCTCAACCAGCGGCTCATTTCGCTTTTGATCAGCGTCGTGGCCATGCCACTGGCTACCTCGCCTGCTTGATACCCACCCATACCGTCAGCCAGAATAGCCAGGCCTCTATACGCATCGAAGGAGAGGGCGTCTTCGTTGTTAGCGCGCACACGCCCAGCGCTGGTTTGGGCACCGTAGGTGTAGATCATGAGCGCGAAGCTTAACGCGCTGTCAGGCCTGCACTATGCAGCAGCTCCGGGCTTGGCACGCTGCAACAGCTTGCCAACGGCGAGCACCACCAGGGCGCCGGCTATCCCTAAACCGTAGGTCCAGGCTTTTTCTTGTGGCAGGATGTCGACCAGCGCGGGGTCCGTGTGGGCCATGGTGCCAGCGATCCAGCCCAGCAGCATGCCGCCCAGGGTGATGATCATTGGGAAGCGATCCATCAGTTTGAGCACCAGTTGGCTGCCACCCACGATGATGGGAATGCTCACCAGCAATCCGAAAATGACCAGTGGCAGCTGATGCTGCTCGCCAGCGCCCTGTGCCGCCCCCGCAATCGCAATCACGTTGTCGATGCTCATGACCAGGTCGGCAATGATCACGGTCTTGACGGCGCCCCAGAGCTTGTCGCTGGCCTGGATGTTGCCGTGCTCATCATCGTCCTGGGGCATCAGCAGTTTGATGCCGATCCAGATCAGCAAAATGGCGCCCACCAATTTAAGGAATGGCACCTTCAACAAGGAAAGCGCAAAGGCAATCAGGATCACGCGCAACACAATCGCGCCTGCGGTGCCCCAAACAATACCTTTGGTGCGCTGGGCCGGCGGCAACTGTCGACAGGCCAAAGCGATGACCACCGCATTGTCACCCCCGAGGAGGATGTCAATCATGATGATCTGACCTACGGCCAGCCAGAAATGAGCGGTGAGGAATTCTTCCATGATGATCCTTTGCTACTCGCTCGCGAGCGTGTGCTGTTGACTGAAACGGGAAAGCCGGATTGTCCTGCAGGACATCCGGCTTCGGTATTGTGGCAAACCACAGTGGCCCAATTCAGGCCACCAGGGCTGCAGCCTGGCTTTTTGCAGTGGGAGGCAGGACCAATGGTCCGCCCCGCGTCCCGCTTATTTGAGCTGGGCCTTGAGCAGTTTGCCCAGTTCGGATGGGTTGCGCGTGACCACGAAACCACACTCCTCCATGATGGCCAGCTTGGCATCGGCCGTGTCGGCTCCACCAGAGATCAGGGCGCCGGCATGGCCCATGCGCTTGCCGGGGGGAGCAGTCACACCCGCGATGAAGCCCACCACCGGCTTCTTCATGTTGGCCTTGCACCACATGGCAGCCTCAGCTTCGTCCGGGCCACCGATTTCACCGATCATGATCACGGCGTCGGTGTCGGGATCGTCGTTGAAAGCCTTCATCACATCGATGTGCTTCAAACCGTTGATCGGGTCACCACCGATACCGACGGCGCTGGACTGGCCCAGACCCACTTCGGTCAGCATCGCCACGGCTTCATAGGTCAAAGTACCCGAACGGGACACCACGCCGATGCGGCCTTTGCGGTGGATGTGACCGGGCATGATGCCGATCTTGATTTCGTCAGGGGTGATCAGGCCTGGGCAGTTGGGGCCCAGCAGCAGGGTTTTCTTGCCGCCAGCGGCTTCCTTGGCCTTCATCTTGTTGCGCACTTCGAGCATGTCGCGCACTGGTATGCCTTCGGTGATACAGATGGCCAAATCCAGGTCGGCTTCCACGGCTTCCCAGATCGCAGCGGCTGCACCTGCTGGTGGCACGTAGATCACCGACACGGTCGCGCCAGTTTGCGTGGCGGCTTCCTTGACGGAGGCGTAAATTGGGATGTTAAAGATGGACTCGCCAGCCTTCTTGGGGTTCACACCCGCGACGAAGCAGTTCTTGCCGTTCGCGTATTCCTGGCACTTCTCAGTGTGGAACTGACCGGTTTTGCCGGTGATGCCTTGGGTGATGACTTTGGTGTCTTTGTTGATGTAAATCGACATGGGTTTTCCTAATCAGTTGGGAACAGAGTTGAAGATCTGTCCCTCAAGGCATTTATTTGACGGCAGCGACGATCTTGGTCGCAGCTTCAGCCATGGTGTCGGCAGCGATGATAGGCAGACCGGATTCGGCGAGCAGCTTTTTGCCCAGCTCTTCGTTGGTGCCCTTCATGCGTACCACCAGCGGTACGGACAGATTCACGGCCTTGCAAGCGGTGATCACGCCGGTGGCGATGGTGTCGCACTTCATGATGCCGCCGAAGATGTTGACCAGAATGCCCTTGACATTCTTGTTCTTGAGCATGATCTTGAAGGCCTCGGTCACCTTCTCGGCAGTCGCACCGCCGCCCACGTCCAGGAAGTTGGCGGGTTCGCCGCCGAACAGCTTGATGGTGTCCATGGTGGCCATGGCCAGGCCGGCGCCGTTCACCAGGCAGCCGATGTTGCCATCCAGGCTGATGTAGGCGAGATCGAACTTGCTGGCTTCGACTTCAGCGGGATCTTCTTCGTCCAGATCGCGCAAAGCCACGATTTCTGGGTGACGGAACAGTGCGTTGGAATCAAAGTTGAACTTGGCATCCAGCGCAATCAGCTGGTTCTTGCTGTCGCGGTTCAGAGGGTTGATTTCCACCAACGAAGCATCGGTTTCCATGTAGCACTTGTAGAGCTTCTGGAACACGTCAACTGCCTGAGCTGTTGACTCGGCGGGCAGGCCGATGCCGTTGGCAATCTTGGTAGCCTGCTCGGCGCTCAAACCGGTCAGCGGGTCGATGAACTCGGTGATGATTTTTTCTGGGGTGGAGTGGGCCACTTCCTCAATGTCCATGCCGCCTTCGCTAGAAGCAATGAACGCAACCTTCTGAGTGGCACGGTCGGTGACGATGGAAACGTAATATTCTTTCTGAATGTCCGCACCGTCTTCGATGTAAAGGCGGCGAACCTTCTGACCTTCAGGGCCCGTCTGGTGCGTGACGAGCTGCATGCCGAGGATGTCACCGGCCAGACGCTTGACATCGTCAATCGACTTGGCCACCTTCACGCCGCCACCCTTGCCGCGGCCACCAGCGTGGATCTGTGCCTTGACAACCCAAACCGGGCCGCCGAGCTTCTGGGCTGCTTCTACGGCTTCTTGCACCGTGAAAGCGGGAATGCCACGTGGTGTGGGAACCCCGAACTGGCGCAAGATTTCCTTGCCTTGGTACTCGTGAATCTTCATGAGGTCTTTCTCAGGAATGGATGAACATCAACCCCACACCCCACGGTTACACACCAATTACAGGGACTGGGAACATGGTTTCGGAATGTATCATGCTGCACTGCGCCAAACTTGAATCAAGCTTACAGCGGCATGCCTACCAGCGCCGTTTCGGCGCTGTGTCCAGTCGTCATGTTCGACCGAAAGACCTCATGTTCAAGATTTTCATAGATGGCGAGGCCGGCACCACAGGCCTGCAAATTCGCGAACGCCTGCAGACCATGGCCGGCATCGAGCTGGTGAGCATTGCTCCCGAGCTGCGCAAAGACCCGCAGGCTAAACAGGCGCTGATGGCTGGCGTGGACCTGGTTGTGTTGTGCCTGCACGACGATGCGGCGCTTGAATCGGTCGCCATGATGGATGCAACAGCCTCTCAAACCGGCCGACCTGGTCCCAAGGTTATTGACGCATCCACTGCTCATCGCACCTCGCCCGATTGGGTCTACGGTTTCCCTGAATTGGCTAGTGGGCAAAAAGACGCCGTCGTCCACGCACGCCGGGTGTCCAACCCAGGTTGCTATGCGACCGGTGCCATCGCCCTGCTGCGTCCGCTGATCGATGCGGGCTTGCTGCCGGCAGATCACCCCGTTTGCCTGCCATCCGTCAGTGGTTATTCAGGTGGCGGTCGCCCGATGATCGAGGCCTACGAGCAAGGCCTGGCGCCCGCTTTTGAGCTGTATGCGCTGGGTCTCAAGCACAAGCACATTCCCGAAATCATGAAGTACACGGGCCTGACGCGTAGGCCTTTGTTTACGCCGTCCGTGGGTAACTTCCGCCAGGGCATGCTGGTGCAGCTGCCTTTGCACCTGGATCTGTTGCCGGGCCAGCCAAGTGCGCAAGACTTGCATGACGCCCTGGCGCGGCACTACGCAGGCAGCGAGTGGGTGACTGTAGAGCCCGCTACCGACACGGGCAAGCTGGATGCCGTTGCCTTGGCCGATACCAACAAGCTGGAGCTGCGGGTTTTTTCCAACAATGCCAGCGTCGACGGTTTTGCTCACGCAGTACTGGTGGCGCGGTTGGACAACCTGGGCAAGGGAGCCAGCGGCGCAGCCGTGCAAAACCTGAAGTTGATGCTGGGCTTGTAAGCGCTCAATCTTCAAACCCGCCAGCCACAACACGCCGTATGGTGTCGGCACCGAAACCGCGTGCGGCCAGAAAGCGCATTTGCTTGGCGCGCGCGGAGGCATCTTCAGGCGCATCGCCGAATTTCTTCTGCCATACGGCACGAGCCCGATCCAGCTCACTGGTTTGCAGCTCTGCCACCGCTTGATTGACCGCATCCCTGTCCAGGCCTTTGGCCTGTAACTCCTGGCGCACGCGCAGAGCACCCAGGTTGGCAGAGCGCCGGTGCACCACGGATTCGATCACGCGCTGATCGCTGATGAAGCCGCGAGCTTGCAACTCATCGAGCGCTTTGGCCAGTGTCCCGGGCTCTTCTTCATGAGCCGCCAGCTTGCGCTCCAGCTCTGCCCGTGAATGCTCGCGGGTGCTGAGCAGGCGCAGGGCACGGCCTTTGAGCGACGGAGCAGGCGTGTTCACAACAACTCGCCCCGAGCGACTCAGGCCGCGCCTGCGTCAGACTTTTTGGCGCTGCCCTTGGCTTTGGCCTCTACAGGCTCGGACACCGCCAGCAGGGGAATACCCAAAGAGGCGCGCACCTTGTTTTCGATTTCAACGGCCAGAGCGGTGTTTTCGCGCAAAAACTCACGGGCGTTGTCCCGCCCCTGGCCAATTTTTTCGCCGTTGTAGGCGTACCAGGCGCCCGACTTGTCCAGGATGCCGGCATTCACGCCCATGTCGATGATCTCGCCCTGTCGGCTGATGCCTTCGCCAAACAGAATGTCGAATTCGGCCGTTTTAAAGGGCGGAGAGACCTTGTTCTTGACCACTTTCACCTTGGTTTCGTTGCCGATGGCATCGTCGCCTTTCTTGATGGTGCCGGTGCGGCGGATGTCCAGGCGAACGGAGGCATAAAACTTGAGCGCATTGCCACCGGTGGTGGTTTCGGGGCTGCCAAACATCACGCCGATCTTCATGCGAATCTGGTTGATGAAGATGACCATGCAATTGGTCTTCTTGATGTGAGCCGTGAGCTTGCGCAGGGCCTGGCTCATCAGACGTGCCTGCAGGCCAGGCAGGCTGTCACCCATTTCACCTTCAAGCTCAGCTTTGGGGGTGAGGGCCGCCACCGAGTCCACAATGATCAGGTCGACCGCGCCTGAGCGCACCAGGCTGTCCACAATTTCAAGCGCCTGCTCGCCGGTGTCGGGCTGGCTGATCAGCAAGTCTTGCAGATTGACGCCGAGCTTTTGGGCGTATTGCACATCCAGTGCATGTTCGGCATCGACGAAGGCGCATTGGCCACCTTGCTTCTGCATCTCGGCAATCACCTGCAAGGTCAGCGTGGTTTTGCCCGATGACTCCGGGCCATAAATTTCAACCACACGGCCGCGGGGGAGACCACCCACGCCCAGCGCAATGTCCAGGCCCAGGGACCCGGTGGAGACCACCTGGATGTCTTCGATGACTTCGCCTTCACCCAGGCGCATGATGGTGCCTTTGCCAAATTGTTTTTCGATCTGGGCCAGCGCGGCTTGCAATGCCTTGGCTTTCTCGGGGCTGGCAGCGGGGCTTTTGACGGTTGCATCCATGAGGTGTCTCCTTGAAAAACAAAAAAGCTGATATGAAACCAGGGCTGCTGGCGCCCTTGGAAGGTGCCGGTAGAACTGGATACTTGAACAGTAGTTTATCTCAGGGTCAAATCACATAAAGCTTTTTATTAGTCAATTTACCTTACTATATGCCGCATGCCGGACCCTTCAAATTCATCATCGCTCGATCCCAGGAACGACGCCTGGCGTTGGTCACATACTGGCCGATTGCTCCTGCTGGCGCATCAACGCTTCGAAGCCCGCGTGCTGGCGCTGATGGCGCATGATGAGGGCGTGCCTCTGGCTCTCTCGAATCTGGCAGCCCGGGGGCGACTGGATGCGGCGCACATCCACATCACCCGTCACCTGTCACTCGACGGCGCCCGACTCACCGATCTGGCTGCACAGGCCGGCGTCACCAAGCAGGCTATGGGCAAGCTGGTGGATGAGTGCGAGGCCTGGGGTCTGGTGCGGCGCGAGCTTGATCCCCGAGATGCGCGGGCCAGGCGGGTGCTGTTCACGGCAGACGGTCAGGCATGGGTACAGGCTTTTGGCCGGTCTGTTGCGCAAGCTGAGGCCGAACTGCGCATGGCGCTGGGCGAAGAGGTCGCCACTGTGGTTTCACTCGGCCTGGAGGCCTACGTCGCCTGAAACATCAGTGAGTCCCACGCTCGCACGCGCCTAAAATCATTCGAAAACCCGCCATAACAACGAGGACAGACATGCGCATACTCATTGCGGAAGACGATCAGGTGCTGGCTGACGGCCTGCTGCGAGCCCTACGTGGCGCTGGTGCTGCGGTGGACCATGTGGCCAGCGGCACGGAGGCCGATGCGGCCTTGATGACCAACACTGAATTTGATCTCTTGATCCTGGACCTTGGCCTTCCCCGTATGCATGGATTGGAAGTGCTCAAGCGTCTTCGTGCGCGCGGTTCTTCCTTGCCTGTGCTGATTTTGACGGCGGCCGATAGTGTGGAGGAGCGCGTCAAGGGCCTGGATTACGGTGCCGATGACTACATGGCCAAGCCCTTCAGCCTGCAAGAGCTCGAAGCTCGTGTGCGGGCGCTGGGTCGCCGGGGTATGGGCGGTGCGAGCAGCAGCATCAAGCATGGTCCGCTGGTCTATGACCAGGCGGGTAGGGTGGCTACCCTGGACGGCAAGATGGTGGAGCTGTCAGCGCGTGAGTTGGGTCTCTTGGAGGTGCTGCTGCAGCGCGCTGGTCGGCTGGTCAGCAAGGACCAGCTGGTGGAGCGCCTGTGTGAGTGGGGCGAAGAAGTCAGCAACAACGCAATTGAGGTCTATATCCATCGCCTGCGCAAGAAGATAGAAAAAGGACCTGTGCGTATTGCCACCGTTCGCGGATTGGGCTATTGCCTGGAAAAAATCCCTGCTTGAATGTGATCTCCACGTTCGAGCACCTTACCTTGTGTCGCTGTCTGTTCCCCGAACAGACCCAGTGCGCCACTCATCCAAAGCATGAAGATATTTCAGCGTGAGCAGCGGTCGCTGTTCGGGGAGATCCTGGACTGGATGCTCACGCCCTTGCTGCTGCTGTGGCCTATCAGTCTGGTACTGACCTGGCTGGTGGCCCAGGGTATTGCCGGCAAGCCCTTTGACCGAGCGCTCGAATATGACGTGGGAGCTCTGGCGCAGCTGATCACAGTCCAGCACAACCGTGCGCAATTCAGCCTGCCGCTGCCCGCCCGCGAGCTGTTGCGCGCCGACGACACGGACACGGTGTACTACCAGGTGTTGGGCAGCCGGGGAGAATTCCTGAGTGGCGAGCGTGATTTGCCCCTGCCTGAGGATGACGGCGCGGAGCCCGGAGCCATCAAGCTGCGTGAAGACGAGTTTCATGGCAGCGGCATCCGTGTGGCCTACATGTGGGTGCCTCTGGGTCTGCCTGGCGGCAGGCCAGCCTTGGTGCAAGTGGCTGAAACCCTGGACAAGCGCTCGGTGCTGGCCTCAGAGATCATCAAGGGCGTGATGCTGCCCCAGTTCGTGATCCTGCCCATCGCCGTTCTATTGGTGTGGCTGGCATTGGTGCAGGCCATCAAACCCCTCAATCAGCTCGAAGAGCGCATCCGCGCCCGCAAGCCCGACGACATGAGTCCACTGGATACCGATGTGGTTCCGCTGGAGGTCGTGCCGCTGGTGTCCTCTGTCAACGACTTGCTGATGCGCCTGAAGGACTCCATTACCACTCAAAAGCGCTTTCTGGCCGACGCTGCACACCAGCTCAAAACACCGCTCGCAGGTTTGCGCATGCAAGCGGACCTGGCGCTGCGCGCCGAATCCAGCGCCGATGACCTCAAGCAGTCTTTGCGTCAGATTGGGCGCTCCAGCATCCGGGCCACTCACACCGTCAATCAATTGCTGTCGCTGGCACGTGCCGAGAGTCGGGGCAGTGTGCTGGTGCGCGAGCCCTGCGATCTGGCGGAGCTAACCATGGAGGTGATCCGCGACAGCGTGCCACGCGCCATGGACAAGGGCATCGACCTAGGCTACGAGGGCGCAGAGCCCGGCGCCAAGGGGGTGATGATGCAAAGCAACCCCACGCTACTCAAGGAGCTGATTCGCAACCTCGTCGACAACGCGATCAACTACACACCATCCAACGAAGCCCAACCGGGGATCGTGACCGCAAGGGTGTTGACCGACCCCTTCAGCGGGACGCTGTTGTTGCAAGTGGAGGACTCAGGCCCCGGCATCGCTCCCAGTGAGCGGGAGCTGGTGTTTCAGCCTTTCTACCGGGTGCTGGGTACCGAGGCTGATGGCTCAGGTCTGGGCTTGCCCATCGTTCTGGAGATCGCCCGTCAGCACAACGCATCGATTGAGGTCAACGATACGCATCCAGGCAGGACCCCGCCCGGCGCACAGTTCAGCGTGCGCTTCATGGCCCAGCCATCGGCCTGATCCGGTCGTCAAGGGCAGCTCACCCATTCGTGTCCTGCCAGCACGTCCTTGAGGGCTTCCAGGCGCTGTCGCAGGTCGGCATCGACGGCCGCTAGCCGTAAGGTAAAACCCTGGACAGGCGCCTGTTCCATTTCGACGCGGGCGGTGCGCAGGCCTTTGCTGGTCAAAGCGTTCAACTCTGCCTGGGCGGCGGCTTCGCTATCAAAAGAACCCAAAGACAAGCCCCGTGCAAGTGGACCGGTGGATACCGGCTCCGCGCGGAATTTGCGGGCTGCCAGCTGTGCCCGCCTTTTCGCCACTGCCTCTGCTGAGCCGAGTTTGCCGATGTAGATGATCCAGCGGCCTGGCACTGCGCTGGGGTCCAGCTGCCAGCTGCCGGCTGGCAACCCGGATGCCAGGGCGGCACGCAGGGCCAGTGTCTGCGCTTCATCAAACAAGCCCGCCTGCAGGCACTGCGGAGGGTCTTTCGCCTTTGCGTCTGCTTCGAGTTGCAGCAACTCTTTTTCAGACAAGAGCACCAATGACTCAGGCTGAATCTGCTGAGCCAGGCGCTGTGGCTCGGTGTGCTGTTCAGGGGCGAAGCCATAGGCCTGAAAAAGGCCCTGCGACCAGGCCCAAAAAATGCCATTGGCCAGCAACAAAAAGAGGATCAGGGCTCTTGGCATGAATGTCACTCCGACGGGGCCAGAGGCCGAACGCTGACTTCTGAACTGGTGATTTTTTGCAGCCCTCCGGAGGTCAGCACCTGCAGGGCGCCCGAGCTGTCCACGCCCCTTGCACTACCGGTGGTGCCATCACTGAGCCACACTTGGCAGCCAGCGAGTGCATCCAACGCCTGAAATGACGCCGCAAAAGGTGCGAAGCCCTCGCCCTCGAAGCGCTGCAGGGTCTGAACCAGGGGCAAAAAGACTCGGTGCAGCGCGGCTGCGGCATCCATCTCTGGCGCCAACTCCTCCAGCCAGGCCGGTGGCGTCGACAAACCCTCGGCGCTGCGGGGAGCCACGTTGATGCCAACACCGATCACCACGAAGCGAACGCTGGCAAAACTGGCGGTCTCGATCAGGATGCCAGCGAGCTTGCGTCCGCGCAGCCACAGGTCGTTGGGCCACTTCAGGCGTACTTGCGGGTGCAGACTGCGCGCCAGGCTGACACCCACGGCCAGCGACAGGCCAGACCAGTTTTGCGGCGACAGGGGCAGGCCCAAAGAAAAACTCAAGGGAATGGCCCCCACGGTCGGCACTGTGTGTCCTCCCTGCCCCTCGCTCAACCACTGCCGTCCCAGGCGTCCGCGCCCGGCGGTCTGGTGTTCGGCGATCAGCAAGGTGGGCTCCAGTTGGCCTGCGCGGGCACGGCGCATTAGCTCGGAATTGGTGGAGTCAATTTGCGGCAAGACCTCCACCGTGAATCCCGGCAACAGGGGCTGCACCTGCTCCCACAGGGTTTCGGCATCCCAGCGCATGGCAGGAGTCACCGCTGGGTGGACCGAAGCGGTCGGCGCTTCGGCGCCAGCAAGGTGCCCCGGCACTGGGCAGCGCCGCACCAGCAGGGGTATTCGGCCTTGAGTTTGGCGGTGTAGCGCTCCTCAATCACCAGCCCGTAGTCGTAGTTCAGTTCCTCGCCAGCCGCGATATTGCGCAGCGCCTTGATGAAGACACGGCCATTGACCTCGTCGGCCTCGCAGTTCGGGGCGCAGGAATGGTTGATCCAGCGCGAGGAATTGCCGCCATACAAGGCATCAATCACACGGTCTTCGTCCACATGGAAGTAAAACGTGTGGTTGGGCTGCTCCGGGTCGTGCGGATGGCGATCCATCGCTTCGTCCCAGGAGATGATTTCACCGGTGTATTCGATGATGGTTTCACCCTCGGCCAGGTTTTGCAGGGCAAACACTCCTTTGCCATGCACGCCTGAACGCCGGGTCTGAATACGACGCTGACCCGCTGACCCCACTTGTTTGGACACGGTCGAAAATTTGATATGGTGAATCGTATGGGTGCGCGTGTGCGTGCCCGTGTGTGCATGCGCCAGCGCGCGAGGAAACGGATTGTAGTCAGATGAAAACATTGGTCATTGCAGAAAAACCATCGGTGGCACAAGACATCGTGCGGGCACTCACGCCGGTGGCTGGCAAGTTCGACAAACTGGACGAGCACTTTGAAAACGAGCGCTATGTGGTCACCAGCGCGGTCGGTCACCTGGTCGAAATTCAGGCCCCCGAGGCCTTTGACGTCAAGCGCGGCAAGTGGAGCTTTGCGCACCTGCCGGTGATACCGCCGCACTTTGATCTGAAACCCGTCGACAAGACCAAGACCCGGCTCAACGCGGTGGTCAAGCTGGCCAAACGCAAGGATGTGGACCAGCTCATCAACGCCTGCGACGCGGGCCGTGAAGGGGAGCTGATCTTCCGTCTGATCGAGCAGTACGCCGGCGGTGCCAAACCTCTGGGCAAACCCGTCAGCCGCCTGTGGCTGCAGTCCATGACACCGCAGGCCATCCGCGACGGCTTTAACGCCCTGCGCTCTGATCAGCAGATGCGCCCGTTGGCCGACGCTGCGCGTTGCCGCAGCGAGGCCGATTGGCTGGTCGGCATCAACGGCACCCGCGCCATGACGGCGTTCAACTCGCGTGATGGCGGCTTCTTCCTGACCACCGTGGGCCGGGTGCAGACGCCCACCCTCAGTGTGGTGGTGGAGCGCGAAGAGCAGATCCGTAAATTCATCAGCCGCAACTATTGGGAAATCCACGCCACTTTTGCGGCCCAGGCTGGCGAGTACCCGGCCAAGTGGTTCAACCCCCAGCACAAGCGTGACGCCGACGACGCCGAGAAAAAGGCCGACCGCGTCTGGAGTGAGGCCGAGGCACAGGCCATTGCCGACGCTGCCCGTGGCCAGCCCGCCACCGTCACCGAAGAAAGCAAACCCACGACCCAGGCTAGCCCCCTGCTGTTTGACCTGACCAGCTTGCAACGCGAGGCCAACGGCAAATTTGGCTTCAGCGCCAAAACCACGCTGTCGATTGCGCAAAGCCTGTATGAGCGCCACAAAGCCTTGACCTACCCGCGGACCGATTCGCGCAACCTGCCCGAAGATTACGTGCCCGTGGTCAAGCAAACGTTTGAGATGCTGGCCGACAGCGGCATGCGCCACCTGGCGCCACACGCACTTACCGCACTGAATAACAGCTACATCAAGCCCACCAAGCGGGTGTTCGACAACGCCAAGGTGAGTGATCACTTTGCCATCATCCCCACTCTGCAAGCCCCTAGCGGACTGAGCGAGGCCGAGCAAAAACTGTACGACCTGGTGGTGCGCCGCTTCATGGCGGTGTTTTTCCCCAGCGCCGAATACCAGGTCACCACCCGAATTTCGACCGTTTCACATGCCGGCGCACAGCACGCCTTCAAAACCGAAGGCAAGGTGCTGGTCAAACCAGGCTGGCTGGCCATCTACGGCAAGGAAGCCGCTGACGAAGTGGCTGACGCCAAAGACGGCGACAAGGGCCAGAACCTGGTGCCAGTGCAGCCTGGCGAGAAGGTGCAGACGATCGCTGTGGAGCCCCGGGGCCTTAAAACCAAGCCCCCTGCCCGCTACTCCGAAGCCACCTTGCTCGGTGCCATGGAGGGCGCTGGCAAAACCGTGGAAGACGACGAGCTGCGCGAAGCCATGCAGGAAAAAGGTCTGGGCACGCCAGCCACCCGCTCCAGCATCATCGAAGGCCTGATCGCCGAAAAATACATGCTGCGCGAAGGCCGCGAGCTCATCCCCACCGCCAAGGCCTTTCAGCTCATGACCCTGCTGCGCGGCCTGGGCGTGGAAGAGCTTTCCAAGGCCGAGCTCACCGGGGAGTGGGAGTACAAGCTGGCGCAGATGGAGCAGGGCAAGCTGAGCCGTGACCGCTTCATGGCCGAAATCGCCGCCATGACCGAACGGCTGGTGAAAAAAGCCAAGGAATACGACCGCGACACCATTCCTGGAGACTACGCCACGCTGGCCGCTTCATGCCCCAATTGCGGCGGGGTGGTTAAAGAAAACTACCGCCGCTACACCTGCACAGGTGCCGACGGTCACAGCGACGGTTGTGGCTTTTCATTTGGCAAGTCGCCTGCCGGGCGTACTTTTGAGCTGGCCGAAGTCGAGCAGTTCATGCGCGACAGGAAGATCGGTCCGCTGGAGGGTTTTCGCTCCAAGGCCGGCTGGCCGTTCACAGCCGAGGTGGCGCTCAAATTTGACGAAGAAGCGAAGAACTTCAAGCTCGAATTCGACTTTGGCGATGACCGTGCCGCCGAAGACAGCGGCGAGCTGATCGATTTTGGCGCTCAAGACAGCCTGGGCGCCTGCCCCAAATGCGGCAGCCCCGTGTTTGAGCACGGCAAGAACTACGTCTGTGAAAAGTCGGTGCCCACCCTGGCCCAGCCGACCCCGAGCTGTGACTTCAAGAGCGGTCAGATCATCTTGCAGCAGCCCATTGAGCGCTCACAAATGCAGAAGCTGCTGGCCACGGGCAAAACTGATGAGCTCGACAAATTTGTTTCGATGCGCACCCGCCGCCCCTTCAAGGCCATGCTGGCCTGGGACGCCGAAGCCGGCAAAGTGAACTTTGAATTTGCCCCCAGCAAGTTCCCGCCCCGGGCCGGTGCAGCCAAGGCGGCTGCGTCCAGAACAGCTGCCAAAACCAGCACCAAAGCGCCCGCCAAGGCCGCTGCAAAGTCAGCCGCCAAGCCCGCCGTGAAAGCCGCTGCCAAAACCCCACGCGCGCCACGCAAGACCACCGCCGCCAGCGGCATGACGCCCAGCCCGGCACTGGCTGCCGTGATCGGCGCAGACGCCGTGGCACGCACCGAGGTCATCAAAAAGCTGTGGGACTACATCAAGGCCCAGGGTCTGCAGGACGCCAAGGACAAACGCACCATCAACGCCGATGCCAAGCTGTTGCCAGTCTTTGGCAAGCCGCAGGTCAGCATGTTTGAGCTGGCCGGGGTGATAGGCAAGCACCTGGCTTGATGGGTGCGGTCACTGTCCCAACGGGATCGGATCAAGCTGCAGGCTGTCCGGTCTTGCCCAGTAGCCGTGACACCATGAAGCCGGAGGCCTGGGTAAGATGTTCACGCACCAGCGATTCGGCTGTGTTGCCGTCACCGCCAGCGATCGCTTTCAGGATGGCTTCGTGCTGGTCCCAGATGTCATGCGGCTCTTCATCCCGTATCAGCACCTCGCCCATCACGCGCTGGGTGTAGGTCAGATGGGTTTCCAGTGCCGGGGCGATCAGGGGGTTGCCTGACAGGCTGTAGATGAATTCGTGCAGCTTCATGTCGGCGGCGATCATTCTGCTCACGGAGCCGGCGGCAACGGCCTTGCGACCTGCTTCGATCAGCGCCGGCCCAGCCTTGGCCGCACGCGCTGCGCCCAATTCCGCCGCACGTCGCGCGGCCAGGCCCTCGATGACTGCCCGGATGTCGTACATGTGTCGTACATGGGCAGGGTCCAGAGGCGCCACCAGCAAGCCGCGGCCAGGTGCGTCCTGCAGCACACCCTGGTTGCGTAGCAAGGCCAGGGCCTGCTGCACAGGCTGGCGCGACACACCCAGTGCATCGGCGATCTGCTCCTGAATGATGCGGTCGCCTGGGGCCAGGGCGCCAGATGAAATTTCTTCCAGAATGGCGTCGCGCACCTGTTGGACGAGGTTGGGCTGGCTGACGATAGTTTTCATGAATTCGGTATACGGATTGACGCTAGTTTATCCCTGCGTCAATCGGTCCCTGAGGATGCGGTGCAGGATCTTGCCCGTGGCCGTGCGCGGCATGTCGGCGTCGGCTATCACGCAGACCGACTGTGGACGCTTGTAACCCGCGATGCGGCTGCGGCACCAGCTCAGCAACTCGGCCTCATTGGTATCGGCTTGCTGGTGCAAGACCACGACAGCATGTACGGCTTCCCCCCACTTTTCATGTGGCAGACCGACCACCGCCACGTCCTTGACCTGGGGGTGGGCGCCGAGTACGCCCTCTACCTCGGAGGGGTAGACGTTTTCGCCACCGGTGATGATCATGTTGCTCTTGCGGTCGACCAGGTGGAGATAACCCATGGCATCTCGGCGTGCCATGTCACCCACCGAGCACCAGGATCCACGGAAGGCTTCCGCTGTTTTCTCGGGGTTTTTCCAGTAGCCGTCGAAGACATAAGGCGTGCGCGAATACAGTTCGCCCACTTCGCCGTCGGGCACTTCCTGGCCATCAGCGTTCAGCAGTCGTATCGGGCCTGAACCGGCCCACTCCCTGCCCACTGACCCAAGCTGGTCAATCTGCTCGCCGGGGCGCAGCAGTGTCACCCAGCCGGCCTCTGTTGAGCCATACAGTTCGTAGAGCTTGCCATTCTTGAAATGTTCCAGGATGGCCAACTTGGTTTCCTTGCGGGCAGGGGCGGACGAGATCATCAACTTCTCCACCGCGCTCACGTCGTACTTGGCCTTCACCGTATCCGGCAACCCCAGCATCATGATGAAGTGGGTAGGCACCAGTGAGGTGAATGTGACTTTTTCGCGCGACAAGGTGTCTAGCAGGGCCTCGGGGTCGAAACTCTTGCGGTCATCAATGACGCAGGCGGCACCCAGATGGGTGAATGTCTGGCTGAAATACAGCGAGTTGGCGTGGCACATCGGCATGACCAGCAGCGCCGTGTCATCTCGGGTGAATTCCATTTCCAGCGCCGTGGCAAGAGCGATCAGCGTGTTGCCCTCATGGCTGCGGATGGCACCCTTGGGTCTTCCCGTGGTGCCTGAGGTGTACATCAGCGCGCAGGGGTCGCCGGGAAGCACCGAGGTCGCGCAGGGCGCGGTGGTGGCCCCCTCAATCAACGTCTCGTAGGCCTGCCAACCGACGGGCGGCTTGCCGCCAAAGTGGATCCAGCAGGAAGGCGCGACCGTGCCCGCCACGTCGTGCAGAGGCTGCACCCGGTCCACGAGGTCGTGTTGCACGATGAAGGCACGCGCCTCGCTGTGCTCAACGATGTAGGCGATTTCCGGGGTGGCCAGGCGAAAGTTGATCGGCACAGCCACCAGGCCGGCCCGGGCCAGGGCGGCGTAAATTTCCATCCACTCCACGCAGTTGTAGGCCAGCAGGGCAATACGGTCTCCCTTCTTCAGGCCCAGTGCCACCAGGCCATTGGCGAGACGGGTGGCGCGCTGGTCCCACTGGGCGAAGGTGAGCGCGCGCAGGGAGTCGCGCGCGCCCAGCTTGTTGGGGTGCAGCCGTGCGTGGGTGGACACAGCGTCGGCCATGGTCAGCAAATGGTTCATCAGTTACTCCTGCGCAATTTAAAAGCAAGCAATATTAGAACTCTGAATTCAATATGCAATCAGGGAAAGTACCTACTTGAGAACTCTGAATTCAGAATACTATACGCAGCATTGATCACCGATTCGATGCCATGAAACCTACGGAGAAACCATGCAACTGACACGCAGACACTTTCTTGCTTCCGGCGCCCTGGCGGGCACAGCTACCTTGCCTGGCCTTGCGCTTGCCCAGGCTGACAAGGCGGAATTCAAGTTCAAGCTGGGTACTGATCTTCCGGTCACGCACTCGGTGAACGTGCGCCTGAAAGAGGCAATTGCCGCGATTGCGGCTGAAACCCATGGGCGCGTGGCCATTGAGCTGTTTCCCAACAACCAGCTGGGCAGTGACGCGGACATGATGTCGCAGATCCGCTCCGGCGCACTGGAGATGGCGACTTTTCCGGGCACCGTCATGTCCACGCTGATTCCCGTGACATCCATCACCGGCGTGGGTTTTGCCTTCAGTGGCTACGACAAGGTGTGGCACGCCATGGACGGCGCCGTGGGCAACCGCATCCGCTCTGCCATCGAGAAAGTGGGCCTGGTGCCGTTTGCCAAAGTGTGGGACAACGGTTTTCGCCAGATCACGACTAGCACCAAACCTGTCCGGACGCCAGAGGACCTCAAGGCCTTCAAGATCCGTGTGCCGGTGGTGCCGCTGTGGGTGGCCATGTTCAAGACGCTGGGTGCTGCACCGGTGAGTTTGCCGCTGTCGGAGGCTTACCAGGCGCTGCAGACCAAAGTGGCGGATGGACAGGAAAACCCACTGGCCCTGATCGACTCGGCCAAGTTCTTTGAAGTGCAGAAGTACTGCTCACTGACCAACCACTCCTGGGACGGCTTCTGGTTCGTCGCGGGTGGCAAGGTCTGGAAGACGGTGCCGCCCGAACTGCAGCAGGTGGTCGCCAAACACATCAATGCCGCTGCCGTCAAACAGCGCGACGACATTGCCCGTGCCAACGTCGATCTGCAAAAGCAACTGGAGTCCAAAGGCCTGGTCTTCAACACGGTGGATACGGCTGCGTTCCAGAAGGCGCTGGCCGCCGGCGGCTTCTACGCCCAGGCCAAGGAAAAGTTTGGCGCAGAAGACTGGGCGCTGCTGCAGCAGTACACCGGCTGAGTCGAGAAATGCACATGACCGCGAGCACCTTGACCAACCCCGCTGCCGGCGCACTTGCCAGTCCCTCGCCTGGTGGTGCGGACGGCACCCTGCGCGCCTGGGCCCGCATCATCGAACGGCAGTTGGGCACTGCCGTGGAGATGCTGGCGGCGCTGCTGATCGTCACTGAAATCGCCATCTTGCTGGCGGGCGTGGTGGCGCGCTATCTGCTGCACACACCTCTGGTGTGGAGCGACGAAGTGGCCTCCATGCTCTTCCTGTGGCTGGCCTGCCTGGGCGCCGTGGTGGCCTTCCGCCGCAGCGAACACATGCGCATGACCGCGCTGGTGGCGCTGGCTTCTCCGCGCCGGAGAGCCTTTCTGGATACCCTGGCCATCGCAGCAGCCCTGGTCTTCCTGGCGTTGAACCTGTGGCCAGCCTATGAGCATGCGTTGGATGAGGCGGCCATCACCACACCGGCGCTCGATATTTCAGCCGCTTGGCGCGTGTCTGCGCTGCCGGTGGGACTGGTACTGATGGCGGTGACGTCCCTGCTGCGTCTGCTGAATACCGCCTCCTGGCGTGACGCCGTAGCCGCCTTGGGCACTGTGATGGCTCTCTGCGCGGTGTTCCTGGCGGCCCGGCCTTTGTTTGCCGGCCTGGGCAATATCAACCTGGTGATTTTTTTCGTGGGGCTGACCGCCTTGACGGTGCTGAGCGGTGTGCCGATTGCGGTGAGCTTCGGCCTGGCGACCTATGGCTTTCTGTCGCTGACCACCAAGGTGCCTGTCGATGTGATTGTGGGCCGCATGGATGAGGGCATGTCCCACATCGTGCTCCTGTCGGTTCCGCTCTTTGTTTTCCTGGGACTGCTCATCGAGATGACCGGCATGGCACGCCGCATGGTGGCTTTCCTGGCCGCGTTGCTGGGCCATGTGCGTGGTGGATTGCAATACGTGATGCTGGGCGCAATGTACCTGGTATCGGGTATCTCGGGTTCCAAGGTGGCTGACATGGCCGCTGTGGCGCCGGTCCTGTTTCCGGAGATGGAAAAGCGCGGAGCGCAAAAAGGCGACCTTGTGGCCCTCTTGGCAGCCAGCGGTGCGCAGACCGAGACCATCCCCCCCAGCCTGGTGCTGATCACCATCGGTTCGGTCACAGGCGTTTCGATCGCTGCCCTGTTTGCCGGAGGCATGTTGCCGGGCGTGGTGATGGGTGCGGCGCTGTGCGCGGTGATCGGCTGGCGTTACCGCAGCGAGGATCTTTCACACATCCAACGCGCGGGTGCGGCGGCGGTGGGCCGCGCGTTGCTGGCGGCTGGGCCGGCCATCGCCCTGCCCTTTGTGATTCGCGCCGCCGTGGTCAACGGCGTAGCCACCGCCACGGAAGTCTCGACGATCGGCATTGTTTATGCCTTGGTCGTGGGGCTGGCCAGTTACCGTCAGGTGGACTGGAAGCGACTGGGCCCGATGCTGGTGGAGACAGCGGCGCTGTCAGGCGCCATCCTCTTCATCATCGGAACAGCCACCGGCATGGCCTGGGCCTTGACGCAATCGGGGTTTTCGCGCGGACTGGCCGAGGCCATGGGCTCGTTGCCCGGTGGTACGGGCACCTTCCTGCTGGTATCGGTCGTGGTTTTCGTGATTTTGGGCAGCGTGCTGGAGGGCATACCCGCCATCGTGTTGTTCGGCCCCTTGTTGTTCCCCATCGCCCGCCAGGTGGGCGTGCACGAGGTGCATTACGCCATGGTGGTGGTGCTGTCCATGGGCATCGGCCTGTTCGCACCGCCCTTTGGTGTGGGCTATTACGCCGCTTGCGCGATCGGCCGTGTGGACCCGAAAGACGGCATGAGGCCCATCGTGGTCTACCTGCTGGCGCTATTGGCCGGACTGGCGCTGGTCGTCGCAGTGCCTTCCATCTCAACTTGTTTTCTGAGCTAAAACCATGACAACTCCTCAGGTATCTGAACACAGCGCGGCGGCACTGGTGGCCCGCTTTCTCAAGGCACGTGGCGTGGATCGCGTGTTCGCACTCTGCGGTGGTCACATCATGCCGATCTGGATGCGGCTTGATGCGGAAGGCATACGCATCATTGATGTGCGGGATGAGCGCGCTGCGGTCTACATGGCCCATGCCCACGCCGAGCTGACCGGGACGCTGGGCGTGGCCCTGGTCACCGCCGGTCCCGGCGTCACCAACGCCATGACCGGTATCGCCAATGCCCATGTGGCCAGGGCGTCCGTGCTGGTGCTCAGCGGCACACCACCACGAGCACAGGAAAACCGGGGGGCGTTGCAGGACATGGTGCACACCGACTTCGTGCGCCCGCTCACCCGCTATGCGCGCACGGTGCGCGAGCCCGAACTGGTGTTGCAGGAGCTGGACCTGGCCGTGGCCTGCGCCCTGGGCGAGGCGGGCGAACCCGGTCCGGCCTACCTGGACTTCCCGGTGGACACGCTGCGTGCGCCTGTGCCCAAGGCGGTGCAGCTGCCCGAGCTGTTCGCGCCCAAACACCCACGACGTTTGTTGCCCGACCCCGCAGCCGTAGACGCTGCCGTGGATGTGCTCTGGTCGGCCAAGCGCCCGCTGGTGATCAGCGGCCGCGGTGCCAAAGGGGCCGGAGCCGCACTGTGTCGCTTGCTGGATGCCTTGGGCGCGCTGTACCTGGACACCGGCGAAAGCCGTGGTCTGGTGCCGGAGGATCATCCCTCGGTGGTGGCGGCGATGCGTGGATCGGTCATGGGCGAGGCGGATGTCATTCTGACTGTCGGCCGCAAGCTGGATTTTCAGCTTGCCTACGGATCGCCGGCGGTATTCGGAGAGGCGCGCTTTGTGCGCATTGCCGATGGCGCCGCCGAATTGCGCGACAACCGCCGTGGTGCAGCACAGGTGCTGGCTACCCCCGAGGCCGCGCTGGACGCGATGGTGGAACGTGCCGCCGGCCGCCCGGCCGCCACCGACCTGGCGTGGGCGCGCAGCGTGCGCGAAAAGCATGTGGCTCGCGCTGACAAGCTGGTCACGGCGATGCGCCAGGCCGCGCCCGGCAGTGACGGCCTGATGCACCCTAACCGCCTGCTCGCCGCCTTGCGCGAGGCGCTCCCGCGCGATGCCGTGGTGGTGGCCGATGGCGGGGACTTCTTGAGCTTTGCCCGGGTCGGTCTGCCCGCCGCCACCTATCTCGACCCCGGGTCGCTGGGGTGTATCGGCGTGGGCACCCCCTTCGGTGTGGCCGCCGCCCTGGCCTGCCCGGGGCGCACCGTGGTGGTGGCCACGGGCGATGGTGCTTTCGGCTTCAACGCCATGGAAATCGACACCGCAGCGCGCCACCGTGCGCCCGTGCTGATCGTCGTGGCCAACAACGGCAGCTGGGCCATCGAGGTGCGGGACCAACAGGAAACGCACGGCAAGGTGGTGGGCACACGCTTGCAGTTTGCCGATCACGCCGCCATGGCCCGTGCCTTTGGACTGCATGGCGAGCGCGTGGAGCGGGTGGAGGACTTGAACCATGCCATCGAGCGCGCCCTGACGGCCGTGCGTGAGGGGCGCCCCGCGCTGCTCGACGTGCTGGTGACACCCGAAGCCGCTTCCTCCGATGCCAAGTCGGGCCTGGCCTGGGTGCCTGATCTTCAAGCCCTGGGCGCCTGGGACGACGCTGAACGCGCCTGGCGCCTATCCTGAGAAAACGACGATGAACTTCCACCTGACACCCGAACTCAGCGCCTTGCAGGCGCGTATCCGCCACTTCATTGCACAAGAGATCATCCCGCTGGAGAAGGACCCTCGCTGCACAGCGCATGGGCCCGACGAGGCGCTGCGTCGGCTGCTGATCGAGAAGGCCCAGAATGCCGGTCTGCTGTCGCCCCATGTGGCGCGCGAATACGGCGGCCTGGGGCTGTCTCACGTTGGCCGCGCGGTGGCCTTCGAGGAAGCCGGGTATTCGATGCTTGGCCCGGTGGCGCTGAACCTGTTTGCGCCCGACGAGGGCAATATGCACCTGCTTGAGGCCGTCGCCACCGAGGCGCAAAAAGAGCAATGGTTGCGCCCGCTGACTGCCGGCACCATCCGCTCGTGTTTTTGCATGACCGAGCCGGCCCCCGGCGCAGGCTCGGACCCTTCGATGCTGGCCACAACGGCTCTGCGCGATGGTGAGGACTATGTCATTAACGGCCTCAAATGGTTCATCACCGGGGCCGACGGAGCGCGGCTGGCCATCATCATGGCGAACGTGCCTGAGGTCGGCGCCACTATGTTCCTGGCGGACATGCGGTCACCCGGCATCGTGCTGGAGCGCAACATGGACACGCTGGACAGCTGCTTTCCCGGCGGGCACGGCGTGGTGCAGTTCGACGGTCTGCGCGTACCGGCCAGTGCCATTCTGGGCGAGCTGGGTCAGGGTTTTCGCTACGCCCAGGTACGCCTGTCGCCGGCGCGCCTCACGCACTGCATGCGCTGGCTGGGCGCGGCCCGGCGTGCGCACGATGTGGCGGTGGACTATGCGCGCCGCCGGCAAGCATTTGGCAAACCCATCGGCCAGCACGAGGGCGTGGGATTCATGTTGGCCGACAACGAGATGGACCTGCACGTGGCTCGCCTGACCATCCTGCACTGCGCTACCGTGCTGGACCAGGGTCACCTTGCGTTGCATGAGTCCAGCCGCGCCAAGGTGATCGTCTCAGAAGCGGTGTGGCGAGTGGCCGACCGCTGCGTGCAGATCCTGGGAGGCCAGGGCACGACCTCCGAGACCGTGGTCGCGCGCATCTTTGCCGACATGCGCGCCTTCCGTATTTACGATGGCCCGTCGGAGGTGCATCGCTGGAGCCTGGCCAAGCGCATTCTGAAAGGGGTGACGGCATGAGCACGCCCAACTTTCGCCTCGATGGCCGCTGCGCCCTGGTCACCGGTGCATCCAGTGGCCTCGGACGGCACTTTGCCGGAACTCTGGCCGAGGCGGGTGCGACGGTGATCGTGGCCGCGCGCCGTGCCGAACGGTTGCAGGAGCTGGTGGGCGAGTTGCGCGAACGGGGCCGCCAGGCACTTGCGCTGACCATGGATGTGAGCGACGGTGCCAGTGTGCGTGCCGGCTTTGACGCCCTGGCCGGGCAGGGCCTGTGTGCCGATCTGATCGTCAACAACGCAGGCGTCGCCGTGTCGCGGCCCCTGCTTGAGCAAAGTGAGGCGGACTACGACAGCGTGGTGCAGACCAACCTCAAAGGCGCCTGGTTGGTGGCCCAGGAGGGCGCGCGCCGCATGGTCGACGCCAAACGAGACGGTTCGATCGTGAACATGGCCTCGATCACCGGCGAGCGCGTGGCAGGCGGCGTGGCCCCCTACTGCGCGTCCAAGGCGGCGCTCCTGCAACTCACGCGTGCCATGGCTCTGGAACTGGCCCCACACGGCATCCGCGTCAACGCGATTGCGCCCGGCTATGTGGCCACCGAACTCAACCGCGACTTCCTCGCCTCCACCGCCGGGCAGCGCCTGATGGCGCGCATACCCCAGCGTCGCTTTGGCGAGCCGGCTGATCTGGACGGCGCACTGCTGCTCCTGGCCAGCGATGCGGGGCGATTCATGACAGGCAGTGTGCTGGCCGTGGATGGCGGTCATCTGGTGAGCAGCCTATGAGCCCGGCAGAGATCCAACAACTGGGCGACTGGCTGCGCGCTCATGTGGCCGACTTTCGTGGCGGTGTGCAACTGCAGCCACTGGCGGGCGGGCAGTCCAACCCGACCTACCGCGTGGAGGCGGGCAGCCACCGCTGGGTGCTCCGTCGCAAGCCACCGGGCGTGCTGCTGGCCTCGGCCCATGCGGTGGACCGCGAATACCGTGTGATGGCCGCACTGGCCGACACCGGTGTCCCCGTGCCGAAGATGCATGCGCTATGCGACGATGCCTCCGTCATTGGCTCCACGTTCGTGGTGATGGACCATGTCGAGGGCCGCGTCCTTGCCGATCCATCCCTGCCCGGCATGGAGCCCGGGGAGCGTGATGCGGTGTATCTGGCCCTGGCCAACACGCTGGCAGCCATCCACAGTGTGGATGTGGCGGCAACGGGCTTGTCTGACTATGGCCGACCACAACGCTACCTCTCGCGCCAGATCGAGCGCTGGACCCGCCAGTACCGCGCCAGCCAGACCGACCCACTGGAGGCGATGGAACGCCTGATCGAGTGGCTGCCAGCCCATTTGCCCCCCGGTCTGGACGATGATCCCGGCGCCCTGTTGCACGGCGACTTTCGCATCGACAACCTGATCTATCACCCGACCGAGCCACGCGTGCTGGCCGTGATCGACTGGGAGTTGTCCACCCTGGGCCACCCCCTTGCGGACCTGGCTTACCACCTGATGGCCTGGCGGGTGACGCCCGACGAATTCCGCGGGATCAAAGGCTACGACCTGTCCGCCCTGGGCCTGCCGGACGAGGCCACGCATCTGGCGCGCTACGTCGCGGCGGCGGGCAGCGCCGGCAGGGCCGCGTCAGCTGAGGTCATGGACTACCTGATGGCCTTCAACATGTTCCGCATGGCGGCCATTTTGCAGGGCATCCTGGCGCGCTCACTGCAGGGCAATGCCGCGGCCAGTGACGCTCGCGCCACTGGCGAGCGGGCCATTCGCATGGCTGAAGCTGGCTGGCGCCAGGCACAGCGCGCTTGAGGGGCGAGTCGTGCAGCACATCCTGACCGTGACCACCCCCTTTTTTGCCCTGGTGCTGCTGGGGTGGGCGGTGGCGCGTTGGCGCGTATTCCCGCTGACCGGGATCAGCGGCCTGAATGTCTTCGTGCTGTACTTTGCCTTGCCCTGCATGTTGTTTCGTTTCAGCGCCACCACGGCGATTACGCAATTGCTGGATGTGTCGACTGTGGTCGTCTATCTGGGCAGCGCATTGACCTTGGTGGCGCTGGCCACCGTCCGCGCACGGCAACAGCGCACGGGATGGAGCGATGCTGGCTTCAGTGCCTTGGTGGCGGTTTTTCCCAACAGCGGCTTCATGGGCGTACCACTGATCGTCGCTCTGCTGGGGCAAGCGGCCGCAGCTCCTGCCATCGTGACACTTGCCGTGGACATGGTGATCACCAGTTCGCTGTGCATTGCCATTTCGCAGGCGGGTGGCGCTGTGGGTGTGGGGCCGGATGTCGTCAGCGCACACCCCGCACGCGCCGCCCTGTTGCGAGCACTGCGCGGCATGCTGGTTAATCCCTTGCCTTGGGCGATTGCGTTGGGCACCTTGTCATCGGCCTGGGACTGGTTGCCACCAGCCCCGCTGATGCGGTCGGTGGACATGTTGGCGGGCGCTGCCTCGCCTGTGGCCCTATTTGCCCTGGGGGCCATGCTCGCACGCGGTCAGCTGGAACCGCCTGGGCCCCATGCAAAGGGCCATGGCTGGATGGAGTTCGTGGCTTTCAAGCTGCTGCTGCATCCCTTGCTGGTATGGGTGGCTGGTCTCATGGCCATCGCTGCAGGCCTGTCGCTGGACCCCTTCGCCGCAGCTGTCCTCGTGCTGATTGCGGCGTTACCCAGCGCCAGCAATGTGCCCATCATGGCCGAGCGTTTCGGAGCCGACGGACAGCGCCTGGCGCGGGTGGTGCTGGTCAGCACCGTGTGTGCGTTTGCCAGCTTCAGCGCGGCTGTGGCGTGGATGCAGGGAACCTATTGGCTGGCTCAGCCCGCCATATCCCCAGCTCATTGAGATCGTTGAAACATTCCTTGGCTTTGTGAATGTTGAGTTCTGAATTCAAAAATTAGGGTTTTTCCTAATCTGTAGAACTCTGAATTCAGAGTACATTAATTTCAACTATTCGGAGCTATTCTCATGAACCCTACTGAAACTTCCCAGCCTGTCTGTGGCTGCTCTGCGGTCCCGCAGGTCGATGCGCCACGTCGCCGCGTCATCCACATCGCCGCCCTGGGCTTGGCCGCGCCGTTCGGTTTGACGGCGTGGTCTGCCGAGGCCTCGATCGTGGGTGCTCGCCTCGTCGAGGAGGACGCCGAAGGCAAACCCGCGCCACTTCGGCTCGCTGAACTGCGCGTGGGCAAACCCGTGGTGGCCTTCCCGTTCGACACCAAGAGCAATGCCGTGCGTACCGAGACACGTCTGAACAAGATCGTGCTGATTCGCCTGCCCGAGTCTGAAATGACGCCTGAAACCCGCGCCCTGTCAGCTGGAGGCGTGCTCGCTTACTCGGCGGTTTGCACCCACCAGGGCTGCGATGTGAAGACCTGGCTGTCCAAGGAAAAAGCCATGGTGTGCTACTGCCATTCTTCCAAATTTGCGTTGCTGGACCGGGGCAAAGTCATTGCCGGTCCGGCGTCACGCGCGCTGCCCGCCGTTCCCCTGGCGCTAGACGGTGACTACCTGGTCATCGCCGGTGCCTTTACCGCAACCCCGGGCGGAAGCCCGGCCTGACCCTTGCTTTTACAACCCCAAACAGGAGACAAACCAAATGAAAGCACGCCTCAAACCCCTGGCCGCCGCAGCCCTTGCGGCAGGCGCCTTGTGCACGCTCGCGCACGCCGAACTCGGCTCCTACGCGCCCGTGACCGATGCCCGACTGGCCAATCCGGAGCCCAGCAACTGGCTGCAATACCGCGGCAACTATGGTGGCTGGGGCTACAGCCCTCTCGACAAGATCAACTCGGGCAACGTGGGCAAGCTCAAGTTGGCGTGGTCACTCTCCACCGGCCAGACCGATGGCCACCAATCTCCGCCGATCGTGAACAACGGTTACATGTACGTCACCACGCCTGGTGCGCAGGTGATTGCGCTGGATGCCGCCACGGGTACCGAACTCTGGCGCTACAAAAAAGAACTGCCCGCCGATCTGGTGCAGTTGCATCCCACCAACCGCGGTGTGGCGCTGTACGGAGACAAGGTTTACGTGGCTACGGTGGACGCTCACCTGATCGCCCTGGACGCCAAGACCGGCAAAGTCGCATGGCAAGTGGCCGTCGGTGACCCGAAAGCTCTGCAATACATCACCCTCGCGCCATTGGCCGCCAAGGGCAAAGTCATGGTCGGTTCCTCCGGCGGTGAGACCGGCGTGCGCGGCTTTGTGGCTGCCTTTGATGCCAACACCGGCAAGGAAGCCTGGCGCACGTACACCACGGCCGCCCCGGGCGAACCGGGTGGTGACACCTGGCCAGGCGAGGCCTACAAGAATGGTGGCGGCAGCATCTGGATCACCGGCACCTACGATCCGGCCAGGAATCTGGCTTATTGGGGTACGGGCAACCCCGCTCCCTGGCCTACCGAGGGCCGCAAGGGTGACAACCTGTACACCACTTCCGCGATCGCACTGGACGTGGACACCGGCTCGATCAAGGGCCACCACCAATACCACCATAACGACGCCTGGGACTGGGACGAGGTGTCGGCGCCTGTGCTGATCGACACCGAGGTCAAAGGCCGCAAGGTTCAGGCTGCGGTGCACGCGGGTCGCAACGGCTACCTTTGGATGCTGGAGCGGCAGGCGAGCGGAAAGATCGGCTTTATCGATGCCCTTCCCTACGTCAACAACAACGTTTTCACCAGCATCGACAAGACCACCGGCCGCCCCACATACGACGAAAGCAAGCGTCCGGGCGTGGGCAAGGGAATGGTGAGTTTCTGCCCCTCGCTGTGGGGTGGCAAGGACTGGGCCCCCGAGGCCTGGAATCCCAAGACCGGTCTCTTCTACATCCCTGCTAACAACAACCTGTGTGCGGAACTGCCCGAGCCAGACCCGATCAAATACAAGAAGGGCGACCTCTATATCGGTTACCCGATCGAAGCGGTGCTGGGCAGCTTGCGCTTCCAGGGCGGAAACAACGCGCAGACACCCAAGACCATTGGTGAGTTGCAGGCCTGGGATCTGAAGACCGGCAAGATGGCCTGGGTACACAAGTTTGACACCCACTTGTGGGCACCGCTGCTCACCACCGGTGGCAACCTGGTCTTTGCCGGCGGCACCAACGACCGGCAGTTCCGTGCCTTTGACGCCAGCAATGGCAAGGTGTTGTGGCAGCAGACCATGCCTTCGGGTGTGACGGCGGTGCCGACCTCTTTTGAAGTCGATGGAGAACAGTATGTGGCGGTGCAGGCGGGCTGGGGTGTGGATGCCCAGCGTATGCAGGCCGGCGTCGACACGCTGACCGGAAAACCCAAGGCCGTTGCCCAGGGCGGCACGGTGATGGTCTTCAAGCTCGACAAATAAATCCACAGGAACCGAGGAGCAATCACATGGACAAATTCGAACGCAACTACATCGATGGTGAGTGGGTGAGCCCCTCATCGACCGCTACCCTGAAGATACACAACCCGTCAACCCGGGAGCTCATCGCCACGGTGCCCGACTCCAACGCGTCGGACGTGGAGCGGGCGGTGGCTGCCGCCCGCGCGGCCCAGCCGGCGTGGGAGCGTCTGCCCGCGATCCAGCGCGCCACGCACTTGCGCAACGTGGCCAACAAGCTGCGCGAGCACAAGACCCGCCTGGCGCGTCGCATCTCGCTGGAGCAGGGCAAGATCCTGCCCCTGGCCGAGGTGGAAATCGACTTCACCGCCAACTACATGGACTACATGTCCGAATGGGCACGCCGCATTGAGGGTGAAATCCTCAACAGCGACCGTCCCGGTGAGACGATCTACCTGCACCGCCGCCCCATAGGCGTGGTAGCCGGCATCCTGCCTTGGAACTTCCCCTTTTTCCTGATTGCCCGCAAAATGGCACCGGCCCTGGTGGCCGGCAACACCATCGTGATCAAGTCCAGCGAAGAGACACCGCTCAATGCGTTTGACTTCACTGAATTGCTGGCCGAATGCGGGCTGCCCAAGGGCGTGTTCAACCTGGTCACCGGTGGTCGTGAAACCGGAGCTGCGCTGTCGTCCCACAAGGATGTCGGCCTGATCTCTTTCACCGGCCATGTCGGCACCGGCATCAAGATCATGGAAGCGGCGGCCCGCAACCTGACCCGCGTGAACCTGGAGCTTGGGGGCAAGGCGCCCGCCATCGTGCTGAACGATTGCGATCTGGAACTGACGGCCAATGCGCTGTTCAACAGCCGCGTGCTCAACACCGGCCAGGTGTGCAACGCGGCAGAGCGCGTTTACGTGCAGCGCGGCGTGGCCGATCAGCTAGCCGAGCGTGTGACCCAGTTGATGGCTGCCACCCAGTACGGCAACCCGCTGACTGACAGCGGCCTGCACATGGGCCCGCTGATGAACCAGGGCGCGGTTGACAAGGTGTCGGCACTGGTGGAAGCCGCTAAAAGCCAGGGTGCACAGGTGCGCACCGGTGGCCGCGTGGCCGACCGCGCGGGCTTCCACTACGAGCCGACTGTGCTCTTGGGCTGCAAAGACGATATGGATGTGATGACCAAGGAAATCTTTGGCCCGGTGTTGCCGTTGCGCGTGGTGGACGATCTCGACGAGGCGCTGGTGCTGGCAAACAACTCCGAGTACGGCCTGACCTCCTCGGTGTTCACCCAGAACCTGAACGCCGCGATGAAGGCCGCGCGCGAGCTGAAGTTCGGCGAGACCTACATCAACCGCGAGCACTTCGAGGCCATGCAGGGTTTCCATGCGGGTCGTCGCAAGAGCGGTATGGGTGGCGCCGACGGCAAGCACGGGCTCTATGAGTACATGGAAACCCAGGTGGTGTACCTGCAGACCCAGTAAGCGCAGGGGGCCTGCGGCCCGCCTTCGCCCAGAGGCACCCGCACCGCAGGTGCCTCTGGCGCTACCAGGAGTCCCCACGTTGAAACACTGCACACGTCCGAACCCATTGCCTGTGGCAAAAAGCGATGAGTTTCCGCACCGGAGCTCTCCGCGCCTCGTGGAAAACCATCCTGCCTCGGTTGTATGCAAGGACGATTGCCAGGGTGGTGAAACCTCTTTATCGCCACAGCCAGTGCCGCCGGTGGCACCTGTCCTGAAAGACAGTCGGCTGGCCGAGAATCTCCGGATCGTCGTCCGGGCTACGCGCCTGAAACTGCCGATCCTGCTTTCAGGCGAGTCCGGTACCGGCAAGGAAGTCGTGGCGCGCGAAATACACCGTCAGTCTGGCCGGCAGGGTGCATTTGTGGCTGTCAATTGCGCGGCCTTGCCCGAATCTTTGGCCTTTGCCGAACTCTTCGGGCATGCCGATGGCGCTTACACGGGTGCGCGCCGTGGCGGTGCTGAAGGTCGCGTTGTGGAAGCGGACCAGGGAACCTTGTTGCTCGATGAGATAGGCGACATGCCACTGAGCCTGCAGGTCACCCTCCTGCGCTTGCTGGACTGCTGGACCGTACGCCCGCTGGGCAAGGGGCCTGAGCGCAGAGTCGATGTCCAGCTCATCGCGGCCACCAATGTGGACCTGGAAAAGGCCGTGGCCGAAGGACGCTTCCGTAAGGATCTGTACTACCGCATCAACACCATCGAGATGAAGATCCCCCCATTGAGGCAGCGTGAGGATTTCGTCGACCTGGTGATGTCGCAATGGCGTCAAATTCCGGGCACCGGAAGGCTCAGCCGCCTGGCTGTGGAGCGCCTCAGGCAGCACCCCTGGAATGGAAACATGCGCGAACTCAAGAGTGTGTTGTATCGAATGGCTCTTCGAGCAGATGGCTCCAACGTGGACGAGGTCGAGGTCCATGCCGAGCTCGGTCCACCACTCAGTTCAAGTCAGCCCTCCACGGCTTTGAGCGACTGTATTCATGCGGAGTTGACTAACACCCTGCATGCCTTTAGCGGCAATGTGACTGCTGCTGCCAGGCATCTGGGCATATCGCGCAACACCATTTATCGCAAGCTGCAGAAGCCCTTCGAGGCCACCGTGTCACGCGGTTGACAGCGGCTTGCCCCGAGGCTGCGGGCCAGAATCGAGCAAAATCATGCCCCTCAACCGAACGGCACATCATGACCACTCCCGAAGACGAAAAAGCCCTGTTGGCCACCTTGCAACAGCAGGAAAACGAACTGCAATTCACCGAATTCACCCGCGACATGGCCCTGACGCTGGGCTTGGGTCTGGTGCAGGCAGCCAAGGACGCCGGCGTGGCGGTGATGGTCGATATCCGGCTGGGGGACTTGCAGCTGTTTGGCCACGCCATGGCCGGCACGACCGGTGACAACGCAGATTGGGTGCGCCGCAAGAACAATGTGGTGCGCCGCTACGCCCACAGCTCGTTTTTCATGGGCACGCTGTACCGCAGCCGGGGCACGCAGTTTGAGGTACATACCGGCCTGGACCCGCGCGAGTACGCCGCAGCCGGTGGCGCTTTTCCCATCCTGATCAAGGGCGTGGGCATGGTGGGCACCATCACCGTGTCTGGCCTGCCTCAAGAACAGGATCACGCCATGGTGGTGGCCCAGATTCGACAATTGCTGGGCTCATCACGGGCTTGAAGGCCAGGGATGTGAGGCGCGCTCCGAGCGCCCGCCCTAAGCCCCTGAATCAACCACGCCGTCGATGTACAGCCAGCGCCCGTTCTCGCGCACAAAACGGCTGGTCTCGTGCATGCGCTCGGCCTTGCCGCCTGCGAGCTGAAAGGTTCGGCAACGGGCCACAAATTCCACCACACCGGCGTCGCCAGACTGCTCGGCGTGGCGCACCTCCAGGCCCAGCCATTTGACAGGTGGCAGCTCCAGGTCGCCAGGGGCAGTGGCCGGGTGCCAGGTGGCCAGCAGATAGTCGAGCAGGCCCAGCACATAGGCGCTGTAGCGCGAGCGCATCAGGGCCTCGGGTGTGGGCGCGTGCAAGCCCTGGCTCAGGCCGGCATGCCAATGTCCGCAGCAGTGCCCATACGCCTGGTCGCCACCGCAGGGGCAGGCGGCACTGGCTTTGGGCAGGATCAATTTGGAATTCATTTGCATGGCGGCATGGTAAGTGCCGCAGACACTCGTGCCGCTACACCTTGCGAGTGCGCTCGGCTTGCAGCAGCGGGCGCAAGGCCCACAAGCCGAGCGCCGGGCCCAGGCCCAGCCAAGGCAGCACATGGGCCAGTGGCAGGTGCTTGGACAGCCCCACAAACAGCTCGATGCTGATCACCGAAAGGGTGAAGCCCAGGCAGTTGGTGAGCGTCAGCACACTGCCCACAACAGCGGGCGGGGCATTGCGAGCCGTGAGCGTGGACAGCTGCGGCGAATCCCCCGATACCGTGATGCCCCATAGCAGCAGCCAAAGGCCAAATACCAGCGTCGGTGCATCGATCAACCAGGGCGAAGTGATGCAACACAGGCCGCTCAGGCCCAGTTGGCCCGCAGCGACATGCGCACTGCCCAGGCGCCGCGCCAGGTAGCCGCCGGCAACACAGCCCACCGCGCCTGCGCCCAGCACGGCAAATGCGGCGATCGACAGGGCCTGGCCGCTGAGCCGGGTCGCCAGCACCAGCGGCATCAGAACCCACAGGGTGTACAGCTCCCACATGTGTCCGAAATAGCCCAGCACCGAACTGCGCACGCGCGCATCGGTCCACAACACAAAGCCGGCTCGCCACTGCAAGGGGGGTGGCCGCGTGCCCGCAGGTTTGCGCCCGGGCGGCTCTGGCAGGCAAAGAAACAGGGCCAACCCGCCAGCAGCTGCCAAAGCCGCCACGCCCAGCATCACGCCGTGCCAAGGCAGGCTGTCACCGATGGCCCGCAGCGCATGCGGGCTGGCTGAGCCGAGCACCAGTGCGCCTATGAGCCAGCCCAGCGCCAGGCCCAAGCCCTGCGGGAACCACTGGGAGGCGATCTTCATGCCCACCGGGTAAATACCCGCCAGAAAAAAACCGGTGGCAAACCTCCAGGCCAGCAAGGCAGAAAAGTCAGCCACCCTGGCCCAGGCAGCCACGGTGCAGGCAGCGCCGGCCAGGGAACACAGCAAAAACACGGTGCGCGCCGAATGCCGGTCGGCAATGGCCAGCAGGGCAAACACCAGAGTGCCCAGGATAAAGCCTGCCTGTAAAGCGGAGGTGAGGGTGCCCACCGCGGTGGCCGGCCAGCCGAAGGCGAGTTGCAGGTCGGGCATGACAGCGTTGACGGCAAACCATAGCGAGGTGCCGGCAAATTGCGCCAGCACCAAGATGGGCAGTACCCGGCGGGGCGCAGAGTGGGTCACGATGGCCGGATTCAGGCTGCCCGCGGCTTGACCTTAGAGGCAGCCAGTTTGGCGCGGGTGCGAGCCACTTCCACATCCGCATTAAAGGCCAGGGCCACGCCCATGCGCCGTTTGACAAAGCTTTCGGGCTTGCCAAACAGGCGCAGGTCGGTGTTGGGCACACGCAAGGCATCGTCCACGCCATCAAACACGATGCCCTGGGCCTCAACGCCACCGTAAATCACGGCGCTGGCGCCAGGACTACGCAAGGAAGTATTGACCGGCAGGCCCAAAATGGCGCGGGCATGCAGTTCAAACTCGCTTTGCACCTGGGTGGTCAGGGTGACCAGGCCGGTGTCGTGCGGGCGCGGGCTGACCTCGCTGAACCACACCTGATCGCCCTTGACGAACAGCTCCACACCAAACAGGCCCTGGCCACCCAGGTTGTCGGTCACGGCCTTGGCGATTTGGCGCGATTTTTCGAGGGCGGCAGGGTGCATGGGGTGGGGCTGCCAGCTTTCCACGTAGTCGCCGCTGACCTGAATGTGCCCGATGGGCTCGCAAAAATGGGTTTCGATCTGGCCGTCAGCGCCCACGGCGCGCACGGTCAGCTGGGTGATCTCGTAGTCAAAGTCGATGAACCCTTCCACGATGACGCGCCCGTGGCTGACACGGCCCCCGGCCATGGCGTAGTCCCACGCTTTTTGCACGTCGCCCGGGCCGTCGATCTTGCTCTGGCCCTTGCCCGAACTGCTCATCACCGGCTTGACGATGCAGGGATAACCGATGGCGGGCGCACCGCTGGTGCCGTCTATCGCCGCCTGCAGCTCGGCCATGGAATCACAAAACTGGTACGGGCTGGTGGGCTGGCCCAGAGTCTCGGCAGCCAGGCGCCGTATGCCCTCGCGGTCCATGGTGAGGCGGGCGGCACGGGCCGTGGGGATCACGCGCACCACCCCGGCAGCCTCCAGTTCTTCAAGCATGGGCGTGGCAATGGCTTCGATTTCGGGCACCACGAGTTGCGGGTGCTCCGCCTCGATCAGGGCCTTGAGCTGGGCCGGGTCGCTCATGGTGATGGTGCGGGCGTGATGTGCCACCTGCTGGCCCGGCGCGTGGTCGTAACGATCGACGGCGATGGTTTCCACGCCCAGGCGTTGCAAGGCGATCAGGACTTCTTTGCCCAGTTCGCCACTGCCCAGCAGCATGACTTTGGTGGCATGGGGTGACAGCGGGGTACCGAACGTGGTCATCAACAATTTCCTTCAAAAGGGTGGATGTTAGGCGCAAGGTCACCCGTATCCGGGCGGTGACGCCGCACACATAATCCGGCCATGACCCAAACTCACAGTTCCCCTGCCTCCGCTTCAACTTGGCGTGGCCTGCAGCTGCCGGCGCACATCCGCGTGTTTGCCGCGTTTTATCTTTACTCGTTTGCACTGGGTGGTTTCTTTCCCCGGCTGGCCGAAATTCAGCGCAGCATGGGTGTGGCCGAGGGTGCGCTGGGCTTTGCCCTGATTGGCGCGGCGGTCGGCACCATGGTGTCGCTCACCTTTGGTAGCCGGGTGATTGAGCGCGTGGGCTATCGGCGTGTCTTGTTGACGCTGCTGCCGGTGGTGGCCAGCTTCTACGCAGTGGCCGCCTGGGCGACCGGGCCTGTCATGCTGTTTTGCGTGCTGTTGCCGATCGGCCTGGCCATCGGCGCCATCGAACAGGTGGTCAACATCGAGGCGGACCGGGTGGAGCACCAGATCGGCCGGCGCATCATGAACCGGGCGCACGCTTTCTGGAGCTTTGGCTTTTTTTCGGCCAGCATTGTGGGTGCGGGCATGTCCTGGGTCGGCATCAGCCCCCAACTGCATCTGGGGCTGATGGTGCCGGTGGTGCTGGTGGGCACGGTGCTGACCTTGGGCAGCTTCACCCCGGCGGCGCAGCGATCCGGTGCCAAGCAGGATGATGCCCCCCTGTTTGCCCACCCCACCATGGCCATAGGCCTGCTGGTGGCCGTGTCGCTCTCGGCCATGTTGATGGAGGGCGCGGGCATAGACTGGTCGGGCATCTACATGCGCGACGTGTTTGGTGGCAGTCCCTTTGTCAGCGGCATGGCCGTGGCCACCGGTGCCCTGGCGCAGGCCAGCATGCGCTTTTTTGCGGATCGCTTTGTGGAGCGCCACCAGCCGGTGCGTGTGGCACGGGTGCTGATCAGCATGATGGGCGTGGGGGTGGTGCTGGTGTATGCAGCGCCAGCCATGTGGCTGGCTTTTGTCGGGCTGGCGCTGATGGGGGCCGGTACCAGTGCCCTGTTTCCGCTGGCCATGTCGGCAGCGGCCCAGCGCACCGACCGGCCCGCCGCCGTCAACGTGGCGGCGCTGGCTCAAACCTCTTTCGTGGCCTTCTTGCTGGGCCCGCCGCTGCTGGGCTGGGTGGCCGAGCACTGGGGTATCCGCAACGCCTTCGGGCTGGGCCTGCCCCTGGTGCTGCTGAGTCTGTTGACGGCCGGGGCGCTGGCCAGCAAGACGCAGGCTGTCAAGTCGTGAGCGGTTCGCGCGCTGCCTTGCGCATGGAGGCCAGCAGCGATTGCAGGATGGCCGATTCGTCGTCATCGCGGTAAATGCAGCACAAGTCCACCTGCGCCAGCGTGGGGTGTTGCAAGGGCCGATAGGTGATGCCGGGTAGCGCCATGGAGGTGGCCGAAAAGGGCACCAGCGTGGCGGCAAAACCAGTCGCCACCAAGGCCACAGCGTGCACCACATCGCCCACTTCCTGAGCCACCACCGGCGTGAACTGGCAGGCTCGGCACATGTCGTGGACCCGGTCGATGAAACTGGGCCTGGCCCCGGTGGGGTAGAGCACCAGCGGCACGTTTTCGAGAGCTTGCAGGGGCACCACCGCCTGGGTTGCCAGCACACTGTCTGAGGGCATGGCCACATGCAGGGGCTCGGTAAGCAAGGTCTCGCTGACCAGGCCCTCGATGGGGCGCATCAGCCGGTTGAAGGCCAGCGTGATGCGGCGGTCGCGCAGGGCCTCGATCTGCTCGTCCTTCACCATGTTGTGCAAAAAAATGCTGACCTCGGGATGCGACTCGCGAAACGCGCGCATCAGGCGCGGGATAGCACCAAAAATGCCGGACCCGAAGATGGCGACATCCACACGCCCCAGCAAACCTTGCGCGGCTTTGCTGCTGCGCTCGATGGCACGTTCCGTCATGCCCAGAATGTTGCGGGCATCGTCGTACAGCACCCGCCCGGCATCGGTGAGTTCCACGCCCCGGTTGTTGCGTCGAAACAGTTGCACGCCCAGCTGCTCTTCGAGTTGCTGGATTTGCCGGGTCAGTGGCGGTTGGGAGATATGCAGACGCAGGGCTGCGCGGCCGATGTTCTTTTCTTCGGCGACGCACACGAAATAGCGCAGATGGCGGAGTTCCACGGCAGTCCTTGTCTTGGTTCTCGGGGCCGTGGGCTCGAAGGAAGTTTCAGCCCCGGCTCCATACCGAATGATAGACGTCAGCTGTTACCGATATTCTTGATAG
This sequence comes from Pseudomonadota bacterium, assembly GCA_041168905.1. Lineage (GTDB taxonomy): Bacteria > Pseudomonadota > Gammaproteobacteria > Burkholderiales > Burkholderiaceae_C > JBEEJZ01. The sequence goes on along the minus strand of JBEEJZ010000257.1, from coordinate 9,001 downwards.
GTATGGCAGCCAGTGTTCGATGGTATTGGACGGGAGGGCGGGTCGCCCTCTAAAGTCGCATCTTCATCCACGCTCTCTCCTGTCTCACCTCCGCCGGAGCACTGTCCATGCCTGTCGCCAACATTCACGTCCTAGCCGGACATCCCCGCCCAGTGCTCAAACAGCTGCTGCGCGAGGCCTCGGCCGCATTTTCCCGGGCCATCGAAGCGCCGACCGACCGGCTGCAGGTCTGGATCACCGAGGTCGATCCGGAGCTGTATGCCATCGCGGGTGAGCCGGCGGACGAGGTGCTGCAGCGCGTACCTCGCGCGCAGGCCGAAATTCCGCTGATACGCATGGCGCTGATGGAGGGCCGCCCGGTCGAGACGCTGCACCGTGTGATGGCGGACCTCAGCGAGGTGGTGGCGCGGGTGCTGGGTGGTGACCCGCAGCGCGTTCGGGTGCAGATCGACCACATTCATCCCGACCGCTGGGCAATCGGCGGCGCTCCGGCCAGCCGGGTGCGCGCGGCTGAACTCGCACAACGTGCTGCGGCCCAGGCGGCCAAGACCCCTTGAGTCTTTGACTAACGCTTTCTGCTTTCCATGAATCCAACCCCGCATTTCATCAACGGACGGTTCGTGTCCTCGGCCTCGGGCAAAACCTTCGAGAAGCGATCCCCGCTGGACAACAGCCTCATGGGTCTGGTGGCCGAAGGCGGTCAGCACGAGATCGACGCTGCCGTGGCCGCCGCCAAAGCCGCCCTGCACGGCGACTGGGGTCGCCTGCCCACGGACAAGCGCCTGGCCATGCTGCACGCAGTCGCCGACGGCATTACCGCACGGTTTGACGACTTTGTTGCCGCTGAAGAAGCCGATACCGGCCAACCGCATCACGTCATTGCACACGCCTTTGTGCCGCGCGGCGCGGCCAACTTCAAGGTGTTTGCCGACATCATTAAAAACGTGCCGGCCGAGAGTTTTGTGATGGACACGCCTGACGGCGCCGGCGCACTCAATTACGCCATTCGCAAACCCAAAGGTGTGATGGGTGTCATCAGCCCCTGGAATGCGCCCTTCCTGTTGATGACCTGGAAGGTCGGCCCCGCCCTGGCCTGCGGCAACACCGTGGTGGTCAAGCCCAGCGAAGAAACACCCGCCACGGCCACGCTGCTGGGCGAGGTGATGAACGCCGTGGGCGTGCCGCCCGGTGTGTACAACGTGGTGCATGGCTTCGGCCCCGACGCCGCTGGCGAACAGCTCACCCGTCATGACGACGTGAATGCGATCACCTTCACCGGCGAGACGCGCACGGGCACGGCCATCATGAAGGCCGCAGCAGACGGTATCCGGGATGTGAGTTTCGAGTTGGGCGGAAAGAATGCCGGCATCGTTTTTGCCGATTGCGACTTTGACGCAGCGGTGGAAGGCATCTTCCGCTCGGCCTTCATGAACACCGGCCAGGTCTGCCTGGGGACCGAGCGTGTGTATGTGCAGCGCCCGATCTTCGACCGCTTTGTCGCTGCCCTCAAGGCACGTTGTGAGGCGGTGAAGTACGGCCGCCCCTCCGACGCTGGCTCGAACTATGGCCCACTGATCAGCCAGGAGCACAAGCGCAAGGTGTTGTCCTACTACGCCAAGGCCATGGCCGAGGGGGCTACGCTCATCACCGGCGGTGGCGTGCCTGACATGCCAGCGGCCCTGGCTTCCGGCGCCTGGGTACAGCCGACCATCTGGACGGGCCTGCCTGAGACGGCATCTGTGGTGCGTGAAGAAATTTTCGGCCCCTGTTGCCATATTCGTGCTTTCGATAGCGAGGAAGAAGTGGTGGCGCTGGCCAATGCCAACCGTTACGGCTTGTCGACCACGATCTGGACCGAGAACCTCAAGTGTGCTCACCGCATGGCCGCAAGCATCGATGTGGGCATCACCTGGGTCAACAGCTGGTTTCTGCGCGATTTGCGTACACCCTTTGGCGGTAGCAAGCAAAGCGGCATCGGCCGCGAAGGTGGTGTGCACTCGCTGGAGTTCTACACCGAGACGCGCAACGTCTGCATCAAACTTTGAGGACCCCCCCACCATGAAAAAAATCAAATGTGCCCTGATCGGCTCCGGCAACATCGGTACGGACCTGATCTACAAGATCCAGCGCAGCCCGGTGCTGGAGCCGGTCTGGATGGTTGGCATCGACGCCAACTCTGAAGGCCTGCAGCGTGCCCGCGCCATGGGCCTGAAAACCACGGCCGATGGTGTGGATGGCCTGTTGCCGCATGTGGCGGCAGACGGCATCCAGATTGCCTTTGACGCCACCAGCGCCTATGTGCATGCCGAAAACAGCCGCAAGCTCAATGAACTGGGCGTTCTGATGATTGACCTGACGCCCGCAGCCATCGGCCCCCTGTGCGTACCGCCGGTGAATCTGCTGGCCCTCGCGGAAAAAGAGGTCATGAACGTCAACATGATTTCTTGCGCAGGTCAGGCCACCATCCCCATCGTGCATGCGGTCAGCCGCATCCAGCCGGTGGGCTACGCCGAGATTGTGGCCAGCCTGGCCTCCAAGTCGATCGGCCCGGGCACCCGCGCCAACCTCGACGAGTTCACTTACACCACCTCCAACGCCATCGAAAAAGTGGGTGGCGCACGCAAGGGCAAGGCCCTGGCCATCATCAACCCGGCAGAGCCGCCGATGATCATGCGCAACACCATCCAGTGCCTGTGCGACGACGAGCCTGATCAGGCCCGCATCACCGAATCCATCATGGCCATGATCACCGAAGTGCAGAAGTACGTGCCGGGCTACAAGCTGGTCAACGGTCCGCTGTTTGATGGCAAGCGCGTGGCCGTGTTCATGCAAGTGGCTGGCCTGGGCGACTACCTGCCCACCTATGCGGGCAACCTGGACATCATGACCGCCGCCGCCTGCCGTACCGCCGAGATGTTTGCCCAAGAGATTCTGGAGGGCAAGATCACCCTGAAACCGACCCTGAAGTCCACGGCCGCTGCGGCCATCTGAGGAAGACATCACCATGACCCGCTCACTCAAAGGCCGCAAGGTCCTGCTGCACGACATGTGCCTGCGCGACGGCATGCATGCCAAACGCGAACAGATTTCCGTTGAACAAATGGTCAAGGTGGCCACCGCGCTCGATGACGCCGGTGTGCCCCTGATCCAGGTCACGCACGGCGCAGGCATGGGCGGCAACTCGCTGCAGCACGGCTTTGCGCTGGCCAGCAACGAGGAATACCTGCGCGCGGTTTGCCCACAAATGAAGCAGGCCAAGGTCTCGGTGCTGCTCATTCCCGGTCTGGGCACCATGCGCGAGCTGCAAAGCGCTTTTGATTGCGGTGCGCGTAGCGTGCACGTGGCCACTCACTGCACCGAGGCCGACACCTCGCCGCAACACATCGCTTTTGCTCGCAAGCTGGGCATGGACACCACCGGCTTTCTAATGATGGCCCACCTCAATGACCCCGAAGGTCTGGCCCAGCAGGGCAAGCTGATGGAAAGCTACGGCGCACAGACTATCTACATCACCGATTCGGCGGGCTACATGCTGCCCGACGACGTGACCGCCCGTGTCAGTGCGCTCAAAGCGGTGCTCAAGCCCGAGACCGAAATCGGCTTCCACGGCCACCACAACCTGGGCCTGGGCATCTGGAACTCCATCGCCGCCATCGAGGCCGGCGCCAGCCGCATTGATGGCTCCGTGGCCGGCCTGGGCGCGGGCGCGGGCAACACGCCTCTTGAAGCTTTCCTCGCCGTCTGCGAGCGCCTGGGCATCGAGACTGGCGTGGACCTGTTCAAACTGATGGACGTGGCCGAAGACGTGATCGTGCCGATGATGGACCACATCGTGCGTGTGGACCGCGACTCCCTGACCTTGGGCTTTGCGGGTGTTTACTCCACTTTCTTGCTGCACGCCAAACGTGCAGCTGCCCGCTTCGGTGTGTCGGCACGCGACATCCTGGTGGAGCTAGGCCGCAAGAAAATGATTGGAGGCCAGGAAGACATGATCGAAGACACCGCCATGACCATGGCTAAGGAACGCGGCTTGCAGATCAACGCGCAGCGCTAAAAGCACAAGGACGAAACGATCACCCACAAAAAACGCGCCCTCGGGCGCGTTTCTCAGTGGTGGCAAGGCTAGCTTACTTGGCCACGACGCGTGCCATTTCCAGGCACTTGTTGGAGTAACCCCACTCGTTGTCGTACCAGCTCACCAGCTTGACGAAGGTGCCGTCCAGGGCAATGCTGGCCTCGGCGTCGAAGATGGAGGTGCGGGTGTCGCCACGGAAGTCGGTGGCCACTACCTTGTCTTCGGTGTAGCCCAGGATGCCCTTCAAGGCGCCTTCGCTTTGCGCCTTGATTTCAGCGCAGATGTCTTTCAGGGTGGCTTCGGTGTTGAGTTCAACTGTCAGGTCGACCACCGACACGTCGCTGGTGGGCACGCGGAAAGACATGCCGGTCAGCTTCTTGTTCAGCGCAGGAATCACCACGCCCACAGCCTTGGCAGCGCCGGTGGAGCTGGGGATGATGTTTTCCAGAATGCCGCGGCCGCCGCGCCAGTCTTTGTTGGATGGGCCGTCCACGGTTTTTTGCGTGGCGGTGGCAGCATGCACCGTGGTCATCAGGCCGCGCTTGATGCCGAATTTGTCGTGAATCACCTTGGCCAGCGGGGCCAGGCAGTTGGTGGTGCAAGAGGCGTTGGAAATGATGGCCTCGCCCTTGTAGGTGTCGTGGTTCACGCCGTACACAAACATGGGGGTGTCGTCCTTGCTGGGAGCGGACATGATCACCTTCTTGGCGCCAGCAGCCAGGTGCTTTTCAGCCGAAGCCTTGTCCAGGAATAGACCGGTGGATTCGATCACGATGTCGGCGCCGACTTCGTTCCACTTCAGGGCAGCGGGGTCACGCTCTTGCGTCAGGCGGATTTTCTTGCCGTTGACGATGAGGGTGTTGCCGTCAATCGCCACATCGCCCTTGAAACGGCCGTGCACGCTGTCGTACTGCAGCATGTAAGCCAGGTAGTTGGGTTCGAGCAGGTCGTTGATGCCAACGATTTCGACATCGGGGAAGTTTTGAATGGCGGACCGCAGCACGTTGCGACCGATACGGCCAAAGCCGTTGATACCGATTTTGATGGTCATGGTTAACTCCTGAAAAATAAAACTTGCTTACTTTTTGGCCAGCGCAGCTTGCACCGTGTCGGCCACATTCTCTGCTGTGAAGCCAAAGTGCTTGAACAGCACGGGGGCAGGGGCCGACTCGCCGTAGGTGTCGATGCCTACCACTGCCGCGCACCCGTACTTCCACCAGCCTTCACTCACACCCATTTCCACGGCGATGCGGGGCACCCCGGCCGGCAGCACCGTGTTTTTGTAGTCAAGGCTCTGGCGATCAAAGGCCGTGTTGCTGGGCATGGACACCACGCGCACCGCGATCTTGCGCTCGGCCAGCAGCTTTTGCGCCGCCATGGCCAGTTGCACCTCGGAGCCAGTGGCAATGATGACGGCCTGCGTCTTCTTGCTGGGCTTGAAGCCGGCATCTACCGGCTCGGACAGCACATAAGCGCCCTTGCTGATGGCGTCCAGGCCAGACGCGTCGGGGGCAGCGGCCGAATCGCACTTGGGCGCGTAGCTGATGTTCTGGCGCGAGAGCAGCAAGGCGGTGGGGCGGGTGCTGTTTTGCAGCGCCACAGTCCAGGCCACGGCAGTTTCCGCGGTGTCTGCCGGGCGCCAGACGTCCAGGTTGGGGATCAGGCGCAGGCTGGCCGCATGCTCGATCGACTGGTGGGTAGGACCGTCTTCACCCAGGCCGATGCTGTCGTGCGTGAAGACATGAATCACGCGCTGCTTCATCAGTGCCGCCATGCGGATGGCGTTGCGGCTGTAGTCGCTGAAGGTCAGGAAAGTGCCACCGTAGGGGATGTAGCCACCGTGTAGCGCCACGCCATTCATGATGGCGGCCATGCCGAATTCACGCACACCGTAGTTGATGTGGCGGCCACCGTTGCCCTGGCCGGCGTCGTCAAAACGCAGGTTGGGGGTGGCTTTGGTGTTGGTCAGGTTGGAGCCGGTCAGGTCGGCCGAACCCCCCAGCATTTCTGGCAGGGCGGCGGTGAAGGCTTCCAGCGCCAGCTGCGAGGCCTTGCGTGAAGCCACGGTTTCCGCCTTGGTGTGGGCTGCAATCACGGCGTCCACGGCGGTTTGGACAAATTTCTTGGGCAAATCGCCCTTCATGCGGCGCACCAGCTCCTTGGCCAGGTCGGGGTGAGCGGCCTTGTAGGCCTTGAACTTCTCGGTCCAGGCTTGCTCGGCCGTCTTGCCCGAGGCTTTGGCATCCCACGCGGCATACACGTCGTCAGGAATGACAAAAGGTGCGTGGTTCCAGCCGAGTGACTCGCGGGTGAGCTTGATTTCCTCGGCACCCAGAGGTTCGCCGTGGGCCTTGGAGGTGTTGGCGCGGTTGGGGCTGCCCTTGCCGATGTGGGTTTTGCAGATCACCAAAGTGGGCTTGTCGGCACTGGTCTTGGCAGTGGCAATGGCTTGCGACACAGCGGCTTCGTCGTGACCATCGACCGGGCCGATGACGTTCCAGCCGTAAGCGGCAAAACGCTGGGCGGTGTTGTCGATGAACCAAGGGGCGACCTGGCCATCGATCGAAATGCCGTTGTCGTCGTACAGGGCGATCAGCTTGTTGAGCTTCCAGGCGCCTGCCAGCGCAGCAGCTTCGTGGCTGATGCCTTCCATCAGGCAACCATCGCCCATGAAGACGTAAGTGTGGTGGTCCACCACGGTATGGCCTTCGCGGTTGAACTCGGCGGCCAGCAGTTTTTCTGCCAACGCCATGCCCACCGCATTGGTCACGCCCTGGCCCAGCGGGCCGGTGGTGGTTTCCACACCGGGGGTCACACCCACTTCGGGGTGGCCGGCGGTCTTGCTGTGGAGCTGGCGGAAGTTCTTCAGCTCGCTCATCGGCAGCTTGTAGCCGGTGAGGTGCAGCAAGGCGTAAATCAGCATGGAGCCGTGACCGTTGGACAGCACGAAGCGGTCGCGGTCAAACCAGTTGGGGTTGGCGGGGCTGTGCTTGAGGTGGCGGGCCCACAGGGCCACCGCCATGTCGGCCATGCCCATGGGTGCGCCGGGGTGACCCGAATTGGCTTGTTGCACGGCGTCCATGGCCAATGCGCGGATGGCGTTAGCCATGGTTTGAGGCGTTGTCATCTGAGGGGCAGCTCCGGAAAAATGAAAAGCAGGGTGCGGGTCAGCCTTCGATTTTATCGTCGCTTCCCTTACAGCCGGGCAACGCAACCCATGGGGTATCCGATGCGTTCCCCTTGTTCACTGCCAACGTGTACATTGTGCGAATGCAACAGAGCGAACTTGAAAAATAGGGGCGTAAAGGTCATGGACGTGAAGTCATTCGAGCTGAAGCCCAACTCGGCGCTCAGCCCTGGGGTGGCATCCTCGGGCCTGAAGGGGTCCCTGGATGCCCAGCGACTCAAGCTGTTGGTCGATGCGTCGCTGGCGCTGAGTGAAGTGCGTGGCTTTGATGAGCTGCTGGCCTTGATCGCCAAGACCGGCGTCGAGATGGCGCATTGCGAAGGGTGCTCCATCTACGGGGTGGAGGGGGACCAGCTGCGGTTTCTGGCTTCGACTAACCAGGTGCTGGACCAGCGTGCAGGCGACCGGCAGCGGCTGGTGGAAAGCGTGCGCGACTTTTTGATTCCCATTCAACCCAGCTCGATCTCCGGTTTTGTGGCGCTGTCGGGTCGTCTGCTCAACATTCCGGATGTGTACCGTCTGGATGCGTCTGTGCCGTACCAGTTCAACCCTGCCCTGGACCAGCGGCACCAGTACCACTCCTGCTCCATGCTCACGCTCCCCATGTGTGACACACGAGGTTATGTGCTGGGGGTCATGCAGTTCATCAATCACCGCAGCCGAGAGACCGGGGTGATGGAGGCCTTTCCAGATGACGATGTCTTGTACCTGACGGCCCTGGCCAATCAGGTAGGCGTGTTGCTACGCAATGCGCGTATGAACCACCAGCTGCGTGAATCCCGGGTCGAGGCGGTCAAAAAATTTGTGATCGCGTCGGAATTTACCGACAAGGACACCGGTGCCCACATCGAACGCATGGGCCGCTACAGCGCACTCCTTTCCGAATTGCTGGGGCTAGGCCCCGCCTATGCAGAGGACCTGCGCCTGGCATCCATGCTGCACGACGTGGGCAAGATCGCCACGCCAGACGCCATTCTCAAAAAACCGGGCTCACTGACCCCTGACGAGATGGTGCAGATGCGCCAGCATGCCATCAACGGCTACAACATCTTGCGTGACGCGCAATCGCCCTTGCTGCAGATGGGAGCCACGGTGGCGCTGTCCCATCACGAAAGGTGGAACGGCAGTGGCTACCCTTACGGCCTTGCGGGTGAGAACATTCCGCTGGTCGGTCGGATCGTGACCCTGGCGGACGTGTTTGATGCGCTGAGCTCCAGGCGCTGCTACAAGGAGCCTTGGCCGTTGGATCAGGTCATAGACTTTATTTCCAGCGAGAGTGGAAAGCACTTTGACCCGACACTGGTGCAACTGTTTCTGGCCAACCTCCCTCAATTTATCGATATTCAGAATTCTGTTTGAACCTTCGGCAATTGTTCTTGCCCTTCGGTTTTCGACTACGCTGGAATGCGAACTTCTGCAGTAAGTCGATCCAGGTTTTGTTCGTTGGATGGCTCGACGATGTGGCGTATGTTTTGAGCAACCTGCGCATCGGCAAAGACCTGCTCCCAACTTACCAAGGTACTGTGGCCTCGTGACTGCAGGGCAATCGACAGCACGAACTGTGGCATGGAAGTGTGCCGTATGCGCACCAGGGCATTTGGAACAATCTCAGCGAAACCAGACTCGTTCAGGTAGCTCGTACCGTCTGGGCCATGCATGGTGAAAATCCATTGACCGCCAGGTTCGAACTCAAAAGTTCGAAAGGTGTTCGTGAAGCCGTTCGGACCCCACCAGCGCGC
>JBEEJZ010000256.1:0-4108 GCA_041168905.1 Pseudomonadota bacterium | reverse complement strand
ATCGTCCGGTTGTCAGATTTCAAGAGCAACGAGTATCGCAAGCTCATAGGCGGTAGCCGCTATGAGCCCGATGAAGAAAACCCCATGCTGGGTTTTCGGGGGGCGGCCCGGTACCTCAGCGCCGACTTCGGTGAGGCATTTGCGATGGAATGCGAGGCACTCAAGCGCGTTCGTATAGACATGGGACTGACCAATGTACAGATCATGGTGCCCTTTGTTCGCACGCTGGGGCAGGCCAAGCGAGTGACCGAGTTGCTAGCCTCACACGGCCTGCGCAGAGGAGATGGTTACTGCCCGGACGGTGGTGATGCCGGCCTGAAGCTCATCATGATGTGCGAGGTGCCGAGCAACGCTATTTTGGCCGAGCAATTTTTGGAGTACTTTGATGGATTCTCAATTGGCTCCAATGATCTGACCCAGCTGACGCTGGGCCTGGATCGCGATTCGGGCCTTGAGCTGCTCGCAGCAGACTTTGACGAAAGGGATCCGGCAGTCAAGGCACTCATCAGCCAAGCCATCCGAGCCTGCCGATCGCAGGGCAAATACATCGGTATTTGCGGTCAAGGGCCCAGCGATCATCCTGATTTTGCGGCTTGGTTACATGAGCAAGGCATCAGCTCGATCTCGCTGAACCCGGACTCCGTGATTGAGACCTGGCACCTGCTTGCGCAGGCTTGACGCGAGTATCGGAAGCCAACCCATCTGCGGTGTGATTAGACATGGCCTGGCTTCCCGAATCGCGTGCAGCAAAACTGCGGATAGCCTTTTTGCTGATCTGGAGTCTCGCATCTTTCAGTGTGGTGTACTTTGCCCGTGACCTGAGTTTTACGGTGGGTGGGTGGCCGTTCAACTACTGGTACTGCGCACTCGGTGCGATTCTCATTTACCTCGGTATTGTTTCCAGCTACGCTTGGATACGGCGTCGGGATGGCCGGCAGGATGATGCAAAAGGCTGGGCACCGAGTACGCCGGAGCAGGTCTCAGACCTGCATCGATTGTTTGGTCGTTATGTTGTCTTGGTGCTGGTGTTCCTTGCACTGCTGGCCGCCGCCGAGTGGGTGGGGATGGCGCGCCATTGGATAGGTGCTGCCTTCCTGCTTGCCACCCTGGTTTTGTACGCAGGGATTGGCATTGTTTGCCGAACCTCAGACAGCAACGAATACTATGTGGCGGGTAGGCGAATCCCCGCGATTTACAACGGTATGGCAACTGCCGCTGACTGGATGAGTGCGGCCTCATTCATCAGTTTGGCGGGAGGCCTTTACCTCCAGGGTTTTTCGGGAGCTAATGGTCAACCGGGCGGATTGGCTTACATCATGGGGTGGACGGGCGGCTTTTGCCTGGTCGCCTTATTGATTGCGCCGAACTTGCGCAAACACAACTTGTACACCTTGCCCGACTACTTCAGGCATCGCTTTGGTGGGCGATGGCCCGGTTTGCTTGCGGCGGTTGCGGTGGTTTTTGTTTCTTTCACATACGTGGTAGCCCAGATCTATGGGGTGGGGGTGATTACCTCCCGTTTGACTGGGGTCCGGTTCGAAATCGGAATCATGCTGGGGCTCGGAGGTGTGCTGGTTTGTTCCTTTCTTGGCGGCATGCGTGCAGTGACATGGACGCAAGTAGCCCAGTACGTCATTGTGATATTGGCTTTTCTGATACCTGTTTCCTGGCTTGCCTACAAGCAATTGGGCAATCCAATTGCGCCGATGGTGTACGGGCAACAACTGGCCAAAATTGCAGAGCTTGAGCACGACATCATGGCTTCCGAGCAGGAGAAGCAGGTCAGGGCAGAGTACGCTCGAAGAGCTGAAATTTACGAGCAGAAGCTATTGGCTTTACCGGCTTCTTTGACCGAGCAACGTGAAGCAGCGCTGGCACGATTGCGTAAGCTCAAGCAGGAGCCTTCCCAACCATCTGTTGTTCAGGAGGCTAGCCGTGAGCTGGCTTTGCTGCCCAAGGACGCGGCGGCAGCTCGTGACGCATGGACGCTCGCCATGAAAGACAACTTGGAGCGTTCCCGACCTTGGTCGGGAGGGGCTCCTTTTGGCCAGGCTTATGCCGGTAATCCGACGGGAAGTGTCGAGGAGCAAGAAGAGTTCAAGTACTCGCGCCTGAATTTCCTGGCACTCATGGTATGTCTCATGCTCGGCACTGCGGGCATGCCACACCTGCTGACTCGTTTTTACACCACCCCGTCAGTCGCGGAAGCGCGCACCTCGGTAGCCTGGTCCCTTTTGTTCATCTCACTGCTTTACATGGCGGCGCCGGCGTTGGCGGTACTCGTCAAGTACGAAGTACTGACAGGTTTGGTGGGGCAGAACTTCAGTGATCTTCCGGCCTGGATAGCACAGTGGTCTAAGGTGGACGCTTCATTGATTTCAGTTTCCGACATCAATTCAGACGGCATATTGCAATGGGCGGAATTGCGTACTGGCGAGGATATTGTGATGCTGGTGTCCCCCGAGTTGGGGGGGTTGCCCTATGTCATTTCCGGCCTGGTGGCTGCTGGTGGACTGGCTGCGGCCCTTTCCACGGCAGACGCGCTCTTGCTGACCATGGGCAACGCACTTGCTTACGACATCTATTTTCGCGGCCGAGCCAATGGATCGGGTGATGTCTACCGTGTTCTGCTATCCAAATTCGCACTTTTGCTGGTGGCTCTGGCCGCCGCCTATGCGGCAGCCCAAAAACCCGCCGGAATTCTGGTGCTCGTGGCGATGTCTTTTTCGTTGGCTGCCTCCGCATTTTTCCCTGCGATGGTGATGGGCATTTACTGGCGCGGCACCACCCGGGCCGGTGCTCTTGCGGGTATGGCGTCTGGCTTGGTTGTGTGCCTTTTTTACATCGTGCTCCACGCACCTTGGGTGAGCCAGGTGCTAGGGCTCTCGCGCCCCGAACTGTGGTTTGGAATCAAGCCGGTGTCTGCGGGTGTTTTCGGCGCCCCTGCCGGCGCACTGGTGACTTGGCTGGTCAGTCTGATGACCCGCAAAAACTAGTCGCTATAATCTTGGGCTTTGCCTTGCAGCACTACGCAGGACGCAGTGGGCTGCTATAACCTTAAGGAGTGTTTATGCGTCATTACGAAATCATCCTCATGATCCATCCGGATCAGAGCGAACAAGTTCCAGCGATGCTGGAGCGTTACAAAGGAATGATCACCGCCGGTGGCGGCAAGATTCACCGCGTGGAAGATTGGGGCCGCCGTCAGTTGGTCTACATGATCAACAAGCTGGCCAAGGCACACTACTTGTGCGTCAATATTGAAGCTGGTCAAGAGGTTATGGCTGAACTGGAACATGCGTTTAAGTTCAACGATGCCGTTTTGCGTCACCTCACCGTACTCAAGAAGAAGGCTGAAACAGGTCCTTCGTCAATGATGAAGACGGTTGAGCGTGAAGATGCTCGCAAGTCCCAGCAGGCCGAGTACGCAGCCTGATCAACCGAAGCACGATAACGTACGCGGGAGCGGCATACCGTCCAATTCACTTCGTTTGCAGGCTTGTATTGCTGAGCTTCAGCCCATGCGATATACGCCAGCCGGTCTTCCTGCTTTGAATTTGGTGCTTGAGCATGCCTCAAAAGCCGAGGAGGCGGGACAGATTCGACAGGTGAAGTTGCAAATCAAGGCGATTGCTGTGGGTTCTGTTGCGGAGCGCCTTGTTAAGCAGGCCGTTGGAAGTCAGTGGAGCTTTTCAGGTTTTCTGGCTTCTGCGCGTAATGTCAAAAGCGTCGTGTTTCATATTCAAGATTTTTTGCAAGATTAATTTTCAGGAGGCCCCATGGCCACGTTCAAGAAATTCAACAAAGACAAGCGTCCCAAGCGTCCAGCGCAAAACTTGCTGTTCAAACGCAAGCGTTTCTGCCGCTTCACTGTCACCGGTGTCGAAGAAATTGACTACAAGGACATCGATACCCTTCGCGATTTCATCGCCGAGAACGGCAAGATCATTCCGGCCCGTTTGACTGGAACCCGCGCCATCTTCCAACGTCAGCTGAATACCGCCATCAAGCGTGCTCGTTTCCTGGCCATGTTGCCGTACAGCGACCAGCACAAGATCTAAGGAGACCGACCATGCAAATTATTCTGCTCGACAAGGTCGTGAACCTC
>JBEEJZ010000255.1:0-2960 GCA_041168905.1 Pseudomonadota bacterium | reverse complement strand
TCTTTCGGGGAATCCAGAAGCATTCAATCCAGCCGAGTTGCTTTTGGCAGCATTGACGGCTTGCATGGTCAAGGGCATTGAACGTGTCGCCCCGATTCTGAAATTCCAATATCGAGGCGTCGAAGTCGTTGTAGATGGTGTCCGCCAGGATGTGCCGCCGAAAATGGAATCCATACGCTACCGAATCGTGGTTGATACAGATGAGCCTGACCAGCGCTTGAGCCTGCTTCACGACAACGTGAAGAAGTACGGCACGGTGTTCAACACAGTCTCGCCAGGCACAGATTTGCAGGGTGTTTTGGTGAGAAAAGTGACCAATGAGTGAATCGCACAATCATGCACACGGCGACGGCCAATTCAATCGTGCCTTTGCTGTCGGTGTTGGGCTCAACTTAGCTTTCGTTGGCATTGAGGCCTGGTATGGTTGGTCTACCGATTCCCTGTCCCTGTTAGCCGACGCAGGCCACAATCTGAGCGATGTGGCTGGGCTGGTTCTGGCTTGGGGTGCCATGCTAGTGAGCAGGCTCAAGCCCGATTTTCGACACACCTACGGCTGGAGTCGGGCCGGAATATTGGCGGCCTTTGTCAATGCGGTCTTGCTTCTTGTGGCCATGGGCTCACTGTGTCTTGAGGCATTTCAGCGGCTGCACTCTCCTGAGCCAGTTCAGGGAAAAATCATCATGGCCGTCGCTTCTGTCGGCATTGTGATCAATGGCTTGACAGCCTTGCTTTTCATGAAAGGGCGGCATGAAGACCTCAACCTGCAGGGTGCGTTCGTCCATATGGCTGCTGATGCGCTGGTCTCGGTGGGCGTTGTGGTTTCAGGGGCCATGTCGCTTTACCTGGGCTGGGACTGGATAGACCCTGTAATGAGCATCGGGATTGCCATCGTCATTGTTCTGGGCAGCATCGGCTTGCTCAAGCAATCGGTTCATCTACTTTTCGATGCCGTTCCGGAGAACGTGGATCTCATCAGTGTCCGGGAATTCCTGAAAAGTCAGGACGGTGTCATGCAGGTTCTTGATTTGCATATCTGGGCTATGAGCACTACCCAGATCGCAATGACGGCGCATCTATTGATGCGCGAAGGCTCGGGCGGTGATTCTTTCATTTCCAAGACATCACAAGAGTTGCACACACGCTTTGGAATAGATCACTTGACACTTCAACTCATGAACTCTTCAGTCGGATTGACGTGTGCTCAGTGAATATGATTGAGTTTGCGCGAGTGCATACGTTTATCTGAATATTTTCTCTAGATTACTCCCTCTCGATAACAACTAACCCATCTAAAGCCCAAATCACCCCATCAGCGGCGAGCCAAGTGCTCGCCGTTTTCATTTGTGGCGGGGCATTGGCGAACCAAAAGTTTCCGCGTGGTTCGCCAATCGGTCCCTCGTATGTTCGCCACCCGAAATCTCCAATGACACCTGTTCCTCAACAACGTCAAAGGAGTAATCCATGCCAGCAACGGCAACCTCACTTACCCGATCGACTCAAGAAGCGATCAACACCCTGTCACCCGGAGATCGCCGGGTGCTCAACGAGAACGAACTGGCCCAGCGCTGGGGCATCAGCCCCAAAACACTTCAGCGCTGGCGCTGCGAAGGTCGTGGTCCCAAGTATCTGAAATTGTCCAAGCGCGTGAGCTATGCGCTCGAGATGATTTTGGATTTCGAGAAGAACGCTCTGCACGTTTCGACGTCCGAGCGCGCGACGGCCTGAAGGGAGGACAGAGATGAACGACTTGTCCATTTTCCCTGCCGACATTGCTGAGATGTCTGTTTCCCAGTTGGCCAATCTACCTGCGCAGCAACTGGTGGAGGTCGACACCAATTTGGATCAGGCCATTGCCTGGCTCAAAGCGGCTCGCACAAAACTGGATGGTGCTCTGGATCAACGCTTCGGTGCTCAAGGTCGCGAGAGCCTCAGCGCGTCTGGGCGTGATTTCGGAACCGCACACGTCAAAGCCGATGGCTTACACGTGAAGTTCGATCTGCCCAAGAAAGTCTCCTGGGATCAGAAGAAGCTCAAGACCATCGCCGAGCGCATCGTCGCCTCTGGCGAAGCCGTTGAGAGCTACCTCGACGTCAAGTTGTCGGTGCCTGAATCCCGGTACACGAACTGGCCCCCCGCATTGCAGCAGCAATTCGCCGATGCCCGCACGGTCGAGGCAGGCAAGCCCTCTTTCCACATTTCCCCTGAATCGGAGGTCTGATCATGAATCAGCAACTTGCTCCATTTGATTTCGAAGGCCGCCAAGTTCGCATCGTCACCGATGCACAAGGTGAACCATGGTTTGTAGCAGCCGACGTGTTGTCGACGATCAGCCTTGATCGCAAGGCGCTTGAGCGTCTTGATGATGACGAAAAGGGTGTGAACTCAATTCACACCCCTGGTGGCATTCAAGAAATGACCACGGTCAACGAACCCGGTCTTTATGCCCTTGTGCTTGGTAGTCGTAAAGCTGAAGCAAAACGATTTAAGCGTTGGGTCACGCATGAGGTTCTGCCCGCCATCCGTAAGACCGGCTCTTATGCTGTGCCTGCGATGGCTGCATTGCCCGCACCTACTCAAGACCGAGTTACCTCATTGCTTCTAATTGGTGAGGCAGTGGCCAAGGTGCCAGGGGTGAAGGCTGGCATAGCCATGGCGGCCACGCTGACCTGCATCCATGAAAACACCGGCCTGGCCATCGAGACATTGCGCCGTGCGCTGCCCGCAGCCAACGAGCCGATCTGCTCTCTCAATGCCACGCAACTGGGCAAGCTGGTCGGCCTCTCGGCAAAGACCACCAACTTGCGCTTGGCCAACCTGGGTCTGCAGGTGCGCAACGAGCGTGATGAGTGGGAGCTGACCGAACCGGGTGAGGCATGGGCGGAAGCGATGCCGTACTCGCGCAATGGCCACAGTGGTTACCAGATCCTCTGGAATCCGAGCGTCGCTCAAGAACTGCGTGA